>NZ_JBEXNM010000014.1:0-65155 GCF_040611095.1 Streptomyces sp. NPDC003077 | reverse complement strand
TACTGAGCTACACCCGCGTGACCCCTTGGGGTTTCGGCCTTTCGGCCTCGCCCCTCGGCGTGCTCCAGACTCTAGCTGATCATCAGGGGTTCAGCGCAAGTCCGTTCGTCCGCAGGCCTGTAGAGGGTGCGACCTGCGACGTTCGCCGGATTTGCGGGGGTCGGGGGAGGGGTGTGGCGAGGTGCCTGGAACGTCCGCGCGGCGAGGTGTCCGGTGGGCCCGTGAGGAGGGCCGGACGAGCGCCGCCGGGGCGGGGAATCGAACGAGCGCTGCCGCGCGGGGGCGGACGGGCGCCGCGGGTCGACGCGGTGCGGGTGCGTGGTGCGGGTGTGCGGTGCGGCGTCGTACGACACCGCGACCCCATACGACGTCACGACCTCGCACGGCGCCGCGACCTCGTGCGGCGCCGCGACCTCGTGCGACGTCACGACCTCGTGCGGCGCCGCGACGTCACGACCCGCCGGGTGAGCGGTGGCGCGGGCCGGGGCCCGCGACCCACCCGGCGGGTCCGACGCATCGAACCCGCCGGACCGTTTCTCCCCGGCAGGCCGACCCGATGCCCGATCCGTTCCCGCCCCGGCCCCGGGTCGTCCGACCCGTTCGACCCGCCCGACCCGTTCGGATGCCGAGGCGGCGATGCCGGGCCTCGACGCCCCCGCCACCCCTCGCTACCGGTTCGCCGCCTCGAACGCCTCGTACACCTTCTTCGGGATGCGACCGCGCGGCGGCACGTCCATCTGGTGGGAACGGGCCCAGGCGCGGACGGCCGCGGGGTCGGCGGTCACGGCCGTGCGGTGGTACGCCTTGCCCGACTTGGAGCGCTTGCGGCCGGCCTCCACGTACGGCTCCAGGGTGCCGCGGAGTTTCTTGGCATTGGCGGGATTGAGGTCGATCTCGTACCAGTTCCCGTCCAAACCGAAGCTGACCGTCTCAGCGGCTTCTCCGCCGTCGATGTCGTCGGAAAGCGTGACTACTACGCGCTGCGCCACGGATATGGTCCTTTCCTGCAGCAATCCCCTGCTGACGTGCGGAGATACTACGGATCCGGCTGTACAGGATCAATGCTTTTTCATTTGTACAGCCATCGGCATTGCATTGTGAAGCCCAGTTAATTTCGTCAGCGTGTCTTCGGGCAATGTGCGGCGGGGAAAATTCTCGAAAAGATCAACTGCCCCTTACCGGTGGGGGATAGCGCCCTGTGACGGACCGCACGCATATCTATGCGCGTAGATTTTCGAACGCGGTACTGTGAGCGCACCGCCTTACGCACCACACCACCGGGAGTGCCAGTGGCACGCGTCGTCGTCGACGTCATGCTCAAGCCGGAGATCCTCGACCCGCAGGGGCAGGCGGTGCAGCGCGCACTGCCACGCCTGGGGTTCGAGGGGATCGCCGACGTCCGTCAGGGCAAGCGTTTCGAACTGGAGGTGGAGGGCCCGGTCGACGAGGCCGCCCTCGCCCGCATCCGCGAGATGGCCGAGACCTTCCTCGCGAACACCGTCATCGAGGACTTCACCGTCCGGGTCGCGTCATGACCGCTCGGATCGGTGTCGTCACCTTCCCCGGCACGCTGGACGACCGCGACACCCAGCGCGCGGTCCGCATCGCCGGGGCCGAGGCGGTGCCGCTGTGGCACCGCGACAAGGACCTCAAGCAGGTGGACGCCGTGGTCCTGCCCGGCGGCTTCTCCTACGGCGACTACCTGCGGGCCGGTGCCATCTCCCGCTTCTCGCCGGTGATGGAGACCGTCGTCGAGCAGGCGAAGGCCGGGATGCCGGTGCTCGGCATCTGCAACGGGTTCCAGGTCCTGACCGAGACCCACCTGCTGCCCGGCGCGATGCTGCGCAACGACCACCTGCACTTCGTCTGCCGCGACCAGAAGCTGCGGGTGGAGAACGCCGACACCGCCTGGACCTCGGACTACACGCCCGGCCAGGAGATCAGCATCCCGCTCAAGAACATCGACGGCCGGTACGTGGCCGACGAGCGCACGCTGGACGAACTGGAGGCCGAAGGCCGGGTCGCGTTCCGCTACTTGGACGTCAACCCCAACGGCTCGCTCCGCGACATCGCCGGCATCACCAACGCGGCGGGCAACGTCGTCGGCCTCATGCCGCACCCGGAGCACGCCGTCGAGCCGCTGATCGGCACCGGCCGCACCGACGGCCTCGGATTCTTCGCCTCGATCCTGAAGAAGTTGGTCAACGCATGACGCTGGACACGGTCAAGCACGCCGCCGCGACTCCGGACACCGACCAGCCGTGGGCCGAACTCGGCCTGAAGCAGGACGAGTACGCGCGCATCCGCGAGATCCTCGGCCGCCGCCCCACCGGCGCCGAACTCGCCATGTACTCGGTGATGTGGTCCGAGCACTGCTCGTACAAGAGCAGCAAGGTGCACCTGAAGCAGTTCGGCGAGAAGGCGCCCGAGAACGACGCGCTGCTCGTCGGCATCGGCGAGAACGCCGGTGTGGTGGACGTCGGCCAGGGGTACGCGGTGACCTTCAAGGTCGAGTCGCACAACCACCCCTCGTACATCGAGCCCTACCAGGGCGCGGCCACCGGCGTCGGCGGCATCGTCCGCGACATCCTGGCCATGGGCGCCCGCCCGGTCGCCGTCATGGACCCGCTGCGGTTCGGCGCCGCCGACCACCCCGACACCAAGCGGGTGCTGCCCGGCGTGGTGGCCGGCATCGGCGGCTACGGCAACTGCCTGGGCCTGGCCAACATCGGCGGCGAGGTCGTCTTCGACCCCTGCTACCAGGGCAACCCGCTGGTCAACGCGCTGTGCGTGGGCGTCATGAAGCACGAGGACATCCACCTCGCCAAGGCGTCCGGCGCCGGCAACAAGGTCATCCTCTACGGCGCCCGCACCGGCGGCGACGGCATCGGCGGCGTCTCCGTGCTGGCCTCGGAGACCTTCGACGCCACCGGCCCGGCCAAGCGCCCGGCCGTCCAGGTGGGTGACCCGTTCCAGGAGAAGCTGCTCATCGAGTGCACCCTGGAGGTCTTCCGCGAGGACCTGGTCACCGGCATCCAGGACCTGGGCGGCGCCGGCCTGTCGTGTGCCACCTCCGAGCTGGCCTCGGCCGGTTCGGGCGGGATGCGCGTCGAGCTGGACACCGTTCCGCTGCGCGACTCCTCGCTCTCGCCCGAGGAGATCCTCATGAGCGAGTCGCAGGAGCGGATGTGCGCGATCGTCGCGCCGGAGCACGTGGACCGCTTCCTGGAGATCTGCGAGAAGTGGGACGTGCTGGCCACCGTCATCGGTGAGGTCACCGAGGGCGACCGGCTGGAGATCTACTGGCACGGCGAGCGCATCGTGGACGTCCCGCCGCGCTCGGTCGCCCACGAGGGCCCCACCTACCACCGCCCGTACGAGCGCCCGGAGTGGCAGGACGCCCTCCAGGCCGACGACGCGGCCCGGCTGCCCCGCCCCGAGACCGCCGAGGAGCTGCGCGCGCAGGTCCTGAAGGTCGTCGGCTCGCCCAACCAGGCGTCCAAGGCGTGGGTCACCGACCAGTACGACCGGTTCGTGCAGGGCAACACCGTCCTCGCGCAGCCGGAGGACTCCGGCATGGTCCGCATCGACGAGGAGACCGACATCGGTGTCGCCGTCGCCACGGACGGCAACGGCCGCTACGCCAAGCTGGACCCGTACGCGGGCGCCCAGCTCGCCTTCGCCGAGTCCTACCGCAACGTCGCCGCCACCGGCGCCAAGCCGCTGGCCGTCTCCAACTGCCTCAACTTCGGCTCCCCCGAGGACCCGGCGGTCATGTGGCAGTTCGCCGAGGCGACGCGCGGCCTGGCCGACGCCTGCCAGGTGATGGGCACCCCCGTCACCGGCGGAAACGTCTCTCTCTACAACCAGACCGGCGAGGCCGCCATCCACCCGACCCCCGTGGTCGCGGTGCTCGGCGTCATCGACGACGTCAACCGCCGCACGCCCATGGCGTTCGCGGACGAGGGCCACCTGATCTACCTCCTCGGCGACACCAAGGAGGAGCTGGGCGGCTCGGCCTGGTCGCAGGTGATCCACGGCCACCTCGGCGGCCTGCCGCCCAAGGTCGACCTGGAGCGCGAGCGGCTGCTCGCCGAGATCCTGATCTCGGCCAGCCGCGACGGCATGGTCGACGCCGCGCACGATCTCTCCGACGGCGGCCTGATCCAGGCCCTGACGGAGTCCTGCCTGCGCGGCGGCAAGGGCGCCCGGATGATCGTCCCCGAGGGCATCGACCCGTTCGTGTTCCTCTTCTCCGAGTCGGCCGGCCGCGCCCTGGTCGCCGTCCCGCGCAGCGAGGAACTCCGCTTCACCGACATGTGCGGCGCGCGCGGCCTCCCGGCCACGCGGGTCGGCGTGATCGACGGCGACGCGATCGAGTTCCAGGGCCACTTCTCGCTGCCGCTGGAGGAGCTGCGGCGGGTGCACGAGGCGACGCTGCCGGAGCTGTTCGGCTGACGCGTCCGGTACCGGTCCGTACGGCGGCCCGTTCCCTTCGGGGGACGGGCCGTTGGCGTTCCCAGGGGCGAACTCCCCGCCCGGCGGCGCTCTTTCCGCTTCCCGGGAGGGTTGTCGGCGATTACGTACCTACGTATATTCGAACACGTGGACCTCGAAAGCCGCGTGGCGGAGCTGGAACGCCGGGTCGCCGCCCTGGAGGGCGCTCGCGAAGCGGCGCCCGAGCCCGCCGGGGGGCCGGACGCCGGGGACTTCTGGGCGCTGGAAGGGCTCAAGGCGCTGTTCGACAGGGCCGGTGTCCCGGACGGCGGCGTGCTGTTCACCGGTGCCGTCCGGCCGACGGCGGGGGAGCGGTACGAGTGGCAGTACGGCCTGCCGACCCGGGCGGTGCTGGACGAGGACTGGGCGCCGGCCGCCGACGTGTTCGCCGCGCTCGGGCACCCCGTCCGGCTGCGCCTGCTGCGCGAGATCCTCACCGGCTGTCGCACGGTCGCCGAACTGTCCGAGCTGGACGGCGTCGGCACCACCGGCCAGATCTACCACCACCTGCGGCAACTGACCGCCGCGGGCTGGCTGCACACCACCGGGCGCGGACGCCACGAGGTGCCGGCCGGCAGGGTCGTCCCGCTGCTGGTCATGCTGGCCGCGGCGCGGGACTGACCGGCCGGGTGTTCTTCGGGGCGCCGGTCGCACTACGGGCGCGCCGGTCGCGTCTTCGGGGCGCCGGTCGCTCTTCGGGTGCTGGGTTCGGGGGACGACGACTGGGGGGTTGACGACCACGCGAGACCTTCACGGTGGCGGAGGCCGCGGAAGTCCCGGGGGTTCCGGGGGCCGCGGACCGGTAGGGCGCTGCCGTACGGGCCGCCCGGCTCCGCGGCCCGTTGCCATCATCCCCGCGCGCAGTAGCCTCGGCGCATGCCACGAGCCAACAGCGGCAAGGGCCGCGCCCGCAGCTACGACCCCGCCAAGACCCGCGCCGCCGTCGGCGCGCAACTGGCGCGGGTCCAGGAAGCCGTACGGAAACTGGACCCCGCGCAGTACGCGCTGCCGACCCGGCTCGGGGACTGGACGGTGCGGGAGCTGGTGACCCACCTCGCCGTCGTCATCGATCACGTGTGCGAGAACATCGAGCTGCCCGCACCGGCCAAGCAGGAGGTCACGCTGGACCGGTGGGCGTTCACGACGGTCGCGCTCGCCGGCCGGGTGGACGAGGTCGTGCGGGCCGCCGCCGAGACCGGCGACCCGGCGGGGCTCCTGGACCGGGCCGCCCAGAGGTTCGCCGACGTGGTTCCCGGCGCGCCGGACGACCGGCTGCTGGCCGTCCGGGTCGGCGCGATGCGGCTGGACGACTTCCTCGTCACCCGCTGCGTCGAACTCGTCGTGCACGGCGACGACCTGGCCGCCGCCACAGGAGTGGAGATCGCCCACGACCGGCAGGCGCTGGCCACCGCCACCCGGTTGCTCGCCGACGCGATGGCCGACAAGGCGCCCGGCGGCTCGGTGGAGGTGCGGGTGCCCCCGTTCGCCGTCGTCCAGTGCGTCGAGGGCCCCAAGCACACCCGTGGCACGCCGCCCAACGTGGTCGAGACCGACCCGCTGACCTGGCTGCGGCTGGCCACCGGCCGGACGACCTGGGACGCGGCGCTGGACGCGGCGACCGTGCGGGCCAGCGGGGAGCGGGCCGATCTGGGGGCGTATCTGCCGCTGATGGGGTGAGGGCGGAGGTTCGCCGACGGGCCGGGGGTGAGCGCGGGGGAAGCGACCCCGCCCCCTCACCCTTCCGCGTACCGCAGCAGCGTGCCGTCCACCTTCTCCCAGGCCGCCCGCAGTTCGGCCAGCCGGGCCGGTTCGGCAGCTGCCCGGTCCGCCTGCTCGCGCGGGTCGTTTGCGAGGTGGAAGAGCTGGTCCCGGCCGCCGCGCCCCCGGTAGTACTTCCAGTCGCCGCGGCGCAGCGCCCGCTCCCCGCGCACCCGCCAGAACAGGTCCCGTTCGGCGATCCGCTCCCCGCGCAGCAGGTACCCCGCCAGGCTCGTCCCGTCCAGGGGGTAGGCCGGGTGCGGGCGGGCACCGGCGAGCTCCAGCAGGGTGGCCGTCCAGTCCGGGGAGAAGACCGGTTCGTGGCTGACCTGCCCGCCATCAAGGCGCGCCGGCCAGCGGACGATCGTCGGGACGCGGATGCCGCCCTCCTGGAGCGACGCCTTGTTGCCGGACAGCGGCCAGTTGTACGACCAGCGCTCGCCGCCGTTGTCGCTCGCGAAGAAGACCAGGGTGTCCCGCTCCTGCCCGGAGCGCTTGAGGGCGGCGAGCACTTCCCCCACCGACCGGTCCAGGTCCTGCACCATCTCGGTGTACTTCGCCAGCGAGCCGCCGTCCCGGTGCTGGAGCGCGCCCCGCTCGCCCGCCTTGATGCGCCGGACGATCTCCGCGCTCTCCTCCTCGTCCCCGTCCGCGATCCACGGCCAGTGCGGGGTGGTGAAGTTGAGGTTCAGCAGCCACGGCCGGTCGTGGTCGCGTCCGACGTACTCGACGGCGCGCTCGGTGATGATCCGCGTGTAGTACCGCAGGTCCTTGTACGTGGCGTCGCCCTCGTACAGGTCGTACTCACCGGCCAGCCCCAGCTTGGAGTAGTACTCCAGCGCCCCGCCGAAGTTGCCGAAGAAGGTGTCCCAGCCGGACTTGGTGGGGCTGTAGTCCGGCAGGTAGCCGCAGTGCCACTTCCCGATCAGCGCCGTCGCGTAGCCCGCCCCCTTGAGGAGCGAGGCGAGGGTGGGGTGGCCGGGTTCCAGGCCGGAGCTCCGGTCGGCGATGGGCTCGGCCAGCCCGCCCTTCGTCCGGCCCGGGTAGCGGCCGGTGTAGAGGGAGAAGCGGGTGGGGGAGCAGGTCGCCGACCCGGAGTAGGACTGGGTGAAGCGCACGCCCTGGCGCGCCAGCCGGTCCAGGTGCGGGGTGCGGATGTGCGGTGATCCGTACGAGGACAGGTCGGCCCAGCCCAGGTCGTCACCGAGGATGAACAGGATGTTGGGACGGCGCGCCCGTCGCCCGGTGGCGGCCCGGAACGGCCGCTCGGCGGCGTGCGTGCCGGGCGCGGGGGCGGCGGCAGCGGGGGCGGCGGCGCCTGTCGCGGTGACGGTCGCGCCGATGGCTGTCGCACCGGCCAGACCGCCGAACGCGCGGCGGCTGATGCCGGTGCCCTTCGGCGGGTTCTCGTCGTGCGGGGTGACGTGCGCGGCGTCGTGCGTGGGGACGTGCACGGCGTCGTCCGAACGGGAGTTACCGGGCTTTTCGGGCTGCTTGGGGGCGGGGGACGGCATGGCGGGGGTTTCCTCCGGACGTACGGACGGACGGGGACGGCCGCGCGCGGAACCGGGCGGCGGCCGGATGGGAACGGGGCAGCGCGCCTCGTACGGCGTACAGCGGACGCGGTACGGGCGTGGGACGGGGACGGGCGTACGCGGGCGGGCGCAGTTCAGGGACGCCGGGCCGCGGACCGAGGCGCGTCACGGAGCCCACCTGGGAACGCTCCGGGAACGGACGCGTCCGACCACGGAAGCGGTCGCCGACGGACTCGGCCGGACCCGCCCGTTGCCGAACAGGCGTACGGAACCGCCGACTCACCCATCAGGAAAAGCGACCCCGAGGACGGAAGCGACGCGGCCTCACGGCCCGCGCTCACCTCAACGGCCGCGACCAGCCCCGAAGATCGACCGATCGGACCGGCCGAAGGCCCGTCCCGGGAAAGACGCCCGGACGGCGACGCACACCACCCCGCGACAGAGGGTCACACTCATTCCGTGACCTGCGCGAACAGCCCAACGACCGCGCTAGGCGCGGCAACAGATGGCGCTGGCGACGCGACCGAGGTCGACGTGGCGGCGCTGCGCGAAGGGCTGCGGGGTCTGCATGGCCGGGATCCTGACGGTGATCGGTCGTGCACGTCAAGTGCCTGTCCGTCCCGTGGACCTCGTCCGAACCGCCTGTCACATGCCAAGTGCCACCACGCGTCACGCCGGGGCCACCCCGAAACCCCGCGATCCCCAAGACGCGAACCCCAAACCCCGAACCCCAAACCCCCGAACCCCGCCCCCCGACACACCGATCCGCACGATCCACAAGGGTCACCACCCGGGCGCGCGGCCACCCGCCCCCGCCCTCCCACCGTGATCCCCCACACGCCGCCCACGGGTCGCCCCACGACTCCCGCACCGCCTCCCCCCGCCCCCGGATGGCCCGCAAGCCCCCCACCCTCCCCGCTCGCATTTCGTACGCAACCAGGACGGAAACCGGCCGGAAAACGGACGGAAAGGGATCGGCACAGGCCGCGAGACCGCCGCACCGACGGGAGAAAACCCCGGGCGGCAGGCGGGCCGCGGGGAATGTGATCCGCCTCGCGGTTCGATCCCCGGTTCGGACGAACGGGCGACCTGCCCTAGACTCACAGATGTGCCACGTGGTGACGGACGACTCAGCCACGACCTGCTACCCGGCGAGAAGGGCCCCCAGGACGCATGTGGCGTCTTCGGTGTCTGGGCTCCGGGTGAAGAGGTCGCCAAACTCACCTATTTCGGGCTGTACGCGCTGCAGCACCGTGGACAGGAGTCCGCGGGCATCGCGGTGAGCAACGGCTCCCAGATACTCGTCTTCAAGGACATGGGCCTGGTGTCCCAGGTCTTCGACGAAACCTCCCTCGGTTCCCTCCAGGGCCACATCGCCGTGGGCCACGCCCGCTACTCGACCACCGGCGCGTCGGTCTGGGAGAACGCCCAGCCCACCTTCCGCGCCACCGCTCACGGGTCGATAGCGCTGGGCCACAACGGCAACCTGGTCAACACCGCCGAACTGGCCGAGATGGTCGCCGCGTTGCCCCGCTCGGGCGGCCGGGCGACGCAGGTCGCGGCCACCAACGACACGGACCTGGTGACGGCCCTGCTGGCCGGCCAGGTCGACGAGGACGGCAAGCCGCTGACCGTGGAGAAGGCCGCCCCGCGCGTCCTGCCCCAGGTCCAGGGCGCCTTCTCGCTCGTCTTCATGGACGAGCACACGCTGTACGCGGCCCGTGACCCGCAGGGCATCCGCCCGCTGGTCCTCGGCCGCCTGGAGCGGGGCTGGGTGGTGGCCTCCGAGACCGCCGCCCTGGACATCTGCGGCGCGAGCTTCATACGGGAGATCGAGCCGGGCGAGCTGGTCGCCATCGACGAGCACGGCCTGCGCAGCTCCCGATTCGCGGAAGCGAAGCCCAAGGGCTGCGTCTTCGAGTACGTCTACCTCGCCCGCCCCGACACCGACATCGCCGGCCGGAACGTCTACCTCTCGCGCGTCGAGATGGGCCGCCGGCTGGCCGCGGAGGCGCCCGCCGACGCGGACCTGGTGATCGCCACCCCGGAGTCCGGCACCCCGGCCGCCGTCGGCTACGCCGAGGCGAGCGGCATCCCGTACGGATCGGGCCTGGTCAAGAACTCCTACGTGGGCCGGACCTTCATCCAGCCCTCGCAGACCATCCGCCAGCTCGGCATCCGCCTCAAGCTCAACCCGCTGCGCGAGGTCATCCGCGGCAAGCGCCTGGTGGTCGTGGACGACTCGATCGTGCGCGGCAACACCCAGCGTGCCCTGGTGCGGATGCTGCGCGAGGCCGGCGCGGCCGAGGTCCACATCCGGATCTCCTCCCCGCCGATCAAGTGGCCGTGCTTCTTCGGCATCGACTTCGCCACCCGCGCCGAACTGATCGCCAACGGGCTGTCCGTCGAGGAGATCGGCAAGTCCCTGGGCGCCGACTCGCTCGCGTACATCTCCATCGACGGCATGATCGAGGCGACCACGATCGCCAAGCCGAACCTGTGCCGCGCCTGCTTCGACGGCGAGTACCCCATCGAGCTGCCCGATCCGGAGCTGCTGGGCAAGCACCTCCTGGAGCCGGAGGCCGCGGACCGCGTGACGGCGGACCTGGACGGCGTCCAGACGCTGACCGCCGGGGTCGGCGGCGCCGACGCGCTGCGTCGCCCGTAGAGCCGTACCCCCGAAACGAAAGTTCTCCCAGCAATGTCTGCTGCACCTTCCGAAACCGCACCCCCGGCGACCGCCGGGGCCAGTTACGCGGGCGCGGGGGTCGACATCGAAGCGGGCGACCGCGCCGTCGACCTCATGAAGAAGTGGGTCAAGAAGGCCACCCGCCCCGAGGTCGTGGGCGGCCTCGGGGGGTTCGCCGGCCTCTTCGACGCCTCCGCGCTCAAGCGGTACGAGCGCCCGCTGCTGGCCTCGGCCACCGACGGCGTGGGCACCAAGGTCGACCTGGCCCGCCGGATGGGCGTGTACGACACCATCGGCCAGGACCTGGTCGGCATGGTCGTGGACGACCTGGTGGTGTGCGGCGCCGAGCCGCTGTTCATGACCGACTACATCTGCGTCGGCAAGGTCTACCCCGAACGGGTGGCCGCGATCGTCAAGGGCATCGCCGAGGGCTGCGTCCTCGCGGGCTGCGCCCTGGTCGGCGGCGAGACCGCGGAGCACCCGGGGCTGCTGGGTCCGGACGAGTTCGACGTGGCGGGCGCCGGCACCGGCGTGGTGGAGGCGGACCGGCTGCTGGGCGCGGAGCGCGTCCGGGCCGGTGACGCGGTGATCGCGATGGCCTCCTCGGGCCTGCACTCCAACGGGTACTCCCTGGTCCGGCACGTGCTGTTCGACCGCGCGGGCCTGGCGCTGGACGCGGAGATCGCGGAGTTCGGCCGCACCCTCGGCGAGGAGCTGCTGGAGCCCACCAAGATCTACTCGTTGGACTGCCTGGCCCTCACCCGTACGGCCGAGGTGCACGCCTTCTCGCACATCACCGGCGGCGGACTGGCGAACAACCTGGCCCGGGTGATCCCGGACGCGCTGCACGCCACCGTCGACCGGTCCACCTGGACCCCGGCCCCGGTCTTCGACCTGGTGGGCCGGACCGGCTCGGTGGAGCGGGCGGAGCTGGAGAAGACCCTGAACATGGGCGTCGGCATGATGGCCGTGGTCCCGCGCGAGTCGGTGGACGTGGCCCTGACCACGCTGGCCGACCGCGGCGTGGACGCGTGGCTGGCCGGCGAGATCACCGAGCGCGGCGGCCGGACCGAGGCCGTCACCCTGACCGGTGACTACGCCGTTTGAGGGGCGGGACCTTTCGGTGCGCGCACGAGCCGATGCGGCCGTCCCGGTGATCGGAACACCGGGACGGGCGGCGAGGCCCGTCCGCGCCGTCCGCCCCCGGGCAGCACAGAACCCGGTCCCGGGGTATGCCCCGGGACCGGGTCCGTGGTCGAACGATGCACGCCGTGAACACGGGCGGACCGTCACCCTGCGGAGTCGTGGGTCGAACCCCGCGCGGATCGGGTCGGCGCGTCAGGCGCGGCGACGCTGCCGGGACGAGTTGTCCTCGTCCTCGTCATCGTCGTCGTTGTTGTACAGGTCGGCGTACCGTGCGTACGGGTCGTCGTCCTCGTCATCCCCGAACGGCTCGCCGTTCGGCGGCTGCTGCGCCGGCTGTTGCGTCGCACCCAGCTCTTCGGCCAGGCGTGAGAGATCAGTCCCACCGCTGTTGTACTTCAGCTGGCGGGCGACCTTCGTCTGCTTGGCCTTGGCCCGGCCGCGCCCCATGGCTCGACCCCCTCAACGACGGGGCTCGACGGCCCCAGAGTCTTGACACGCGTTCATGATTCAGAGCGGACTCTCGACAGAGAGACCGGCCCGTAGGGCTTCAACGGTACCTGCTTCCGCGGCCATACGGTACGTCGCCCGCATCACCGACCGCTTTGCACAACCCGCGAGACGCCCCGTCCCCGCTGGTCAGCTGCGATTTTAACCTGTCCGCTCCGGCGACCCGCCGACGGGTGGCGAGGGATGTGTCCTTCACCACCCGTCGGGCGGACGCCGGTGTGATCACGGCCCGCGATCGGCCGGTGACGATCAGCCCTTGCGGGCGTCCGCCATCCGCTGCTCGGCGAGCCGGTCGGCCGCCGCGGCGGGTGGGATGCCGTCGGCCTTCGCACGCGTGAATATCGCCAGCGTGGTGTCGAAGATCTTGGTGGCCTTGGCCTTGCAGCGGTCGAAGTCGAAACCGTGCAGCTCGTCGGCGACCTGGATCACGCCACCGGCGTTCACCACGTAGTCCGGGGCGTACAGGATGCCCCGGTCGGCGAGGTCCTTCTCGACGCCGGCGTGCGCGAGCTGGTTGTTGGCCGCGCCGCACACGATCTTCGCGGTGAGGACCGGCACGGTCTCGTCGTTCAGCGCGCCGCCCAGGGCGCACGGCGCGTACACGTCCAGGCCCTCGGTACGGATCAGCGCGTCGGTGTCCGCGACCACGCCCACCTGCGGGTGCTTGGCGCGCACCCGGTCCACCGACTCGGCCCGCACGTCGGTGATCACGACCTCGGCGCCGTCCTGAAGCAGGTGCTCGACCAGGTGGTGGCCCACCTTGCCGACGCCCGCGACGCCGACCTTGCGCCCGCGCAGCGTCGGGTCGCCCCACAGGTGCTGGGCCGAGGCCCGCATCCCCTGGAAGACGCCGTAGGCGGTGAGCACGGAGGAGTCGCCCGCGCCCCCGTTCTCCGGCGAACGGCCCGTCGTCCACTGGTTGGTACGGGCGACGACGTCCATGTCGGCCACGTACGTGCCGACGTCGCACGCGGTCACGTAACGCCCGCCCAGGGACGCCACGAACCGGCCATAGGCGAGCAGGAGTTCCTCGGTCTTGATCAGGTCGGGGTTACCGATGATCACGGCCTTGCCGCCGCCGTGGTCGAGGCCGGCCAGGGCGTTCTTGTACGACATCCCGCGGGAGAGGTTGATCGCGTCCAGCACGGCCTCCTCCTCGGAGGCGTACGGGAAGAAGCGGGTGCCGCCCAGGGCGGGGCCCAGGGCGGTGCTGTGGATCGCGATCACGGCCTTGAGGCCGGTGGCACGGTCCTGGCACAGGACGACCTGCTCGTGGCCACCCTGTTCCGAACGGAAGAGGGTGTGCAGGACGCCGCCGTCGGCGCTGACGGTGGCGGGACGTACGTCGGTCACGATGGTGACTCCCATAAGTCGCGGTGGACGCCCTCGGCGCCCCGCCCGCTTGTGGCGGAGCGGGTGGAGAGGGCCCGGTCGGGAAGAGAGTAAGACCTGCGGCGTGGGTTGATCGGGCCAGTGCGAAGGATCACCCTCTCCTGAGGGACGGGCATGGGACGATTTGCCGTATCCCGGACCGGAGCGGGAGCCGCGGATTCCGCGTTCCCGTCAGCCGGTGACGGGCCCTCAGAACGCGGAACTTCCCTGTGGAGGAACGGGCGTGGCCTTGGCGTCGTCGGTGATGGTCCCGTACGCGGCCTATCTACGGGTCTACGAGCCGCTGGCAGCGTTCCCCGAACCGGAACGCACCCACTGGGCGCACTACGCCCGGCGCGAGCGGATCCCCACGGTCCAGGACGAATTGCGCCGCTCCCTCGCGGACTTGCTGCCCACGCCGCCGGTGCCGGTCCCGGTCCACGAGAGCGCCGACGCCTTCGTGGCCGACCTGGACGGGGTGCTGTGCGTCTGCCCGTGGCGCACCCGGCTGCGCGGCTGGCAGGCGCTGGACGGGCTGGCGGAGCTGCTGCCCGCCCCGGTGCTGGACGCCGCGCTGCCGCCCGTCGTGCGCCGCCAGGCGGTCGCGGACTACGAGCACTGGCGGGTGGGCAACCCCGACGCCCGGCCCTGGATCCGGGGGGCCACCTGGCACGTGCCGGTGCGCTGGTTCGTCCTGTTCACCGACGAGGAACGGGAGTACACCAAGGGCGAGCAGGGGCTGGTGCTGCGGTACCGCACACCGATGGTGCAGGCCAGGCGCCGGGTCGCGCGGGCGCTGCGCACGTTGAAGGAGGCCCTGGGGGAGGGGCCGCTGATCGACGGTCTGGTGGACGTGGGGCGCTGGCTGGAGGAGTTCCACCCGCGCGCGCTGGTGGAGTTGGACTACGGCGGGCTGGTGCACACGATGCCCGAGGGCCTGCTGGCCGACGACCACTCGGCGGCCGAGGTGGCGGCCGGGCTGGCCGCGCTGCGGGAGGGGGACGGCGAGCGGGCCGGACAGGCGTACGAGCGGCTGTCGGAGCGGTGGAGCGAGGTGCGGGCCCGGCAGTTCGCGAGCTGAGGGCGCGGGGGCTCTCGGGGCGGGGCTCGCGAGGCGGGGTGGTGCGGCAGCCGGGGTGGGCTGATCGCGAGGCGGGGCGGGGCGTCAGTCGGGGTGGGCTGATCGCGAGGCCGGGTGGGCCCCGGCAGCCGGGGTGCGCGGGTCCCTGTTCGGCCATGATCACGAGGCGGGGCGGCGGTGTCCTGTACGAGGCCGGGGCGTGGCCCGGCAGGCGCCGGCGGGACCTTCGTCCCGAAGAGGGGGCCGCTCCGTCCCGGCGCCGGGACTTTCGTCCTACGACCGGTCCAGGGAGCGGATCAGGCGCACGGAAGCGGTGTAATACGTAAGGCGTGCGCCGGGGGCGCCGCCCGGTGTGGAAGGGGGCGCGGGACGATGGTCCCGATCCGGGCGATTGCCCCAAGCGTGACCTAAAGCACTGACTTCGGGCCTTGCGGCCAAGCCATACCCTCGTGCCAAAATAGGACAAGGAGTCCGAGAAGGACCCCTTCCGTCCAACTATGGGCGGATAGCTCGGTTTTGCCGTTCTTGGTGCACCTGATGACGCCTGGTCACGCTGTGACTGATCGTCACGATGGCGTGACTGTCCGTTATGGCATGGTCCATCGGCTTCCGCCGAGGTTGAACACCTGAGAGGGCAATTCCATCGGTTTGGCCGACGTGGCTGGACAGATGGTGTAGTTGTAGTGCCGAGGACAAGCCGTTCGTCCTATAACCGACTCGGCCCGCGTCTGCCATTTCGGGCAACGCGGGTCAAGGTGCAGAATTTAGAGGAAAGAACCGTGATGGTTCGGTTCTCCCGAGGAGGCCGCTCATGACCGCTCGCACCCCTGACGCCGAGCCGCTGCTGACCCCCGCCGAGGTTGCCACGATGTTCCGCGTGGACCCGAAGACGGTGACCCGCTGGGCCAAGGCAGGCAAGCTCACGTCCATCCGCACGCTCGGAGGACACCGGCGCTACCGCGAGGCCGAGGTCCGCGCACTGCTCGCGGGCATTCCGCAGCAGCGCAGCGAGGCCTGAACAACCGCATAACCGGGCTGTTTTTCGGGCCCCCCAACCCGAGCGCCGCCCACAGCACCACAGCTTCACCCGAGTCGGTCTCCGCCGGCTCTGCGCACCACCTTACGACGAGGCGCCTGCCCCAACAGGCCCGACTCCCGTTCCGGGTACGTCGTCATCGCGCTGGACTCCGCCGGGTCCAGCGCGATTCTTCTTTTGCGGGGCGCCGGCCGCCCGTGCCCCGCGCGGCGCTCGCGCCTTCCCCGCGCCCTCCGGGACCCTCGGAACGGCTTGTCCGCCCCTCCTGGAGAACTGTCCCGCGGTACGGATGAACGGGGTCTCCGTTCTCCTCGTCCTCCCTGAGGGAGCACCATACAAGCGGTGCAATTGCACATATTAAATTGACCTGTTGTATGGCAGGTGTAAGTTCCGCGGTTTCTGACGCGGTTTCAGTGATACCCGCCACAGCGCGCGCCGCTTGTGCCGTTCACGACTCTCGCGATAGAGAGCGCGTCGCGGGTCCCGTTCATTCCCCGCGGGCGCCGTTCGTCTCCATGGCCAGCCTGCCACCGTACGCGCGGCCGGGACAGACGGCCTTGGTCACCTGTCCGCGGGCCCTTCGGCCTCTTGGCCCATGGGGGTTCCCCGCCCGGCCCCCGGCGCGCGGTGGCGGCCGACCACCGATCCGTTCTCGTCCGCGCGATCCGCCGCTTCCCATAAAGCGTCGGACGGTGGCGGCCCGCCGGCCGGCTCGGTGGCGGCCGGCCGGGCGGTACCCGGCGGCCCGACGTCCGGTTCGTCCGTACGGGCAGGGGCGCCGGTCGCTCCGTCCGAAGGACCAGGACCGGCGGCACTCGGCGGCGCGGGGGACGTCTCCTCCTCGTGCGGTTCCATGTCCTCGTGCGGTTCCATGGCGAGTCGCAGCAGCCGGTGGCAGACGGGGCAGTGGCGGGTGAGATGGCGATAGCCGCGGTACCCGGAGACGGCTGACAGATGGGCACGCAGGAGTGCCCTCGTCTCATGCCTGGCGGCTGTGGTCATCGCACGCTCCTCCCGGCCCCTGGAGGCACCTCACGATCCGTGGCGGACGCGCACACCGTCCGGCGGCAGAGTCGCCGTGCCGCTCATCGTGCCCCGGAAGGGAAGCCCCGTCCCGCGGGTGACGAGCCGATCGGGGAGGGAACCGGATCCGCCCCCGGTCCTCGGCGCGCGCCACGCCTCTTTTTCCCGTACGTACCGGCGGTACGTGCCCCCGTCAAGACGGCGTTCGCCGCGGGTGCCGGGTCCGCGGATGACCGGCCACACAACACTACGGCCCGCATCGTTTCGATGCGGGCCGTTCTATGAGGCGGTCCTGACGGGATTTGAACCCGCGGCCTCCACCTTGACAGGGTGGCGAGCACTCCAAACTGCTCCACAGGACCTTGCGCCTGCCTCCCGCTTCCGGGTGGCTGCGAAGCAAGACTCTACAGCAGGTCAGGGGGTGCGGTCGAACCGGTGCCCGTGTGATCGCGCCCACTGGCGCCGAACCCGCCCGCACCCCCGGCGTACCTACGGAGCCGCGGCGTCCACGGCCTTCACGATGCGCTTGTCCGAGACCGGATAGGCCGTTCCGAGGGCGTGCGCGAAGTAACTGACCCGCAGCTCCTCGATCATCCAGCGGATGTCCCGGGCCTCCTGCGGTACGGGGCGGCCCCGGGGGAACTGCTCCAGCAGCCACAGGTACTCGTCCTGCATTTCCTTCACCTTCGCCATGCGCGCGCGGTCCCGCTCGGCGTGGTGCGGGAGCTGCTGGAGGCGCCGGTCCGCCGCGACGAGGTAGCGCATCAGGTCCGGCAGCCGCCGGGCGCCGTGCGCGGTGACGAAGCCGGGCTTGATCAGGGCCGCGAGCTGCTCCTTGACGTCCGTCAGGGAGGCCAGCAGGGACGGGGCGGCGGTGGACTTCAGGCGGCGCTCGCACGCCTGCCAGGCGGCCAGCACCTCCTGCGTCTGCTGGATCGTGCGCATCGTCGCGTCCACCAGGTCGGCGCGCACCGCGTCGAAGAGCTTGCGGAAGGACTCCTCGTCCCAGGCCGGACCGCCGTGGGCGGCGATCAGCCGGTCGGCCGCGGCGGTCACGCAGTCCTCGAACAGCGCCTGGATGGAGCCGTGCGGGTTACGGGACAGTGCCAGCTTCTGCTGGTTGCTGAGCTTGTCCTGCGCGAACTTGGCCGGGTTGGACGGGATGTTGAGCAGGATGAGCCGCCGGGTGCCCTTCCACATGGCCGCCTGCTGCTCGGCCTCGGTGTCGAAGAGGCGCACGGCCACGCTGCTGCCCTCGTCCACCAGCGCCGGGTACGCCTTGAGCGGCTGGCCCGCGCGCCGGGTCTCGAAGGTGCGCGGCAGGGCGCCGATCGTCCAGGAGGTGAGCCCGGTGCGCTGCTCGGGCCCGGCCGCGGCGCCGGCCTCGCCCTTGGCGCCCTTGGCGGGGCGCTCGGCGGCGCGTTCGAACGCCTTGGAGATGGCGGCCCGCGTCTTGGGCTTCAGCGCCAGCTGGAGCGCCTCCAGGTCCTTGTCCTCGGCGAGCTTGCGGCGCCGCTCGTCCACCACCCGGAAGGTGATCTTCAGGTGGTCGGGGACCTTCGACCAGTCGAAGTCGGACGCGTCCACCGGCACGCCCACCATCCGCTGCAACCCCGCGGCCAGGGACGACGTCAGCGCGCCCTGGAGCGGCACGGTGGAGTCCAGGAAGCGGGCGGCGAAGTTGGGCGCCGGGACGTAGTTGCGGCGGATTGGCTTGGGCAGCGAGCGGATCAGCTCCGTGACGAGCTGCTCGCGCAGGCCCGGGATCTGCCAGTCGAACCCCTCGGCGGTCACCTGGTTGAGCACCTGGAGGGGGATGTGGACGGTCACGCCGTCCGCGTCCGCGCCCGGCTCGAACTGGTAGGTCACCTTGAATTTCAAAGGACCCTGCCGCCAGGAATCCGGGTAGTCCTCCTTGGTGACCGCCTCGGCGGACTCGTTGATGAGCATGGAGTGCTCGAAATTCAGCAGCTCCGGCTCGTCCCGCCGCTTGTGCTTCCACCACGAGTCGAAATGCGCGCCGGAGACGACGTGCTCGGGAATCCGCTGGTCGTAGAAGTCGAAAAGCGTCTCGTCGTCGACGAGGATGTCGCGGCGCCGGGCGCGGTGCTCCAGCTCCTCCACTTCGCCCAGCAGTTTGCGGTTGTCATGGAAGAACTGGTGGTGGGTGCGCCAGTCGCCCTCGACCAGGGCGTTGCGGATGAACAGGTCCCGCGAGGTCTCCGGATCGATCCGGCCGTAGTTCACCTTGCGCTGCGCCACGATCGGGACGCCGTAGAGCGTCACCCGCTCGTACGCCATCACCGCGGCCATCTTCTGTTCCCAGTGCGGCTCGCTGTACGTGCGCTTGACCAGGTGCTGGGCGAGCGGCTCGATCCACTCCGGCTCGATCCGGGCGTTCACCCGCGCCCACAGCCGGGAGGTCTCCACCAGCTCCGCGGACATCACCCAGCGCGGCGGCTTCTTGAAGAGCGCCGAGCCGGGGAAGACGGCGAACTTGGCGCTGCGGGCCCCGAGATACTCGTTCTTCGCGTCCGTGTCCTTCAATCCGATATGCGAGAGCAAACCGGAAAGCAGGGCGGTGTGGATGTGCTCGGGCGCGGCGTCCTGCTCGCTGAGATGGATGCCCATCGTCTTGGCGACCGAACGCAGCTGGACGTAGATGTCCTGCCACTCGCGTATCCGCAGGTAATTCAGGAACTCGCTGCGGCACATCCGCCGGAACGCCGAGGACGACAGCGCCTTCTGCTGCTCGCGGATATAACGCCACAGATTCAGGTACGCCAGGAAATCGCTGGTCTCGTCCTTGAACCGGGCGTGCTGCTGATCGGCCTGCTGCTGCTTGTCCGCCGGCCGCTCGCGCGGGTCCTGGATGGACAGCGCCGCGGCGATGACCATCACCTCCCGCACGCAGCCGTTGCGGTCCGCCTCCAGCACCATCCGGGCCAGCCGCGGGTCCACCGGGAGCTGCGAGAGCTTGCGGCCCATCGGGGTGAGCCGCTTCTTGGGGTCCTTCTCCTTGGCGTCCAGGGCCCCCAGCTCGTGCAGCAGGTCCACGCCGTCCTTGATGTTGCGGCGGTCCGGCGGGTCGATGAACGGGAACTTCTCGATGTCGCCGAGCCCGGCCGCGGTCATCTGGAGGATGACGGAGGCCAGGTTGGTGCGCAGGATCTCCGCGTCGGTGAACTCCGGCCGGGAGAGGAAGTCCTCCTCCGAGTACAGCCGGATGCAGATGCCGTCGCTGGTCCGGCCGCAGCGGCCCTTGCGCTGGTTGGCGCTGGCCTGCGAGATCGGCTCGATCGGCAGCCGCTGGACCTTGGTGCGGTAGCTGTAGCGGGAGATCCGCGCCATGCCCGGGTCGATGACGTACCGGATGCCCGGCACCGTCAGCGAGGTCTCCGCCACGTTGGTCGCCAGCACGATGCGGCGGCCCGTGTGGCGCTGGAAGACGCGGTGCTGCTCGGCGTGCGACAGCCGCGCGTACAGCGGCAGGACCTCGGTGAAGGGGAGATTCTTCTTGTTCAGCGCGTCGGCGGTGTCGCGGATCTCCCGCTCGCCGGAGAGGAAGACCAGGATGTCGCCGTCGCCCTCGGCCTGCAGCTCGTCCACGGCGTCGCAGATGGCGGTGATCTGGTCGCGGTCGCTGTCCTGGCCGCCCTCTTCGAGCAGCGGGCGGTAGCGCACCTCGACCGGGTACGTCCGGCCGGAGACCTCGATGATCGGCGCGCTCGGCGGCTCGTCCCCGTCCGCGGCGGTGCCGGCCCCGTTCGTGGTCGTGCCGTTCGCGTTCGCACCGGTGCCGCCCACGGTCGCGAAGCTGCCGAAGTGCCGGGCGAACCGCTCCGGATCGATGGTCGCCGAGGTGATGACGAGCTTGAGGTCCGGACGCCTGGGCAGCAGCTGCGCCAGGTAGCCGAGCAGGAAGTCGATGTTGAGGCTGCGCTCGTGGGCCTCGTCGATGATGATCGTGTCGTACTGGCGCAGCTCGCGGTCCGTCTGGATCTCCGCGAGCAGGATGCCGTCCGTCATCAGCTTGACGAGCGTCCGGTCACCGACCTGGTCGGTGAAGCGGACCTTCCAGCCCACCGCCTCGCCCAGCGGGGACTTCAGCTCCTCGGCGACCCGCTCGGCGACCGTGCGGGCCGCGATCCGGCGCGGCTGCGTGTGGCCGATCAGGCCGCGGACGCCACGCCCCAGCTCCAGACAGATCTTCGGGATCTGCGTCGTCTTACCGGAGCCGGTCTCACCGGCGACGATGACGACCTGGTGGTCCCGGATGGCCTCAAGGATCGCGTCCTTCTTCTGGCTGACCGGGAGCTGCTCGGGGTAGGTGATCGCGGGCACGGCGGCGCGCCGCCGCGCGACCCGCAGCTCCGCCTCCTCGATCCCGTCGGCGATCTCGGCGAGCACGGCCGCGCGGGCCTCGGGCTTACGGATCCGGCGCGCGCCGTCGAGTCGCCGCCCCAGCCGCTGCTGGTCGCGCAGCATCAGCTCGGGCAGCCGCTCCAGCAGGGCGGGCAGGGCGGGGGCAGGCTGAGTGGACATACGTCCCCCAGGATCTCACCTCATCGAAACGACTGGCGAACCATTTGCGACGGGACCGTACGGGGGTGGTCGGGAGTGGTCGGTGGGGGAGCGGAAGGGGTGAGGTGGGACGGGAGGGGACGGGGTGGTGGCGCGCTGGGAGGGCGGGCGAGTGGCCTTTTGACGGGCACGGTCGGGCGGCTTCCTGCGGGCTCGACCGAAAGGCGTCACGCGGGCCCGGTCGAGCGGCTTCCGAAGGGCTCGGCCTCGGGCTCCCCCTGGGCTCGGCCTCGGCTCCCCCCGGGCCCGATCCGAGGCGCCACGAGGGCCCGCACGCGCGATGTGAGGAGAATGTCCGTGATGCGTGCTTTAGCGTGGCCTCATGTCTGATCACCACGGTGGACCGCGGCCGGGCGGTACGCCAGAGCCGGCCGACGGATCCGGAGCGGAGGCGCCCGGCGGCGGAGCCACCCCCGACCGGGCCGCCGAACCGGGCGCGGGCGGCGGCACCCCGCCCGTACCCGGCCGCGAGGTCGGGCCGGACGGGGTCCCCGCGCCGGGCGGGGCGCACGCGCCCCCCGCGGCGCCGGGGGACCGGTGGACCGCCTTCAAGAAGTCGCCGTTCTTCCCGGCGATCGTGCTGTGCCTCATCCTCGCCGCCGCGGCCGGCCTCTTCGCCGGCTCGTACACGTACGCCATGGCCAACCCCACCCCGCGGAACATCCCCACCGCCGTGGTCCGCAGCGACCACGCGGCCGAGGGCGAGAGGTTCGTCGCCGGGATGGAGAAGGCGCTCAACGCCTCCCTCAACCTCCGCCAGTACGCCACGTACGAGCAGGCCGAGGACGCCGTCGAGGACCAGAAGGCGTTCGCCATCCTCGCCATGCGGGGAAAGCGCGCCGAACTGGACGTGGCCGGCGCCTCGGGTGCCTCGGTCGCCCAGGTCCTCGCCGAGACCGCCCCGAAGGTCGGCAAGGCGGTCGGCGTGCCGGTGACGGTCAAGGACATCAAGCCGCTCCAGCAGGGCGACCCCCGCGGCCTGGCCCTCTTCTACATCTCCCTCGCCGCCGTGATCATCGGTTTCGTCGGCGCCATCCAGCTCAGCGTGCACGCCCGGCTCCTCAACCCGGCCGAGCGGATCGCCTTCACCGTCGGCTACGCGCTGCTGGGCGGGTTCGCCATCGCCGCCGTCGTGGACTGGCTGCTGGGCGCCCTGAACCTGCCGTTCTTCGAATCCTGGATGATCCTGGCGCTGACCATGTTCACCTCCGGCATGGTCTTCACGATGTTCAACACCCTGATCGGGCGCTGGGCCATGATCCCCACCTGGGGCCTGATGGTGCTGCTGGGCAACCCGTCCTCCGGCGGCGCGGTCTCCTGGCCGCTGCTGCCCTCGGTCCTCGGACACATCGGCCAGTGGCTCCCCCCGGGCGCGTCGGTCAACGCCCAGCACAGCGCCGTCTACTTCGGCAGCCGCCAGCACGCCTTCCCCTTCCTCGTCCTGGCCGGCTGGGCCCTGCTGTCCTGCGCCGTCTTCTGGACCTGGCGCCACCGCCACCCCGGCGGACGCAAACCGGCCATCGCCACCCCGCTGCACGGAGCGGGCCGCCGCGCACCGGAGTCGTCGGAGGGGAGGTACTGACGGGGGCGGGGAGGCGTCGGCGGGGACGGTGACTCGGGGGGCACGCACGGCCGACGGTCCCTGTCGCGTGTCGTGTGGCGCCTGGATCACACGCCGGACGGGCGAACGAGTGAACAAGCGAACGAGGCGACGTATCGACTCGGCGCGGCAACGCGAAAGGCCCCGATCCGAAGATCGGGGCCTTCACCCAAAGGGTGTGGCTGGGGCCGGGGTCGAACCGGCGACCTATCGCTTTTCAGGCGATCGCTCGTACCAACTGAGCTACCCAGCCGCAGCGGTCCTGACGGGATTTGAACCCGCGGCCTCCACCTTGACAGGGTGGCGAGCACTCCAAACTGCTCCACAGGACCTTGCATGTGCCAGAAGCGGCCGAAGCCATTCTCGCACACGGTAATGCGTGCCCCCAACGGGATTCGAACCCGTGCTACCGCCTTGAAAGGGCGGCGTCCTGGGCCACTAGACGATGAGGGCTGATGGCCCACCTGGGCGCTTTGTCGGCGCCTCGGGGACGTGAGAAGCATATGGGATGGGGAGACGGTTCGCCAAAACGGTTTACGTGCGGGCGGGCCACGAGGCTTACGAGACGCCGCACGGCGCCACCGAAAGGCGCCCGCCGGATGGCTGACAGCGGGGGCGATGACGGGGCGGCGGAGGGGCGGCACCGGGCGCTGCGGGGCGTGCGGCACCGGCGCTCAGGCCGGATCGCGCGCTCGGTCGCACGCCTGCGTGCGGTGTACGGGGCCAGGCGGGCGACAGCTTCGTACGAGGACGAGGAACCCTCGGCCGGACGGATCTGAGTGGCTGGGCTCGGGCCGTACGAGGGGCCGGGGTGCCGCTCACCGGGAGGAGCTTGGCGCCCGGGCGGAGGAGCCCGCCGGACCCGGGGGCAGGAGGGCCGGGGCGCGCGGGGCCGTGGACGGGGCGCGGGACGGCGCGCCCGGTGACGGAGTTGCGGACGGGGTCGCCCCCGGCCGGTTCTCGCCCGGCAGGTGGCGGCTGACCTCCGCCTTGGACAGGCCCAGGCCGCCGAGGGTGATCTCGTCCCACGCCTGGAGCCGTCGCGTCCCCCGGTCCAGATAGAGGACGGACGCCTGGACGGGCGCGGGCGCGGCGCCCTCCACCGCGCGCAGCCCGCCGCCGCCCGTGGAGCCCTCGATCATCAGGCGCGTCCCGTGGGGGAGCCGCTGGTTCTTGCGGTGGTGGATGTGGCCGGCCAGCGCCAGCGGCACCAGGCCGTCGGTCTCGGCCGCGGCGACCGGGTTGTGGGCGAGCGCGAGGTCGACCGGGGTGCCGGCGCGCCGCTGGGTGCGCAGGGCGCCGGCGAGCCGGGCCCCGGCCGCGCGCTCGGCGGCGTCACCGGCGGCCACGACGGAGCGGTCCGGGGTGAACTGCGGGTCGCCGACCCCGGCGATCCGCAGGCCCGCCACGGTCACGGCGCGCCCGTCGTCCAGCACGGTGACGCCGCGGCGCCCGGCGAGGTACTTCTGCGTCGCCGCCGAGTCGTGGTTGCCGCGCACCCACACGTACGGGGCGCCGAGTCCGGAGACGGCGTCCAGGAAGGGGTTCTCGGCGGCCGAGCCGTGGTCCATGGTGTCGCCGGTGTCCACGATCACGTCGATCCGGTACTGCCGGACCAGGGACCGGATGATCTCCCAGGCGCCCGGGTTGAGATGGATGTCGGAGACGTGCAGCACCCGGAGGGTGGACGGGTCGGGCTGGTACGCGGGGAGGGTGGACGTGGCGTCGTAGAGCTTGGTGACGTTGGTGACCAGGCGGGCCAGCTCCCGCTGGTAGGCGTTGAAGTCGCTGACGATGTTGCGGGCGCTGCCGACCACCGAGGGCGCGGAGGACAGCAGCCCGGAGAACTTCGGCTCCAGCACCGACTTCGGGTTCCAGGTGGCGTACGCGGCGGCGCCCGAGGCCGCCAGCAGCGCCAGCGCCAGGCCGCCCGCGGCCAGCGCCCGGCGCGGCCTGCGGTAGACGGCCAGGCCCAGGGCGGTGGCCCCCGAGACCACCGCCACGCAGGAGCGGAAGGCCAGGGTGCCGGTGCCGCGCACGACGTCGCGGGTGACCTCGTCCTGAAGACCGGCGAACCGGTCCGGGTGGTCGACCAGGGCCTGGGAGCGCACGGGGTCCAGGCGATCGACGTCCACGTCCAGGCGGATGGGGGCGACGTGGCTGCGCAGCTCCAGGGCGCCCAGGGGCGAGACGGTGATCTTCGTGCCGCCGCCGAGCGAGGGCCGCAGCGTCATGTTGGTGTCCACCGGCCCCACGGGCGCCTTGACGCTGCCGACGATCAGCAGGCCCAGCCAGGCGCCCAGGAGCGTGACGGCCAGGAGCCCCAGGGCCCGGGCGTACGGGTGCGGGGCGTGGACGAGGGTGCTCGTCGGGGTGGAGTGGTGGGAACGGTAGTCGCGGAGGACGGCGGCGGGTGCGCTCCGCGCGCGGGTGAGCCAGGCGCGGAGCAGCCGGAGCGGATCGCGGGCCATTGCCCGCGTATGCCCGTGCGGCTGCCCGCGTATGCCCGTGCGGCGGGGGCGGTGTGCGGGAGGTGGGGGTGGCTGCGGGCTCTTGGAGTGCCGGTTGCCGGTTCCCGAATCGCGCGCGTGGTGCGGGGCCGGGGTGTTCCGGAGGTGTGCCCCGGCCGGTTCCGGTCAGCCCCAGCCGAGCTCGTGCAGGCGGTGGTCCTCGATGCCGAAGTGGTGGGCGATCTCGTGGACGACGGTGACGGAGACCTCGTGGACGACGTCCTCGGGGGTGTCGCAGTAGCGCAGCGTCGGGCCCATGTAGATCGTGATGCGGTCCGGCAGCACCCCGCCGTACCAGTCGCCGCGCTCGGTGAGCGGCGTCCCCTCGTACAGCCCCAGCAGCTCGGGGTCGGACGGGTCGGGCTCGTCCTCGACGAACACCGCCACGTTGTCCATCAGCCGCGTCAGCTCCGGCGGGATCTTGTCCAGGGCGTCACTGACCAGCTCTTCGAAGGCGTCACGCGTCATCTCCAGCACAACGCCCATTCTCCGGGACGATCCCGCGCGGCGGGGAGCCGCCGGACCGCTCCGGACGAGGCGGCTCGCGGGGCGGCGTGGTGCGTCGTGCGTGGTCGGCGCTGGTGCGTTCTGAGGGGCCGGGACGGGGGGCCGGGCAAGGCTGGTGCGTGGCTGGGCCTGATGTGTCGTACGGGGCCGTCCTGGTGCGTCCCGCGGGCCGGACGGCGGGCCGTGTGTGGCCGGGACGGCGGGCCGGGCGTGGCTGGTGCGGGGCCGGGCCCGGCGCGTCCTGCCGGGCCGGGACGGCGGGCCGTGTGTGGCCTGGCGAGTGCGGGGATCGGCGGCGCGTGGCGCGTGTCCTCGCGCCGCGAACGGAAGTTGGGCAGGGCGCTCGCCCCGCTGCCCGTGTCCCGGATCGGAGGTTCCGCCCGTGCGCCCGAACCCGTCCCCTGCCGCCGGATCCTCCCTGACCCGCGTCGCCGCCGCGCTGGCCGCCGCGTCCGCGCTGGTCGCGTCGCTCACCGGCTGCATGAGCGTGAGCCACCCGGAAGACCCCAGGCCCTCGGGCAGCACCTCCCGGCAGGGCGGCGGGGCCGCGCCGGACGGCGGGGCCTCCGACGGGCGGGGCGGCGACGGTCCGCGGCGGATGGGGCGTACGGGAGCGATGCCGCGCGGTGAGGGCGGGCAGCGGCCGGGGTCGCCGGAGGAGACGGCGTCCGCGTACACCGAGCCCGACCCGGAACCGGCGTCGGGCTCGGCACCCGGCGCCGGGACGTCCCCGGCGCGCGGCCGGACGGACGGCGGCGCCTCTTCCTCGGCCCCCGCGCCCTCGCGGACGAGCGGCCGGACCAGTACGCCGCCGGCGACGCCGTCGCGCCCCACCCCGTCGGCCCGCCCCACGCCGACGATGAGCAGCCCGGAACCCTCCCCGACGCCGTCGGCCCCGGCGTCCTCGCCGGACGCCTCGGGGTCGGAGAGCGGGCCGGTGGCGGGGCCGGGGCCGGTGTAGGGGGCTCCAACGGGCGTGGCGCGGGAGTGCGCGTTCCCGGGCGCCGGGGGTGCGCGCGGGCGGGCGGGGGTGGTCGTGCGCCCTGGAGCGCGCGGGGCGCACGGGGCGCACGGGCAGGGTGAGCAAGGTGAGCCGGGAGCGGCGGACGGCGAGGCGGGGCGGACGGGGAGTCCGTCCAGGGGCCGGGGCGTCCGCCGGGAGCGGTGTGGGGGCGCGTGGGCGCGGGGCCGTGGCATGGTGGTCGGTATCGGACAGGGGACGGTTCTGCGGCCGGTGGTCGTTTCCGACCCCGGGGTCGGTTCCCGCGTGGGTGTGGCGAGAGGTTTCCGGGCCGGCGGCGGGAGACTTTTGGTTCCGTGGTTGCCGGTCTTCAGGGGGCTGGTCAGGCTATTTGCGTTCTCGGGGCCCGAGTGCGTATGGTGGTAGATCGTTTGATCCCATTTGCCCGGCGCCTGACCCGAAGCGCGCCGTGTGGCGCGTTCTCTCCTTGCCGTGGCTGACCGCATCGAGGCGGTCGTTTGTGAAGTCTCACGGAGTATGGGCGCGTGCCGAGACTCCGGAAGGTTTCGCATTTCGCATGTCAATTTCCACTGATCAGTCCGTCCTGCCCGCGCACGAGGACGAGGCCCTGTCGGCCGACGCCGCCCTGCCCGTGAGCGAGGCCGGGAACGGCGAGCAGACGGCCCCCGCGGCGCAGGCCCCGGAGGCCCCCGCCGACCAGGACACGGACGCCGTGATCGACGACGCCCTCGACGCCGACGAGGCGGCTGATGCGGCTGCCGACGCGGAGGAGGAGACCCCGCAGGTCACCTTCGCCGACCTCGGTCTCGACGAGAAGGTCGTCCGCAAGCTGGCCCAGAACGGTGTCACCGTCCCGTTCCCGATCCAGGCCGCGACCATCCCGGACGCGATCGCCGGACACGACATCCTCGGCCGCGGCCGTACCGGCTCCGGCAAGACCCTCTCCTTCGGCCTGCCGCTGCTGCACCGCCTCGCCGGCGGCCGTACCGAGAAGAAGCGCCCCCGCGGCGTCATCCTCACCCCGACCCGTGAGCTCGCCATGCAGGTGAGCGACGCGCTCCAGCCGTACGGCGACGTCCTGGGCCTCAAGCTCAAGGTGGTCTGCGGCGGCACGTCCATGGGCAACCAGATCTACGCCCTGGAGCGCGGCGTCGACGTCCTCGTCGCCACCCCGGGCCGCCTGCGGGACATCATCAACCGCGGCGCCTGCTCGCTGGACGAGGTGCAGGTCGCCGTCCTGGACGAGGCCGACCAGATGGCCGACCTGGGCTTCCTGCCCGAGGTCACCGAGCTGCTCGACCTGGTGCCGCCGGGCGGCCAGCGGATGCTGTTCTCCGCGACGATGGAGAACGAGATCGGCACGCTGGTCAAGCGCTACCTGACCGACCCGGTCAGCCACGAGGTGGACGCCGCGCAGGGCGCCGTCACGACGATGACCCACCACGTCCTGGTCGTGAAGCCGAAGGACAAGGCGCCGGTCACCGCCGCCATCGCCGCCCGCAAGGGCCGCACCATCATCTTCGTCCGCACCCAGCTGGGCGCCGACCGCGTCGCCGAGCAGCTGTGCGACGCCGGGGTCCGCGCGGACGCGCTGCACGGCGGCATGACGCAGGGCGCCCGTACCCGCACGCTGGCGGACTTCAAGGACGGTTACGTCAACTGCCTGGTCGCCACCGACGTCGCCGCCCGCGGCATCCACGTCGACGGCATCGACCTGGTCCTGAACGTGGACCCGGCCGGCGACCACAAGGACTACCTGCACCGTTCGGGCCGCACCGCCCGCGCCGGCCAGTCCGGCACGGTCGTCTCGCTGGCCCTGCCGCACCAGCGCCGGCAGATCTTCCGCCTGATGGAGGACGCGGGCGTGGATGCCTCGCGTCACATCGTCAGCGGCTCGGGCGTCTTCGACGACGACGTGGCCCGGATCACCGGCGCCCGCTCGCTCACCGAGGTCCAGGCCGAGTCGGCGTCCAACTCCGCCCGCCAGGCCGAGCGCGAGGCCGCCGAGCTCTCCCGCGAGCTGGAGCGCGCCCAGCGGCGCGCCGCCGAGCTCCGCGAGGAGGCGAACCGGCTGACCGCCCGCGCCGCCCGCGAGCGCGGCGAGGACCCGGAGCAGGCCGTGGCCGCGGCGACCGCCGCCGCTGCCGAGGACGCTCCCGCCACGGCCGACGAGGCCCCGCAGACCACCGTCCCGGCCCAGGCCGACGACCGCCGCGACGACGAGGCCCCGCGCCGCTCCTCGGGCGACCGCGACCGCGGCTTCGACCGCCGGGACGGCGACCGCGGCGGCTTCGAGCGGCGCGACGAGCGCGGCAACTTCGAGCGCCGGGACCGCCGGGACGACCGGGGTGGCTTCGGCGGCCGGGACCGCCGTGACGAGCGTCGCGACGACCGGGGCGGCTTCGGCCGCGACCGCGGTGACCGGGGCTTCGGCGGCCGGGACCGGCGCGACGACCGCTCCGGTGGCGGCTTCGAGCGCCGTGAGCGCCGGGATGACCGTTTCGGCGGCGGCTTCGGCCGGGACCGCCGGGACGACCGGGGTGGCTTCGGCGGCCGGGACCGCCGTGACGAGCGCCGTGACGACCGGGGCGGCTTCGGCCGCGACCGCGGTGACCGGGGCTTCGATCGTGACCGTGGCGACCGCGGCGGTTTCGAGCGCCGGGACCGCCGCGACGACCGCTCCGGTGGCTTCCGCGACCGCAACGACCGTCCGAGCCGTCCGTTCAACCGTGACGACCGCTCCGGTGGCCGTCCGTCCTCCGGCGGCTACCGCTCCGGTGGCGGCGACCGTCCGTTCAACCGTGACGACCGTTCCGGCGGCCGTCCCTCCTCGGGCGGCTACCGCTCGGGTGGCGACCGTCCGTACGGCCGCCGCGACGACCACCGGGGCGCCGGCGCCGGCTCCTTCGGCCGCCGCGAGGACAAGCCGCGCTGGAAGCGCAACGGCTGACGGTAGCCGGGTGGCGGTTGCCGGGTGGCGGCTGACGGAGGTCGTTGCCGGTCGGTGACCGGTGAGGTGCCGTCGTCGGTCGGTGACTGACGAGGCGTCGCCAAGAGTGTGACGAGGGCCCGTACAGCGTGCGATATGCGTGCGCGCTGTACGGGCCCTTGGCGTTTGTGCGGGTTGCGTGCGTGCTGTACGGGCCCTTGGCGTTTGTGCGGGTTGCGTGCGTGCTGTACGGGCCCTTGGCGTTTGTGCAGGGGCGATGCTTGCGTTGGTATGGCGGTGGTGTGCGGTGCATGCGGTGAATGTGGTGCATGTGCATGTGGTGCTTGTGTATGCGGTGTACGCGCGGGTGCTTGGGCGGTCGGGGCCGGGGGCCGTGGCTGCGCGGCGGGGGTGGTGAGGCCGGTGAGGCTGGTGTTGCCCCCGAGTTCTCCGGGCTGATCGGCAATACCTTCCGGAAACCGCGGGAGCGCGGGCTATGCTGCTCGGTGCGGGTCTGGACCCGCGCGTGGTGTCGACCGGGCACCGGTATCCCTTCGGGGAAGCCGAACGCGTCCGGTTATGCTGCGCGATGAGGGCCGTTAGCTCAATTGGCAGAGCAGTGGACTTTTAATCCATTGGTTGTGGGTTCGAGTCCCACACGGCCTACGCACGAGCGGGGGGAACCCCGTAGAGCTGTTGCCCAGCGCCCCTCCGGGTCGGTCCCGGAGGGGCGCTGTGTTGTGTGTGCCGTGGGGCCGGTGGGTTTTCCCGGCCCGCCTCTCGTGCGTACTCGGGCCACTTGGTCGGGTGCTCGCCTTCCTTTGCCGGTCTTCCGGGGTTTGTCGGCTTCTAGGGGTCGTTGGCTTCCGGGGCTCGTTGGCTTCCGTGTTTGTCGGCCTTCGGAGCTTTGCTCCGGACGGCCGAGTTCGATTCGCCGTGTTCTGCCCCGCGCCACAGCCTTGGGACGGCGGTGATCGGGCGCGGGAAAGAGGCCGGGGCGCGGATGCGGCGACGTGGTGGGGGGCGTACGGGGGAGGGTGAGCAGGCGTATTGGGCGCGGTGGGCGCCGTTCGGGCGGCGGGTGGCCCGATGGCTGCCCGTGCTGCTGCTGGCCGGCGGGGTGGCGTTCGAGTTCGGGATGCCCGCGGGCAGTTCCGCGGCCCCGTTCCTCTCCGCCGCTCCACTGGTCGCCGCACCGCTGCACTCGCCGCGCGTCACCGCCGTCACGGCCGTCGTCGCGGTCGGTTGCGCGACGTGGGCCGCCGTCCTGCACGGGGACGGGCAGAGTGCCGGGGAGTCGTCCACTGAGGTGGTCACGGTGCTGGTCGTCGCCGTCCTCGCGTTGGGCATCAACTGGCTGGTGCGCCGGACCGACGACCGGCTCGCCTCCGTACGCGACGTCGCCGAGGCCGCCCAGCGGGCCGTGCTGCCCACGCCCGGGCGACGGGTCGGTGGGCTCATGGTGGCGGCGCGTTACGTGGCGGCGCGGGCGGACGCGCGGATCGGCGGGGACCTGTACGCCGTCCAGGACACCCGGCACGGCGTGCGGCTGGTCGTCGGCGACGTACGGGGCAAGGGGCTGGACGCGGTGGAGGCCGCGGTGATCGTCGTCGGAGCCTTCCGCGAGGCCGCGGAACAGGAGGCGAGCCTGGAGGCGGTGGCGGGGCGGCTGGAGCGGGCGTTGCAGCGGGAGGGTCGGCGGCGGGAAGGGCTCGACCAGTTCGAGGGGTTCACGACCGCCGTGCTGGCGGAGATCCCGTCCGACGAGCACGGCACCCTGCGCGTTCTGAACCGGGGGCACCCGGCGCCGCTGCTGATCTCGCCGACGGGTGGCCTGTGCGAGGTGGAACCGGCGGTCCCGGCGCTGCCGCTGGGCATGAGCGAGGTGGCCGGGTGGCCGGACCGGGCGGACGAGACGGAGTTTCCGGCGGGGTCGACGCTGCTGCTGTTCACCGACGGGGTGACCGAGGCCCGTAACGAGAAAGGGGAGTTCTACGAGCCTGAGACGCGATTGCGCGGCCGGTGTTCGCCGGACCCCGAGGTGCTGTTGGAGACGCTGGTGGCCGATGTCGCGCGCCATGCGGGTGGGGGGCCGGCGGATGACATGGCCCTGCTGGCGGTGCGCCGACCGGGGGAGGGGGAGGGGTAGGGGTGGCCGGAGGGGTAGGGGCCTGTCTTTGGGGGGTGGGTGGTTCGTGGGTTGGGGACGGGGGTGGTTCGTTGGTTGGGGAGCGGGGTGTTGGTGGGCGTTGGTGGTGGGGCTGTTGCTGGAGTGACGGTGGTGGCTGGTGGCGTGCTGGGGGTTGTGGAGTGCGTCAGGTGAGCCAGTGGAGGGTTTGGCCGTGGGGGGCGGCGAGGGCGACCGGGCGTTCGTCGAGGGCGAGGGTCAGGAGGCTTTCCCGGTGGGGGGTGACGGTGGTGGGCGCGTCCGGGGGGCCGTCAGGCGTGTACGGCGCGGCGGGGAGCGCGTCCGGCTGAGAGGCGCGGGCGCGTGCGCGGGCGTGCGGCGCCGGGTGTGGGGAGGGGATCCAGGGGAGGACCGTGTGGTGCTCGTTGGAGATCCAGTGGCCCCGGCCCTTCAAGAGGCCGCGGACGAGTGCGGCGAACTCCTCGCGCCGGGCGAGCGGCAGGTAGGTCAGGACGGCGGTGTGGAAGACGACCAGCGTGGCGTCCGAGGGGGCCGCCGCGGCGAGCGCCGGGAGCTCGTCCACGAGGTCGCCCCGAACGATGTGGGGGCGCGGCGCTGTCCGCACCGTCTCTATCGCGGCTCGCTGACGGCGCGGCCGGTCGCCGGTGCCATCGGGCCAGATGAGGGCCTGGAGCCAGCGGAGGTCGTCCGGGTCGGCCGGGTCGAGCGGGTTGAGGTCGATGCCGCCGCGCCATACGACCTCGGGGAGGCGGTCCGGGACGGGCGTACCCGGGTTCGTACGGCAGGGGAAGACCGCGGCGCTGTCCGGGGCGCCGAACTCCGGACGGTCGTCGAAGCGGTAGCGGTACCGGTCGGGATGCAGGCACAAGCCCGCCGAGGTGCCGACCTCCAGGAGCGCCAGCGGCTGCGGCAGCCGGACCAGGAGGGGGAGCAGGGTGGCGCAGCGGGCCGGCTCGTTGGTCTGGGTGGTCCGGCGCATCACCACGTCGCGCACCTCGTCCCAGTGGCGCAGGGTCCACTCGCGCCACCCTCGGTAGGCGGATTCGCCCCGCGGGCCCTGGTCGGCGTACGGGCCGTCGAGGTAGCGGACGGCGGCGAGGAGGAGGTTGGGCTGCTGCTTGTTGCCGGCGGGGAGGGCGCGGGCCAGGTGGTCACAGAAATCGGGGTCCTGGCTGATCCGGGCGGTCAGTTCCTCGTGCGCCGGGGAGAGCCCCCGCGCCTGCTGGGAGGAGAACTCCCCGTACCGATCCGCCACTGCCCGCGCGCTGTCGACGACCATGATCAGACGTTACTGCGCTCGCCGTCCTGCTCTCACGGCCTGTGAGCGGCGGGCACCCCTGCGCATAACGACTGGCACACAATCGGGCCGGGTTGGTTTCGCGCGGCTGTACCTGCTTGCTGTCTTTTATGCCCTTATATAGGGATAAGGGCGTGCTGTGGTGAAGGGCGTTTTGTGGGGAACGCTTGGTATCGGGCGGCGAATTCTATTACTGTCCGATAACGCAACGCGGATGTCCCAGCCGTCGCAGGAGGCGGCACCGCGCGGCGACGCCGAATCCCGTTCAGCGCCATTCGTCACCACGGTTCGTCACCACGGCCGCGGCGGCCGGCACCCCGGCCCACCGCAACCGTGGCTCGGCTCGTCCCAACTGAATGACCGTGCCCAGGGAACCGGGGAACCACCACCTCGGGGTGAATCGGACGCCTCCGCCAGGGGCGCCCGTAGGAGACCTTCCTGCTCCGAACCCGTCAGCTAACCCGGTAGGCGGAGAGGGAGGAAAGGAGTGCGCCCCCGTGGCGTCCAACAGGTCCGCTTCCGAGGATTCTTTTGCCGCGGCTTCCGCGCCGCCACCCCAGGTATCGCCGTCCGCGGTGACGCTGCCAGGCGTGATGGGGGCTTCGGGGGGCGGGGCTTCTGTGGTGTCCGTGTCGGTGGGGTCGTCGGGGGCCTCTGTGCCGGTGGTCGCGGTGGGTGGGGCGGTTCCTGGTGGGGCTGTTTCCGGTGGGGTGGCTTCGGGGGTGGCTCCTGGTGGGGCGGCTTCCGGGGTGGCTGCGGCGGGGGTGGTTTCCGGGGCGGTGATTCCGGGGGACTCGTTCGTGGCTGAGGCTCCGGCTGTTGCTCATGATGTGGGGGCGGCTGGTGTGGCGTATGGGGCCGGTGATGCGGTGGCGTACGGCTTCGACGGTTCTGCGGCTGCGGGAGGTGGAGGGACGGTCGGGGACGGAGCGGTTCTTGCTGGCTTCTCTGTCGCTGAGGGCTTTACGGGCGCAGGGGACTTTGCGGGCACTGGGGGTTTTGCGGGCGCCGACGGTTTCGAGGGCTCGGTGGGTTTCGAGGGCTCGGTAGGGGCGGCAGGGTACGTGGACGCCGCGCACTTCGCGCGCTCTGGTGACGTTGCCGGTTCGGAGTTCCCTCTGGTCGCCGGTTCGGGAATTGGTGCGGACGAAGGTCCCGTTCCCGGTTTGGGCGGCGATCCCGTTCCCGGATTCGATGGCGCATCCGCTTCCGGGGTGGAAGGTGGTTCCGTGCCCGGCCCGACCGGCGGACTGGTTCCGGGCGCGGAGGGCGCCACTGCCGCGCCCGGCTGGGAGCAGGCGGCCGACGAGGCGTCGTACGACACCGTTGACGACTTCCTCCCCCCGGCGCGCGGCAAGCACCGGGTAGGCAAACAGCGCACCGGGCTCGCCCGCGGCAGCACGGTGCTGGGTGTGGGCGTCATCGCCGCGGTGGGCGCGGGTGGTGTGGCCTCGGCCGCGGGCCGGCCGCCTGCCCCGATATCCCTTCCCGACGCGGGCGGGGAAGCCGACGAACTCTCGGCACAGATGGTGGGGGCTGATTCCGTGACCGGTCTTACGGGCGCGAGCGCCCCTGCGACGTCCATCTCAGAGGGCTCCGTGGCCCCGGACGGCTCCACGCCGTCGGCCGACGTGGCGGGAGGCGACGGCTCATCGGGCAACGGCCCCGCGCCGACCGCGCCCCACCCGAGTGCCGGGCCTTCCAACGGCGGTACGACGCTGGGCGACAGGGCGGGCGAGACGCTCCTGAACCGCATCCTCCAGCAGGCCGAACAACAGCAGGGTGCGGACTCCGACGCAGATTTTGACTCCGCCTTTGACTCCGACTCCGGCTCCGACGAGCAGATATCGGACGGTAATGCCGACCCCTGGCCCGTCACCGTGCCCCGGGACGAGCACACCGACCAGGCCACCCAGGCCCCGGCCGCCGAGCAGACGACGGCCCCGGACCCGCACGCAGCCGATCCCTCGCCGGAACCGCCGGCAGCCGACGCCGTTCCCGGCCCCGCTTCTGCCGCACCGAGCCCGCAGGCGGCGCCGGTGATGGAGCAGGCCGCAGAACAGGGCGAGGAAGCAGAACCGCAGGCCAGCGCACCCGTCGCATCCCGAAGCGCCACCACTGCCCACGACTCGGGCGCCACCGCCGTTCAGGGCGCGGGTGCCCTGGAGGGTGAGGAGCCGGGCGTCACCGTGGGGCAGGCCGATGAGGCAGCGAGCGCTGAGGTCCCGGGCCGGAACGTCGAGGGCCAGGAGACCGCGGGCCTTACGGCCGACGAGCCGACCCGCCCGGCCGCGTCGGCCGAGGCGCTGACCAGCGGCGACACCGAGCCCACCAGCCCGGAAGGCAAGCACGCCCCTTCGACCGGGCCCGTAGACGCCGCCATCCACGCCACCGACGCAGCCCAGGCGCAGGCCCACGGCCAAGCCCGGGTGGCGACCGCCGAGGCACGGGCCGAAACGAATGGCGCGCCCCCCACAGCCGAAGCGCCAGCGGTTCCCTCCCCCCAGGAGGCCGGACCCGAAGACCTTCCCCATCTGACCGGCCCGCACGTCGCGCCGCTCGCCTCCCACACCCTCGCCGCCGGCTACGGCCAAGCGGGTGACCGCTGGCTCGCGCACCACACGGGCCAGGACTTCACCGCCCCGACGGGAACCCCGGTCAAGGCCGTCCACGCGGGCACCATCACGTCGGCGGGCTGGGCCGGTCCGTACGGATACCGCGTCGTCCTGACTCTCGGCGACGGCACGGAACTGTGGTTCTGCCACCTTTCGTCCATCGTGCGAGCCTCCGGCCCGGTCGAGGCCGACGAGGTGATCGGACGAGTCGGCGCCACGGGAAACGTCACGGCCCCCCACCTCCACCTGGAGGTCCGCCCGAACGGCGGTGACCCGGTCGACCCGCTCCTCTGGCTGCGGGCCCGCGGCGTCGAGGTGTGAGTCAGGGCGGAGAAGCAGGAACCCGAGCGAGGGGCGAGCGGGACGGTTCCCCAGGGCCGAAAAGATCCTGCGAGACGGGCGAGACGGGCGAGACGAGCGGGACGGGCCAGGGCAGCGCTGGGGGCGCGGGAAGCGACGAAGGTGCTGCGGGGATGGGCAGGGCGTAGAGCCGTCGGCAAGGCGGAGGGAGCCGGGCAGGCCATAGGGGACGCACAGGCTTAGGAACGCGGACAGGGCTGGAAACGCGGACAGGGCCGGGAACGCGAACAGGGCCCAGTCAGTGCAGGGCTCAGCCAGTGCAGCCAGGGCCTGGGACGCAGGCAGGTGGGGAGATACGCGGGCCATGAGCGGGCATTGACGCCGGTGCTTCTCTGGGCTTTTCCCTTCTGGGGCCCCCTCCCCCCTCCCCCGCCCCACCCCCTCCCCGTCCCTGATTCATCCGGCCCTCTGTGGGCACTCGCACCGGAGCGTCGCCGGGGCGCCGGTCCCCGGCGTGCGAGGAGCCGCGATGCCCACGCCTGACCCGTCCGGCACGCCCACTCCGAAGGGCGTCGCCACCTCGCCCTCCCGGGAGACCTCCGGGGCCACCGTCGCCCGCCCCAAGCCGTACACCACCGATGTACCGGCCCGGCTGGACCGTCTGCCGTGGTCACGCTGGCACTGGATGGTGGTGATCGGCCTCGGCACGGTCTGGGTGCTGGACGGCCTGGAGGTCACCGTCGTCGGCAACATCTCCGGTCGTCTCTCCGAACCCGGCAGCGGCCTGCCCATCACCTCGGCTCAGATCACCGGCATCACCGCGGCCCTGTACGTGGCCGGAGCCTGCCTGGGCGCGCTGTTCTTCGGCCGGCTCACCGACCGTTTCGGCCGTAAGAAACTCTTCCTGATCACCCTCGCTCTCTATCTCGCCGCCACCGCCATGACGGCTGTGTCCTTCTCCTCCTGGTGGTTCTTCGTCTTCCGCTTCCTGACGGGCTTCGGCATCGGCGGCGAGTACGCGGCCATCAACTCGGCCATCGACGAACTCATCCCCTCCCACTACCGAGGCCGGATCGATCTGGTCATCAACGGCAGCTTCTGGCTCGGCGCGGTCGGTGGTTCGCTGCTGGCCATCGGCGCGCTCAACACCGACATCTTTCCGATCAACGTCGGCTGGCGGTTGACCTTCGCCCTGGGCGTCGTTCTCGGGCTGGTCATCCTGCTCGTCCGCCGCCACGTGCCGGAGAGCCCACGGTGGTTGTTCATCCATGGCCGGAGCCAAGAAGCCGAATCACTCGTGTCCTCCATCGAGGAACGGGTGGAGTCCGAACGCGGTGAGAAACTCCCGGCCACCGACGAGAAGATCACCATCCAGCCCCGCGCGAGCATCACCTTCCGGGAGATCGCCCGCACCGTGTTCTCCCACTACCGCCGTCGCGCCTTCCTCGGCTTGGCCCTCTTCATCGGGCAGGCGTTCCTCTACAACGCCATCACCTTCGGTTTCGGCGCCATACTCACCACCTTCTTCGATGTCTCGACCTCCGACACCGGCTACTTCTTCGCCGTCATCGCGGCCGGCAACTTCCTCGGTCCGCTCCTCCTGGGGAAACTCTTCGACACGGTCGGCCGCCGGATCATGATTTCCGGCACCTACCTCCTCTCCGGACTCCTCCTCTTCGGCACCGCTTGGCTCTTCGCCGCCGGACACCTCTCGGCCATGACCATCACCGCCTGCTGGGCCGTCGCCCTCTTCTTCGCCTCGGCGGGCGCCAGCAGCGCCTACCTGACCGTCTCGGAGGTCTTCCCGTTGGAGACCCGTGCGATGGCCATCGCCTTCTTCTATGCCGTCGGCACGGCGGCCGGCGGTATCAGCGGTCCCCTCCTGTTCGCCGAACTCACCTCCTCCGGTGTCGTCGGGGACACGGCCCTGGCCTTCTGCATCGGTGCGGCGCTGATGTGCCTGGCCGGCCTGACCGCCGCGTTCCTGGCCGTGCGCGCCGAGCGCCGTTCGTTGGAGTCCATCGCCAGTCCCCTTTCCACGGCCAACGCTCCCAGCCGGTAGCCCTGACCGGCATCCGGGACCAACCCCGGCAAAACCCCGAGCGTGGATGCCCGTAAAGCACCCTTTCGCCCCTGAGAACCCTGAGACCCCATCCCTGAGACCCCACCCCGAGATGCCGGCCTCCGCGCCCCGGACGTAGGAATAGACCATGACCGCGACACAGAAGACCCTCGGTTCCCTCTCCGTCTCGCCCCTCTGCCTCGGCGGCAACGTCTTCGGCTGGACCGCCGACGAGGCGGAGTCGTTCGCCGTGCTGGACGCGTACGTGGACGGCGGCGGCACCTTCATCGACACGGCGGACGTCTACTCGGCCTGGGTGCCGGGCAACAAGGGCGGCGAGTCGGAGACGGTGATCGGCGACTGGCTCGCCTCGCGCGGCCACCGTTCGGACGTCGTCATCGCGACGAAGGTCGGCGCCCATCCCGACTTCAAGGGCCTGTCCGCCGCCACGATCAAGAAAGCGGTCGACGCCTCGCTGACCCGCCTGCGGACCGACTACATCGACCTCTACTACACCCACTACGACGACGAATCGATGGAGATCTCCGAGTTCCTCTCCGCCCTGGACGAACTGGTCAAGGCCGGCAAGGTCCGGGAGATCGGCGCCTCGAACATCTCCGCGCGGCGCTTGGAAGCGGCGCTGGAGTTCTCCGAGCGGGAGGGATTGGCCCGGTACGTGGCCATCCAGCCGGAGTACAACCTGGTCTCCCGGGACACCTACGAAGGCGAGCTCTCCAACGTCGTCGCGCGCCACGGCCTGGGCGCCGTCCCGTACTACGCCCTGGCGTCCGGCTTCCTCACCGGCAAGTACCGTCCCGACACCCCCGTTGAGAGCGCGCGCTCCACCAAGGCGTCCGCTCACCTCGACACCGAACGCGGCCGCAAGGTCCTCGCCGCCCTCGACGAGGTGGCCGCCGCCCACCACGCCAAGATCCCCACGGTCGCCCTCGCCTGGCTCGCGGCCCAGCCCACGGTCGCCGCGCCGATCGCCAGCGCCCGCACCGTGGAGCAGCTCCAGGCGCTGCTGGCCCTGCCCGAACTCCAGCTGACGGAGGAAGAGGTGGCCCTGCTCTCGGACGCGTCCGCCTGAGGAGGACGGGCCCGCGTCCGGGCCCGACAGGCAGCCGCCCAAAGGGCACGCGAGCGGGCCTCGCAGGCACACGGGCAGCGCTTACGGACACGCGGCGGCCCGTCCGGCGGATGAGCGGGCACGCCCGGACACACAGGGGGCCGGACCGGGACATTCCCGGCCCGGCCCCCGGCCGTACCCAGCGACCGCCGACCGCGGCGCTCTGCTCAGGCCCGTCGATCCGCCAACGCCCAAGAGGCGACCGCGACGCCCCCCGCGACCGCGAACACCGACGGCCAGGCCCCGACCTTCTTCGCCAGCGGGTGCGACCCGGCGAACGCCGCCAGGTACAGCCCACTCAGCGCGGCAGCCGTCTTCCCCCCGGCCTTGCGCTGCCACTCCCGCGCGGCCACGGTGCCGGCCGCGGCCAGCGCCACCCCGCCCAGGGGCCGCTTCTTGGTCCATCGGGCCACGCCGTACCCACCGACCAGCCCTGTGGCCGCCACTGCCGCTGCCGGTATCCGAGCCATCACTCATACACCTCCACGTCAAAGACCTTCAAGGACAACTACTGCGGAACCCTATGCTGAGCACCTATGGGGCACGTCGTAGGTTCACTGGTGAAAACCAGCACCCCAGGACGACCTCCGTCCCCGTTCCGATAGATGACGAGCCGCCCTTTCTGAATCGTGATCATTAACAAAACTTATTAGAGGAATAGGGGAGTAAGTATCTATGGGTTCATATCGGGCATAAAGTCACCTTGGGAAGATCGACGCGCGGCTCAGTGCTCATCGCTCCTCCTCGAAAGACGAACCGCCTCAACCACGCGCTGCGCAATGGCCTCTGGATCCTCGTGCTCCCAGAACCGCAGGACCTCCCAACCCGAGTCCTTGAGGTGAGCAGTGGTCTCGAGGTCGCGAGCCATGTTCGTGTCGAGCTTGTTACGCCACCAATCAGCGTTCGCTTTCGGACTCGTGGCGTGATCGGGACATCCGTGCCAGAAGCAACCGTCCAGGAAGACAGCGATCCGCAGCCCAGGAAACGCGATGTCTACTGTGCGACGGGCCATCCCTGGAACGCGGTATTGAAGCCGGTACCGGTAGCCCGCGCCGTGCAGCAGTTGCCGCACGGCGAGCTCCGGTTTCGTGTCCCGCCTTCCTTGGCGGGACATGCGAGCGGAAACGCCAGAGGAAGAGGGGACGGGAGGGCGGTTACGGTCCGTCATAGGGCAAGCATGGCCGATCGGCCGCCCGGCCGACAGGGAAGGTGACCCACGTAACGCCTCGTCACCGTCGTACGGGTGCGAGGATCGGCGCGGCCGCGACTGACCTCTCGGGGTGAGCCGCGACCGCATGCAAAGGAGGCTCCGCTATCAGTCGTCCGCGACCTGAACGGCGACCTTCCAGGTGCCGGAGGGGCGCGACGGGTCGCCCTCTCCCAGGACCGTCACGCCGCCGGGGGTGATCAGCACCTTGTATCCAGCGACTTCGGTCGGGGGGTACTCGCACTCGAACTGGACCTTGCGCGGTGTTGCAGTCACTGCCATGTCCCTTCTCGGTTGGCTGCCGATGAGGCATCATGGCCCTCGGCAAGCAGTTCGCGCAACCGTTCGGAAACGGAGCGAGTGTTCGTTCATGCGGGCACCCTAGGGGCTGGCGGCAAGAAACCGCAGGTCAGGGCGCAGGAACGGCAGCGGCAAGCAGCCCAAGGGCAGGTTAAAAGTCCGCCCTTGATTAACTAAACTTAACTAAAACGTGATCAATTAACTAGCTTGATGAGCGATCAGGGAGTGAACGGTTCATGCCCGTCGAGTTCGGAGAGTGGCTCAGCCGATTGTTGGAGCAGAGGGGGATGAGTCAGAAGCGGCTCGCGGCCGCGACCGGGGTTACGGGTGCGGCCGTGAACGGGTGGGTCAATGGTCGTTCGGAGCCGCGGTACGAGAAGATCGCAGCGATCGCAGCGGCCCTGGGTGTCACCGTCGAGGACGCGGTGAACCGGCGGATGCCGAAGGCACGTCACGAAGCCCTTGAGTGGATTTTCCGCGCGGCCCCGGCAGATGGAGGGCGTGAGGGGGGAAACGCGGCGAACTTCGCTTTCTCGGCGAGCTTGGAGGTGCTGGCCCGGGAGGCCACGCAGAACAGTTTGGACGAGCGGCTCCCGGGTGACGCTCCGGTGAGTGTGCGATACGTGTTGCACGAGCTGACCGGCCAGCACATGCTGGATTTTCTGGAAGCACTCGGCTGGGGGGCGATAGAGAAGCACATCCTGGCGTCCGCCGATGCACGACAGAAGGTCGGCCGGGTATTGCGGGATGGACTCGAGGAACTCGAGCGCACCCAGCGCCTGATGCTGTTGCGCGTGGACGACTACAACGCCACAGGTTTGACAGGCCCGGAGTATGACGATGGCCGTTTCGCCCGAGTGGTACGGCGGACCCTGGACAGCGGCAAGGCCGGGACGCAAGGCGGGTCGTACGGGTTGGGTAAGGCAGCTCTCTGGGCGGCCAGCAGGTTCGGCCTGGTCCTGGTGAACAGTGTGCTGTCGGAGCCGGAGGACGGGCGTACGGAACGTCGTATGGCAGGCCGACTCGAACTTCCTTGGCACGCATTGGACGGTGAGGAATTCGCAGGGCCGGGATGGTTCGGCGTGCCGGACCCGTCGAGGCCGAACACCGCTCGGTCCTGGTGGGGCGACAGGGAGACTGCCGAGCGTCTCCACCTCGAAAGGGACGGTACAGACCCCGGCACGTCCTTCCTCATCGTGGGTGCCTACGACGGGTTGGGCGACAGCGAGGACATCGACGACATGCGGGGGCGCCTGGTAGCGAGTCTTTCGCGCAACTTCTGGGCCTCCATGGTCGGGGGTAGGCAAGAGGGTGCGAAGTTGAGGGCTTCGGTGGTGGCCTTCCGAAATGGAACCCCGCTCGGTCCTGAGGAGATCATCGATCCCCACGAGCATCAGCCTGCACGCTCACGTGCCGTTCAGGCCTTTCTCGACGGCAACACGGTTGGTGAACTGACCGACCGCCACCAGGTTCTGCAGACCACCGTGCCTCTGGAGCTCCGCCGCCGGAAGGGCGAGTCCGGAGAGGTCAGCCCGGGTGTCCACGAGGCCATCCTCCTGCTCACCCCCGCAGATGACGAAGACGACGGGCCTGACCAGATCGCATACATGCGCGCGACACGGATGGTGGTCAAGTACAAGCGTGTCGGAGACCTGCCCCTGGGGCACCGGCCGTTCCAAGCAGTCCTGCTGGCCGGTGCCGCAACTCGCCGTGAGACGCGAGAGGCGGAGGCGGCGGAACAGATGCTGCGGACCGCGGAGCCGCCGGATCACAACGACTGGGAAGGTACCGAAGACCTCACCGCTACCTATGAGCGGGGAGCCCGTCAGAAAATCATCGAGTTCAAGAAGGCCGCCGAACAGGTGGTGCGGGAAGTCCTGCGTGTTCAGGAGGACGACGAAGCTGCCGAGGACGGTCCTCCGGTACTGCGAGAACTGCTGCGGTTGGATCGTCCAAAGGTGGTACGGGCACAGAGCTTTCCGACGGTCAAGGCTGTGGAAGGCGTCGTGAACGAAGACGGTGCTTGGGAGGTGACCGCAACGGTGAAGCTCCCTCAGCAGGACGAGCCATGGCTGCTCGCTCCGATGGCCAAGTTCGTGGTGCGTTCCTCGGGACCGGTCGGCGTCGGATGGAGCGAAGTGATGCCTCTGGACAATTGTGAACTGACACCCAATGGCAACCTGTTGTTCCGTGGTGGGGCTGCTCAGGGGAAATTTCGAGGTGTGACGGATGTGCTCAGTCATCCGGTGGCCGCTCGGATGTCTCAGGTGATGGTTGAGGTGCGACGGGTGACGGAGGAAGTATGACGAAGGCGGTTTTCCCCTATCGGGTATTGCACGGTGACGTGGTCTTGCGAGTGGAGAAGGCCGTCATTGATGGTGGCCGGTCCGTGGAACTGAGCAGAATCGGCGACAGTAGCAGGATCGTCGCTCTGGATGGTCTGCAGGAAACGATGAGGCGCTGGAGTGAGGTCACGCTCAAGGTTTCCGTGAAAGTCGACGGTGACGAACTCCGCGCCGGCCCATGGCAACAGCCACGATGCATCGCCGTGGCCAGCAATCGTCGGACGAATGTCTACCATGCTTTCCCCCTCCGACAGGACGCCGAGGGGTGCTGGTCGGGAGAAGTGGACCTCGTTCGTGACGAACATATGGGGCGCAGCGAGATCACGGCGCGCATCGTGGCGATGGTGGACGGGGTGGACGGCCGGCTCGTCGGAACGGCCGAGGCGCCTTGGTACGTGGACTTCGAGGCTAAACGTCCGTCGCCGGAGCGATCGATCAAGATTCGGTGGCTCGATTTCACCGACTCGTCCAACGATCACCTTAAGGAGTACAGGAACGATCCCTGGCTGTTCGACTCGGAAGCAGGGGAACCCGTGCTCTACCTGAACTCTTCTGTAGAGGGACTAAGAGGTGTGCTTGAGAATGCCACCACACCCGAGCAGAAGGTGGTCCGGGAATTGGTGTCCTCGCAGGTCGCCTCTGAGGCATGGTCGGCAATGTTCAACGCTGCCGTGTACGCCTGCGAGGTCGTCGAGGGCGAGCCTCAATGGCCCGACGGCTGGCATGAAGACGTACTGCGCAGGATGCTTCCAGACCTCTATCCGGACCTCTCTCCGGACGAGGCTTTGATCGAGCTGGTTCAAGGACGCACAGAAGGGGAGAACGGGTCGGACCTGCAGCGCCGGCTGATGCACGGAGCAGGGGCCCAGTCGCGCAAACCACGGAAGATTTCGTCGGCTCTGCGTGACTTGAGGCGCATAGCAAAAAAGAAGGAGAACGTGTGATCGGCAGCGTTATCGATGTGCCTGAGAGGCTCGGAAAACTTTCGGATTCCGTGGCCAACAAGGTGCTGACGCCGAGTGTGATGAAGGGGGCGGCGCTGCCACAGTCCACACTGGTAAACGGGTCGACCGCGGCTCCCGACGAGTCATCGCGTTGGCACACAACAGAATTGCGCGCTCTCATCGAGGAGGCTATGGAGCGTTTTGCTGGGGAGCGAACGACGCTGTCCGACTCCTGGCTTGCTCCTCGGCTTCATTCCACACTCCGCTTGACCCGGGTCGAGGCGACGGAAACAGCGCTGTGGAATTTCATCTCCCTGCGTGTCGGACCCGACTACGTCAGGTGGCGCTGGGGTAGGGAGAAGGATGGTGCCGTGGTGGTCGGGCAATCGGCTCGTTTCAGCGGGCGCTGGGACATCCAAGCCTTTTCCCGGCTGTGGTGGGCCGCCGAACTTTTTCGGGATGGCGACAACTACGAACCGGTCCTCACGGCTTGTGCGAATCAGGATGTCATGAACACAGCCCTGCGGCTGGAAATGATGCGTCATCGTCCGGCTGCCCAGGCTGTCGTCAAGTTGCTAGACAACCAGGTGATAAATACTGGCCGGGATGTGAACGGACTGCTCAAGGCGGCTGGTGCAGCGGGGAGTACTTTGGTCTACGAGGCACTGGCACCGGACGAGCCCCGGGACCATGAGGCGTTGAGGAACTGGATCGCTGCCGCGGAGTCGGATGCTCTCTGGTCTGCCGGTATGCCGCAAGGGCCATCCGACGGCAGGGTGCCGCCCCGTTCTGTGCGACGACTTGCTGAACAGTTCGAGGAGCTTTTTGCCACGGCTCCGGTTAGGGGGAAGGTGGAGCCCGAGGGCGAGCGCTGAATTAGGAATTTCAAGCGCTGAGCGCCTCGTACACAACCCCCGCGAGTGCCTTGGACAGGCCGACAGGTACGGCGTTACCGATCTGTCGGCCTATCTGCACTTTGCTTCCCGCCCACTTGAAGTCCTTGGGAAAACCTTGGATGAGGGCGGCCTCGTAGTGCGTGATGGGACGATGAGCAGTCGGGTGGAGGTAACGCCCTTTTTCCGGCTTGTAGAATTCTGTTCTGATGGTGACCGACGGCCGGTCCCAATACATTCGTCCCATCACGTCGTGGGAACCGTTGCGGTGAGCCATCCATTTCTCCGTGGACAGCTCTGGTGGTAGATCGTGGCGATTTCCGCCCGGCGGAATGGCCGCGTAGCGCTTCCTGGAATGCTCTGTCGGGTTACGACCGAAATGCAGTTCGGTGGTTCGGAAATCGCCCGGAAGCGTGGTCCCGAGCGGCGCACAGGTTTTTCCGCTGGGAAGTTCGGTTGTTGCTGTTTCCGTGGGCGTGTGCGCAAAGACCTCTGGCCCCACCGCAACCCAGGGGGCCGGCCCGGAACCCGGAAGAAATGCACCGGCGTTCTTGGCGTGTGTCGACTCGGGGTAGGTCAGGTCGGCAAGATGCTTGAGATCCCTGCGGACGGCAATGACTATGGCGCGGCGACGGGCCTGGGGTACCCCGTAGTCGGCTGCGTTGAGAACAGAGTGCTGGACCAGAACGTAATCGCGCAGAGCGCCGTCAGGCTTCTCGGTTGCCGCGTGCAGCAGGGCGAACTCAGGAGAGCGCAAGAAACGGTCGACGTTCTCGATGATGAACAGCTTGGGTTTGATGGCGTTGACGATCCGCGTGTACTCCCGCCACAGTTTGTTCCGCGGATCATTCTTGTCCTCTTTGCCCAGCCCGGAGAAACCCTGGCACGGTGGGCCGCCGAGAATCACATCCGCCCGGACCTCTTGCGAGTTCGGTGACCAGACCTCGATGTCCCCGGCGTGAATGTGTTGTGCCCCCCCGGCTTCTCCGGCGAAGTTCAGGGCGTAGGTCGAGGCGGCTGCGATGTCGTGCTCGACCGCAGCCACCGTGCGGAACACAGGTTGCGTGACTCCTGAGGGCCGAAACTCGTGGAAGCCCTGGGTGAAGCCACCGCAACCCGCAAAGAGATCAACTACGTTGATGGTGCCGGGGTTGCGGGAGGCGTTCATAGGGGAGATCTTAGCCGGCCGAGGCAAGGTGGTTCGACCGGGATGCCCCTGCTGAGAGCGCCTTAGCGATGCTGTGGCCAACAGCTTCGGCCAGAGGTGGTGGCACAGCCTGGCCCACCTGGCGATAGGCCCTTGTCTTTCGTCCGGTGATCACCCAGTCATCGGGGAATCCCTGGAGCCGAGCTGCCTGTGCGACGGTGAGGGCCGGCAGGTCCTTGCGATCCGCGGAGATGTCCCAGGGAGTATCGGGACCGGGGAGTTCGTCGGCTACGGTGCCGCCGTTGATGCCCATCTCTTGCCAAATGTTCTTTGCACGTCCCGGGCCGAGATCGGGCCCACCGCGTCGGTCGGACCCGCCCACCAGTGTTGGTGCGACACGCTGTGCGTGTGCCGCCCAAGCTGCAGCGTGGGGCCACCCCTGGCTGGCCATGGAAGGGTACAGGGCATCGCCGACGCTCGCGGGTGGGCCCGGAAGTGGTGCAGGCCAGGCGAATGTGTCCGCGCAGTCTTCCTTCAGGGCAATGAAGAATCCGTGCTTGCGATCCTGTGGTACGCCGAAATGCATGGCGTTCAGTACTCGCTTGAACAATCGATACCCGAGATGTTCAAGTTCGTCCTGTATTTCACTGCGTATTTCCGCAAAGTCCTCCGATTCGACAAGACCAGGAACGTTCTCGATGAGCACGGCGCGGGGACGGACCGTGCCCACAAGGTAAAGGGCAGCTGTGACGAGCTTTCTCTCGGCGTGATCCTCGGCTCGCTCGATGGTTGCCAGCGACTTCACCCTGGGTGGTCCGGCGGAGAGCAGATCCACTCCGAACGAGTCCGGGTGCCGCTCCGGTTCGAACTCCTCCAGGTCTTCCTGGACCAATTTCCAGGTCGGTCGGTTGGTCCTCAGGGTACGAAGCGGGTGCTCGTCTTTTTCCACCAGGACCGAGGGTACGAATCCAGATTTTTCCAGGCCGAGAGCGAGACCTCCGGCGCCGGCACAGATTTCCAAGGACCTGAAGACAGACGGGGTGGTCATCGTTCTCCTTCTGTGAACGGCTGTGTGATCAACGTACGTCAGAGGAGGGAAACAGAGAAGGTCTCGTGTGTGTGCATCAGCCGCTGCGAACCGCGACCTACTGACGTCGGACGGGCCAGGTGTGAGCGTAGGGTGAGCAGTCGACAACTTTGTGAGGCTGCTGACTGATCAGTGCCGCGCCCACCCTGCGCCCACAACGCATCCATGACACGTGATCGCGGTTGCGGCCAGCAGGTGGTCTCATTCATCCCCGCCCGTAAGGCCCATACGGGTACCCCGGCCCTCCATAGGGCTGATGCGGCCCCCCATACAGGTGATGCGTCCCCCCATACGCAGGATGCCCCACCGGATACGCCCCCGGCCCGTACACCCCCCGCCGCGTCAGCCACAGCGCCTGACCCAGTGCCGCCTCGGCCACCGGCCGGTGCTGCCACAGGCGCTGGAGCAGCTGGTGTTCCCGGGCCGCGAAGTCGGGCCCCGGGCCCCGGCGGCGTGCGCGGTGGCGGAGGAAGGCCAGTGTGGTGGCGGTGGTGGCGTACGTGGTGACCGCGCGTGCGGCGTCGGGGCCGTAGGCGTGGCGGGCCAGGGCGCGGGCCGTGGAGCGTGTCTTGAAGGAGGAGAGGGAGAGGGGGTCGGTGGGGGCGAGCCAGCCGGTGGTCACGTAGGGGAGCAGGTGGGTGCGCAGGGAGAGCAGGTCGCGGTGGCGGATCCAGATGGCGAGCCAGGTCAGGGTGGCGAAGACCGGGACCATGAAGAGGCCGTAGACGGTGAGGAAGGCGAAGCCGCCGAGGAAACCGTTCTGCCCGAGGTTGGCGGCGCTGTTCCAGATGGAGTGCAGGAGGATGGCCGTCAGGAGGCCGACGATCGGGAGCGCCACCCTTAGGGAGCGGCGGTTCGGGTAGTGGGTGGCGGCGATGCCGAAGGCCAGGCCGGTGAGGATCGTGAAGAGGGGGTGCGCGAAGGGGGACATGATGATGCGGACGAAGAAGGTGCCCGCGGTGTACGAGTCGAGCCCCGTGTGCCCCATGTTCTGGTCCTCGCCGAACGCGTTGCCCAGGTAGAGGACGTTCTCCGTGAAGGCGAACCCGGTGGCGCTGATGCCCGCGACGACGATGCCGTCCGTGATGCCGCGGAAGTCGCGCCGGCGGAAGAGGAACAGGAGCAGGACGGCGACGGCCTTGACCGACTCCTCGACGACCGGGGCGACGACCGCCGCGCCCCAGGTCTCGGCGTCGGCGGGTGAGGTCGACAGGTTGCCGGCCAGCCAGTCGGTGGCGAAGCCGTTGGCGAGGATCGCCAGGAGGGTGGCCGCGCAGGCCCCCCAGGCGAAGGCGAAGGCGAGGTTGCGCCAGGGCTCCGGTTCGACGCGGTCCAGCCAGCAGAACGCCGCCACCAGGAGAGGCACCGGGAAGACGGCCAGACCCAGGCCGACCAGGAACCCCTGGGTTCCCGTCTGCTCGCGGACCATCGCCAGGATGACCGCCCCCGACAGGGCGAGCAGGCATATCAGAGCCGTGGCACGCGCCGTCTTGCCGCGCCACAGCACGGCCGCCCGGCGCGGCCCGTGGGGCCAGCGCGCCGGGACGGGAGGTGCGGCGGTGAAGCCGGTGCGGGGCGCGTACGCAGGTATCGGCGGCTGCGAGGGCGGCTGTGACGGGTTCACCTGTCGACCCTAACCACAGGCGCCAGGACTATGCGGCTCGGCGGCGGAACAGCAGGTCGTGCACGACGTGGCCCTTGTCCAGGCCCTGTCCTTCGAACTTGGTGAAGGGACGGAAGTCCGGCCGCGGGGCATACGAGGGATGGAGGTTCTCCAGCGTGGGCTCGGCGGAGAGGACTTCGAGCATCTGTTCGGCGTAGGGCTCCCAGTCGGTCGCACAGTGGACGAGTGCGCCGGGGGCCAAACGGGTGGAGGCCAGCGCGATGAACTCGGGCTGGATCAGGCGCCGCTTGTGGTGGCGCTTCTTGGGCCAGGGGTCGGGGAAGAAGACCCGCAGCCCGGCGAGGGAGCCGGGGGCCAGCATCTCGCGCAGGAGGATGATCGCGTCCCCGTTGGCCACCCGGACGTTGGTCAGGCCCGCGCGCTCCGCCAGGCTCAGCAGATTGCCCTGCCCGGGGGTGTGCACGTCGCAGGCCAGGATCCCGGTGCCGGGGTCGGCGGCGGCCATCTGGGCGGTCGCCTCGCCCATGCCGAAGCCGATCTCCAGGACGACCGGGCGGCCGTCGAAGAGCGCGTTGAGGTCGAGCCGCGACAGCCCGTCGATGTCCAGGCCCCACTCGGGCCAGCGCCGGCGGATGGCGGCGGCCTGCGCGGGGGAGACGCGGCTGCGGCGGGGCTGGAAGGAGCGGATGCGGCGCTCGTGGTGCGCCCCCGCGGGGTCGGCGGCGGGGCCGGTACCGGGCGCGAACATCGGCTCCGGGCGGTGGAACCCCGCTTCGGCCCGGGACTGCGCACGGTGGGACCCGGATGCGGCGCGAGATGGCTCGCCGGCGCCGTCCGGCTCGCTCTCCTCGCCGCTCGCGGTGCCGGTCCGCTCCTCGTCCGCGGCGGTGGGCCGTACGGGTGACGAGGGGCCGCTCGGCGCGGCGGCCGGCGGGACGGGGACCGGGCCGGGCGCGGCGTGCTCGGCAGGCGTGTGCGCGGACGCGTCGGGAGCGGCGTCGCCACCGGGGGCGTCGACGTCGTCGGGACCGGGGGCGGAGGTGGCGGGATTCTCGGACACAGTGCGGCAATTCTACGGGCGGGTGGAAACGGGGGAGGGGGGCTGTGGACGGGGCCGACACCGGCCCGCACACCCGGGGGACACCACTGTCGCGGGGCTCGCGGTCACCTGCCCCGTCCGCATGTGCCGAAGGAGTGCCGAGGGCTCACCACTGTGGCGGGCGCCCCACCGCATCCGCACACGCCGACGAGGCGCCGGAGCCCGTCCACCGTGCCGGGGCTCGCGGCCGACGTGTCCCGTCCCCGAGGCTGACCCGTCCGTCTCCGAGGCCCAGGGCCCGTCCGATCCCTCCGCGAGTGTCGTCCCGTCCACCTCACCCCCCGTCCATGGCTTCCAGCGCCCGGCGGGCGATCTCCCGGCCGATGGGGAGGGAGGCGGTCGCGGCCGGGGACGGCGCGTTCAGGACGTGCACGGCGCCTGGGGAGCGGGCGAAGAGGAAGTCGTCGACGAGTGTGCCGTCGGAGAGGACGGCCTGGGCGCGGACGCCCGCGGGGGCCGGGCGCAGGTCCTCCTCGCGCACGGCGGGGAGCAGGCGGCGCACCGCGTCGGTGAAGGCGCGGCGGGACAAGGATCGGCGCAGTTCACCGGCGCCGTAGCGCCAGTGGCGGCGGGCTATGTGCCAGGAGCCGGGGAAGGCGAGCGTGCCGGCGAGGTCGGCGGGGCGCAGCGTGCTCCAGCGGTAGCCCTCCCGGGCGAGGGCGGGGACGGCGTTCGGGCCGATGTGCACCGAGCCGTCGATGCCGCGGGTGAGGTGCACGCCGAGGAAGGGGAACGCCGGGTCGGGGACCGGGTAGACCAGGCCGCGGACCAGGGAGGCGCGGGCGGGGGCGAGGGAGAAGTACTCCCCGCGGAAGGGCACGATCCGCATGTCCGGCCGGTCGTCGGCCAGCCGGGCGACGCGGTCGCTGTGCAGGCCCGCGCAGTTGACGAGGGCCCGGGCGCGGAAGACGTCCCCCGCCGCCGTCCGGACCGCCGTCCGTCCGGTGCGGCGCCCGATCGTCCGTACGTCGGCGCCGTACACGATCCGGGTGCCGGCGTCCGAGGCCATCCGGGCCAGCCGTCCGGCCACCGCGCCGAAGTCGCAGACCCCGGTGGTGCCGACGTGGATGGCGGCCAGGCCGTGGACGTCCGGTTCGCGGCCGGCGATCTGGGCGGGACCCAGTTCGCGAACCGGAATGCCGTGCTCCCGTCCGCGCTGCACCAGGGCGTGCAGGCGCGGCAATTCGGCGCGCTCCGTGGCGACGATCAATTTGCCCGTGACGGCATGCGGTATGTCGTGTTCCGTGCAGAACTTGACCATTTCCGCCGACCCTTGGAGCGCGAACCGCGCCTTGAGCGAGCCGGGTGGGTAGTAGATGCCGCTGTGGATCACGCCGCTGTTCCGGCCCGTCTGGTGCCGGGCCGGGCCCGGCTCCTTCTCCAGGACGACGACGCGGGTGCCGGGCGCGGCACGTGTGAGCGCGTAGGCCGTGGCGAGACCGACGATGCCGGCGCCGATCACCAGCACGTCACTGTCGTATACGGCCACGACCCCTCCCCTGCGCGATCACCCTCACCGACACCGGCCGGAACCACCGGCCTCCACCATCATGACGGGGAGCACTGACAACGGCACCGGCCGTCCCGCCCGGCCCACGGAATTCGGACGACGGCGCTCCGGTGGCGAAACCGTCGTTCCGGTCGTTTCCGCCCAGGCTCTCCGACCTGCCCGGGGGCGGGTGTGCGGCGCTTCGTCGGGGCGCCCTGGGGGCTCGCGGTGTTCCCCGGCCGGAGCGCCCATCGGGATGCCCCTGGGAGCGTCCGGAGCGTGCGAGGCCCGCCTGTCGCCCGCCGTTCCGACGCGCCCGGCACCCGCCGCCACCCGACCGTGCCCCGCGCCTTGCGCACCGTGGCCCGAGACCCCGGCGCTGCGGCCCCGCCCACGTGCGCCCGCCCCCGCGCTCCCACTCGCGGCCGGCCGCCGCCCGCGCTCGCGTGCCCGCCGGCCCACGTCCGCCCGCCTAGGCGGGGGCGACGAGCAGGGGCCGGGCCCGTTCGCGCAGTTCCACGACGCGGGGCTCGTCCCCGTACGGTTCGAGCCGGTGCAGCAGGTCGCGCACGTACTCGGTGGTGCGGGCGGAGGAGATCCGGCCGGCGACCTCCACGGCGCGGGCGCCCGCCGCGCACGCCGCGTCCAGATTGCCGGACTCCAGCTCCGCGACCGCCGACACCACCAGCCGCAGTCCGTGGGAGCGGACGTACTCCTCGGTCGGCCGGGACAGCGCCTGTTCGGTGAAGCGGCGGACCTGCCGGGGCAGCCGCAGGTCGCGGTAGCACTCGGCCGCGTCGGCCGCGAACCGTTCGTACGAGTAGAAATCCAGCCACGAGGGGTCGGAGTCGCCCTGGCGCGAGCGTTCCAGCCAGCCTTCGGCGGCCTTCAGGGCGACCTCGCAGGCGCGCGCCTCACCGGCCTTGGCCTGCGCCCGCGCCTCCACCAGGCGGAAGAAGCTCATCGTGCGGGCGGTGGCCAGCCCGCGGTTGCGTTCCGAGGCCGCCTGGGCGAGGTCCACGCCCTCGTCGGCGAACCCCCGGTACGTCGCCTGCAGGGACATCGATGCCAGGACGTAGCCCCCCAAGGGCACGTCGGCGGCGGCGCGCGCCAGGCGGAGCGCCTGAATGTAGTAGCGCTGCGCGGCCTCCTGCTGGCCGGTGTCGAAGGCCATCCATCCGGCGAGCCGGGTCAGTTCCGCGGTGGCCCCGAACAGCGCGCGCCCGACCTCGTCGCTGTACGAGGCGAGGAGTAAGGGAGCCGCGTCCATCCGCAGGCATTCGGGCACCATCGAGGAACGCCAGTCGCCACCGCCGTACTTGGAGTCCCAGCGGCGCGCGTCCTCGGCGGCCTCACGCAGCTTGGAGACGTCGCTGTGCCCCACACGGGAGGGCGCCGCCTCCGTGCCGTTGACGGTGTCCTTGGGGCCGTCCTTGAGGGGATGGTCCTTCGGATCGCGCGCTTCGGGGGCTTCGCGGGCCACGGAGCTGTCGGCCGGGGATATCAGCCATCGGGAGGCGGGCGTCGCGTACGCACTGACGGCGAAGGATCCGGCCAGGCTCTGCCAGATCCCGCCGCCGCCCGCTCGCCGACCGGCCAGATCCAGTCGGTACAGCTCCGTGGCGGACCGAACGGCGGCGGCCACGTCGCGCGGGAAGGCCAGCCCCACTTCGGGCGCCGGGTCGGCGTCGGCCAGGCCGATTTCGTGCAGCGGAACCGGGCGCCCCAGTTTGCCGGCGATCGCAGCCGCAATCAGATGGGGGGCGGCTCCCTGGGGCACCATGCCTTTGGACACCCAGCGGGCGACCGACGTCTTGTCGTAGCGCAGCGTCAGTCCGCGCTGCGCTCCAAGATCGTTGACCCGCCGGGCAAGTCCGGCATTGCTGATCCCCGCGAGGGCGAGAACGGTGCCGAGCTTCTCGTTCGGCCCGCGTATATCCCTGGACATGCGCACCCCTCGACACAGCGACGGCCGCCCCGCTACCCCGGGGCATGCGTCCACCCAGAGTAGTTCGCTGAATCCCGACCGTTAAGGGCCGATGTCCCGGATGGCGAGATTCGGGTCCGAACAAGGGGGGTGCGGGCTCTGGCATGTGCTCCGGGTACGTGTTGCCGTGCGCCCGTGTGTGCGCGCTGTTCGAGGGTGAACAGGAGCGCTTCGATGAGTCCTGCGTGGGTCGGCCCGCTGCACTGGATCCAGTGGGCTGGGGGACACCGCCACCTCATTCCCCGCGGGTGGCGGTCCGGTCCGGGGGGCGAGTCCCGCCTCCCGGACTGTCGCGCTTGCGCCGCGCTCCCGGAAACCGATCGAACACCGTCTTCCGGTAAGAGCCGGTAAGAGCCGGCCGGCGGGATCAGCCGCTACGTGACGGACATTGGCCGGAATTCTTCCCTGATGCTTTCTCGCCGCGTACCCACCTGGTGCCCCTTTCCGGCCGAGCCTTGTCCTGGTCGCCCTTCCTGGCCAGGGGGCGTGACGACCCTCTCTCCTCGCCGGGGCCCGTAACGGTTGCTCCTCACGTCCAGAGGGTCGCGACTCCCGGCCGGGGCCCGCGACGGGACCCCTTTCCGGCCGGGGACCGCAACGCCGCGCCCTATGGCAGGCGGCAGGCGGCCCCTTCTTCAGGTTCTTCAGGCGGTCCCCGTCCCCTCGGTGACCGACCCGCATCCATCCCGGACGCCCCGTCGCGCCCCTGGCCGAACCGCCCCCGCCCGAAGCGTCCTTGACGCCTCCCGCACGCCGTCGTCGTGGCAGCATGGTCCGCACAACAGCTTGGCAATCGCGGTGCGGGGGCGGTGCTGCGCCCCGGTGCGGACCGCGCGTGGGGCGGGAGGCGGCGATGCGCTGGTTGGTGGGGTGGAGCAGTACCGCCACGGGACCGGCCCCCGCCGAGGAAGGCCATACGGTCCTTCCCGTGGGCGCCCAGCTCCTGTGGGGTGACCCCGACCCCTTATGGGCGGTCGGTGACTGGCGCCCCGACGAGGTGCGCGTCGTCCAGGCCGACGCGGAGACGCGACTGGCGGTCTTCGGGGTCTGCGGGGCCACGGACGACCAGTTGCGGGTCGGCCTTTTCGCGGCCCGGGGTGGTGCGCTGCGCCACCTCACCGCCTGGCCCGGCAGCTACACCGCCGTCGCCCAAGTGGGACGGCGGCTGACGGTCACGGCCGATCTGGCGGGCGCCCGGCCCGTCTTCCACACCCCTTGGGCGGGCGGCACGGCCTACGCCACCGCCGCGCTGCCGCTCGCCGACCTCATCGAGGCCGGCCTCGACATCGGCCACCTGGCGGCCCTGCTGGCCTGCCCGGACGCGCCCGAGGCGCTCGGCACCGGCACGCCGTACGAAGGCGTCCACCGGGTGCCGCCCGGACACGCCCTCGTCCTGCGCGGCGGCACGGGCGACGTGACGTCGTACGAACCGACCGCCTCCCTCGCCGTCGCAGCCCCCCAGCTCCCGCCCGAGCAGGCCGTGGACGGCGTCCGGGAGGCCCTCGTCGAGGCCGTACGGACCCGGCTCGCCGGGCCCCGGCACGCCACCGAACCGGACGGCCTTGAGGGCCTGGACCCGGGACCGGTGCCCGGCATGGGGCCCGCCGAGCGGCGTGCCGCCCGTGGTGCACCGGCGCCCGGCGTCGGCGCCGACCTCTCCGGGGGCAGCGCCTCCGGAACGCTCGCCCTCCTGGCGGCCGGGCTGCCCGGCGTCCCCGGGACGCTGCACGGACACGGCGAGCGCCTGTTGGCGGTCACCTTCAACGACCGCGCCACCAATGGGGGCAAGCCCTACCGCGACGCCGAACTGGAACGGGCCCGCACCATCGCCGCCAACCCGCGGCTGTACCACGTCGTCGTCGCCGCGGGCGAGGAAGCGCTCCCGTACGCGGAGCTGGAGAACGGCCCGCTGACGGACGAGCCGGGGCCCGCCCTCGTCACGGCCGGACGGCACCGCCGGCGCCTCCTGGCGGGCAGCGCCGACCACTTCGTGGGCCACGGCGCCCGGCAGGTCCTGGACGCCCACCCCGCGCGGCTGGCCGACCTGCTCCTGGACCGCCGACGGCGCCACCTGCTGCGCCCGGTGACCGCGCTGGCCCGGGCCGACGGGCCGTCGGCGCACTCCGCACTGGTGCCCTTCACGGTGTACCGGGCTGCGCGCCGACTGGCCCGTACGACCTATGGGGAGGGCATCGCCGACGCTGCGAGCCGCCTGTTGGAGCGGCGGTTCGCCGACGAGCCCGCGGGCGGGGCGGTGGACGCCTCACTGGCCGCGCTGTCCTGGTGCCGCCCGGGGCCGGCGGCACGGTGGCTCACGGGGGAGGCGCTGGCCGAAGTATCGGTTCGCCTCAGTGAGGCGGCGCTGCGCGCGCCCGCCGCGGGGCGGCCGGGAGAGCGCCGGGCCCGCGCCGCGCTGACCCGGCACGCCGCCGACCACCGCGTCTTCGAGCAGGCCGTCGAGGTCCGCAGCCAACGGTTGCACGCACCGTTCTTGGACAACCAGGTCGTGCTGGCCTGCCGCGCGCTCCCGGACACACTCCGCGTGCAACCCGGCGCGCGGGCGGCGGTGCTGCGCGCGGTGCTGTCGGGTGCCGGTGTGCGCGATCTGCCCCCAGGGTGGGGCGCCACCTCGCACCTCACACACGCCGCCGCGGTCCGCGCCGGCCTGCGCACGTCCATCGGCGACCTGGTGCGTCTCTTCGACGCGCCACTGCTCGCCGACGCGGGACTGGTGGAGGCGCGGGTCGTCCGCAAGGCCCTGCGCGCGGCGGCGGAAGGCGCGACGCTGCCCCTGGACGGGCTCGCCGAACTCGTCTCCACGGAGCTGTGGCTGCGCCGGCTCATGGCCCGCCGCGGCACCTGCTGGACAGGAACGGCCGCGCCGCGCCAGCGGGCGGTGGCGGGCGGGGTGGTGCCGCGGCCGAGCCTGTGAGGGAACCCGCGCGCGGCCTGCGGTGTGGCGCCCTCGGGCCCGTAGGACGAGCGCTTGCTCGTCCGTCTTACGGGTGCGGGCGGCGCGCCTTGAGGGACGGGCGCTTGTCCGTCCGTCTTACAGGTGCGGGCGGCGCGCCCTGACGGACGGGCGCTTGCCCGTCCGTCTTACGGGAGCGGGCGGCGCGCCTTGAGGGACGAGCGCTTGCCCGCCCGTCCTACAGGAGCGGAGCGGCACATCCCGGCGTCCCTCACCGGCACGTGATCTGTGACCGTGCCCAGTCGCCGAAGACGAGCCTCCCCTGGGGGGACTGCGGCTCGACGACCAGCCGCAGCGACGACCGCCCGGTCAGCGGCACGTGTACCGGCACTGCCGGCTGCCCGCCCCGCAGCGGCCCCGACCGCCACAGCCGCTTCCCGTCCCCGTACACGCTGAACCGCAGCGTGCCGCTCCCCAGGCCGGTGTCCTCGACGTTGACGAGGTCGTCCACCCCGGCCAGGGCGTCGTACGCGGTGCACGGACGGTGGAGGTCGATGGTCACGGACGACGGCGCCTGCACGCTGACCCCGTGGCGGTAGTGCCGGCCGGCGATGCTCAGGTCGTCACGCTGCATCAGCGGTGTGCTGTCGTCGGCGCGCACCTCCGGACCGCTGCCGTCACCCGCGTAGTCCCACGTCAGGGAGTCGATGCGGTACGGGGAGGGGGGAGGGAGCGTCGGCTGCGGGGGGAGCGGGGCCGGGTTGGGGGCCGGGCGCGGTGGCGGTGTGCGGCGTGGTGGGGGCTTCGGTTTGGGTGACGGTTCGGGCGACGGTTTCGGCGGCGGCTTGGGGGTGGGCCGATGGGCAGGGGCGACGGCCGGTACCGGCGGCGCCGGGGGCGCGACGGAGGGCGCGGGCGGTGCGGGGGGAGCCGGCGTGGGCGCCGGGGTGCGCGGGGCCGAAGGGCGCGGGCGCGGCGGATGGGCCTCCGGAGGGGGCCGGTGCTGCGGGTCGGCCATGAGGACGAGCGCGAGCGCCACCCCCGCCGCCAGTGCGACCCCGATCCCGATGCCCACCTTCACCGGCGCCCCGGCCCCCTCGGCCACGGCCGCGCCCCCCGCCGCCCCGGAACCCGCGCCACCGGCCGCCGACGCGGCCCCGGCACCCGCCGCCGCACCCGCGCCGACGGCGCCCGCGACGGAGGCGGCGCCCTTGATCGTGGTCCCGGCGGCGAACCAGCCGACGACGGCGATCGGCAGCAGCGTGCTGATCCGCTCGTTCACGTCGGCCACTTCCAGTGCCGCCGTACGGCACCGCGCGCACTCCTCCAGGTGCTTGCGCAGCCCGCGCTCGGCACGCATCCGCAGGCCCCCGCGCGCGTAGGCGCCGAGCCGGTCGGCGTACCGGGCGCAGTCGCCGCCGGCCGTCAGCGCCCGGTTGACGTGCGCCTGGAGGTAGGCCCGCTTCAGCCCCTCGCGGGCGCGGTGGGCCAGGACGGCGGTGGCGTTGGCGGTCAACCCGAGCAGCGGCGCGACCTCGCTCGGCGACTCGTCCTCGATCGCGGTGTGCCACAGCACGGTCTGGTAGCGCTCGGGCAGGCTGCGGAACGCCTGGACGGCCATGGAGCGCTCTGCCTCGCGCATGGCCCGCACATCGGCGCCGAGGTCGAGCGTGTCGTCGTCCAGGGACGCGCCGGCCGCCGACACGGCGAACACCGCGAAGTCCTCGACCAGTTGCTCGCGCCGGGTGGTCCGGCCCCAAGAGGCGGCGACCCGCCGCACGGTGGTGAGCAGGTAGGCGCGGACCGACGCCTGCGGTCCGGCGCCGCCGCGCACCGCCTGGAGGGTGCGGGCGAAGACCTCGCCGGTCAGGTCCTCGGCGGTGTGCGCGTCCCGGCAGCAGCCGCGCGCGTAGCGCCGGATCGCCGCGGCGTGCCGGCGGTAGAGCTCCTCGTACGCGGTGTCGTCCCCGGCGCGCATACGGGCGAGCAAGGCGGTGTCGGAGGGAGGCGGTTCCGTTTCCTCTGATGGCGAGGGGGCGTCGGCGGGAAACGGTGCTCCGGGTGTGGGAGGGGGTGAGTCGGAGCGTGCGCCGGAGGACGGTTCGGACGCCGTGCCGGTGGACGGTGCGGCATGTGCGCCGGGGGATGCGCCGGGTGACAGATCGGTGCCCGAGCCGGAAGGGGCTGGGGAGGCGCTGCGCCCGCGCGCGCCGGGGTCTGCGACCGCGCGCGTCCCGTGTTCCCCGTACGCGCCTGCGCCCGTGCCTCCACTCGGGTCCGACCGGCCGTCCTGACCCCGGCCCTCGCCTCTCCGGCTGCCGGGGCGTTCGCGCTGGGCGGGCACGCTGGGCTCCGGATGGGGCGCCGAGGACGGGCCCGTGCGACCAGTGGGCCCGGGGCGCCGGTGGGCACCTTTCGGTGCAGGGGAGCCTGCCGGGGGAGTCGCTGGTGTCTGCCGGGGCGGGCGGTTCGCCGGGCCGTCGGTGGATGGCTCCTCGTGCGGTGGCGGGGCCTTCCGCGCCGGTCCGCCCTGGCGCGGGACCTGCGGTACCGGTGTCTCGGCGGGTGACCCTTCCGGGCCGCCGGAACCGGTCCGGTCGTCGTGCCGCTCGTCCTGTCCGTCGCTACGCATCGCCAAGGCCCCCGCACACACTGTCACCGGAATACGGCGCCAGCGTGGCACAGCGGGGAGTGGCGCCTCCCTGGCAAGGCGGCCAACCACCCGTCCGGGGAGGCTTCGCTCACAGGAACGCGCAAATTCACCCGTTCGGGCCGCGCTTCCCCGGACTGGGTGATGTAGGACGATCAGGTCGGCGGTGGAGTACGCGCCCTGCCGCCGACCTGAGGACGTGCGGACCGCACGGGCCGCCCGGCTCCGGTGGATTGGTGAGCGGATCTGCGCGGGCGGCCGGCGGCGGGAACGGTGCACCGTTTGCCCGTGACCGAGCCGAGCCCGACCGCTCCACGGGGGCAACAGCCCACGGCGACGGACGAGTTCACAGGGCGGAGGTCACCGTGCCCCTCCGCCCTGTGCCGGTGCGTCCTCTTCGGTACCTCCTAAAGGGCCGGCCGCGACCGCAACCCCTCCAGAAGGATTTCCAGCAACCTCGCGGAAGCGGCCTGCTGCTGCGCCGGGTCCGGAAGCGCCGGTGCGCCGGTGGCGATCACCAGGAGGACATCGGACACCGTGACGTCCGCCCGCAGCTCTCCGGCCGTCCGCGCGCGCTCCACGAGCTGCCCGACGACGTCCAGCAGCGCCTGCGCGCCACCGTCCGCGTGCACGGTGGCCCGTGCGGCGCGGCCCTGATCGGAGACGCCGGAAGCCGCCGCCCGGTCGGCCGTGAGCGCCGACTGCTGCGCCTCCGAGCCGTCCGCCGACTCCATGCCGGGCGCGCCGCGCTGCGCCACCACCCGGAACGCGCCCGGAAGGTCGTCCGTGCCGGTGCGCTGCTGCGGCACCCGGCCCTCGGGCGGGCCGTCCGTGCCCGCGCTCACCCGCAGGATGCTCGGCGGCAGCAGCCGCCCGGCGCCCGAGGCGACCGAGGTGCGCAGGAAGCGGGACAGCGCCGACCACGGGTCGTCCTCCTGGCCCAGGGCCGTGCGCGCCTGGTCCGTCAGGCGGGAGGTCTCCTCCTCCGCTATCCGCCGGACCAGGACGTCCTTGCTCGGGAACCGCCGGTAGACCGTCCCCACGCCGACCCGGGCGCGCCGTGCGACGTCTTCCATGGGCGCGCCGTAGCCCAGTTCACCGAACACTTCCCGTGCGGCGCGCAGCACGTGCTCCAGGTTGCGCTGGGCGTCCACCCGCAGGGGTGCGTTCCGATTGCCCGCGCCGACGGTGTTCGCGGAGTGGGTGGTGCCGGCGGCCGTGCCGTGCCCCCCGCCGCTCCCATTGCCGCCGGCGTTGTCCGAGCCGTGTGTCGTTGTCACGGCCGTCGACCATTGAGAGCCCTGAGTGTGCATGAATGATCCCCCGGTAATGATGTCTCCCCCCGGAGACTCCCCGCCCTGACTGCCGGGGTTCGGCCGACGAAAGGCAACACCCCGACGAGGTACGAACATAGTTGAGGGCTGGTCGAGAATGAAGAGGGCAGTTCCGCGCAGTCCAATGCCCGAACGGGCCACGGTTACGACAGGGTTCGATCCCGTTCGCCCTTTCTTCCTTCGTGCCCGCGTCTGACCTGCGGGACTCGTGCCGACACCGCGGAATGGCGATCTCCGCCCGGCCCGGCGACACCGGTCATACAAGTCATGGGCCCTGTGGACAAAGCCGCGCGGCCGGGGCGTGATGGAGCAATGCTGTCGTTCCCCGGAGCGCGGTGCCCCGTACCGTCGCGGCACGCCGACCGTGCGTTTCTCGTGTCCCGGGCCGAGTCGGCCGATGCCGCGAGGAGGACCTGATGAAGGAACCAGCCCGCATTCTGATCGTCGGTGGTGGCTGTACGGGCGTCTACACCGCACTGCGACTGCAGAGAAAACTGAAACGTGAGATACGGCGACGAACTGTCCGGATCACGGTGGTCGACCCCGACCCGCTCATGACCTACCGGCCGTTCCTGCCCGAAGCCGCGGCGGGTTCGCTCTCCCCGGTGCAGGTCGTCGTGCCGCTGCGGCAGGCACTGCCCGCCTGCGAAGTCATCACCGGTGACATCACGGCTCTCGACCACGACCAGCGCAGGGCCACCGTCCTCACCGAGGCCGCCGCCGAGGCGGGTACGGGCGGCACCGAGCTGGCATACGACGAACTGGTCCTGGTCCCCAGCCCCGTGCCGCGCCCCCGGCCGGCGTCCGGGACACGCGGTGCGGGCATCGGGCTCCGCACGGCCCAGGAGGCCGCCGCACTGCGCGACCACGTGTTGGAGCAGCTCGACCTCGCCTGCTCGACCCGCGACCCGGCGCTCCGCGAGGCCGCCCTGACCTTCGTCTTCGCCGGTGGCGGCCACGCGGGGGTGCAGGTTCTGGCGGAGCTGGAGGACATGACGCGGCACGCGCTCCGCTCGTTCCCCACCCTCACCCCGGACGACACGCGGTGGGTCCTGGCCGAGGCCACCGACCGGCTCCTCCCCGAAGCCGACGAGGAATTGGGCCGCCACGCGCTGCGGGAACTGCGCGAACGCGACATCGAGGTCCGGTTCAACACCCGTGTGACGTCGTACGAGCACCGCCTCGCCGTTCTCGACGACGGCACGCGGATCCCGACCCGTACGGCGGTGTGGACCACGGGCTTCGCACCGCACCCGATCCTCGCCGCGAGCGGCTTTCCCGTGAACGCGCGGGGACGTCTGCGATGTACCGCCGACCTGCGCGTCCACGGCGTCCCCCATGCCTGGTCGGCCGGCGAGACCGCCGCGGTGCCCGACCTCACGGCGGACCAGTGGGTACGTGCGGCCCCGGAGACGGAGGAGGTTCGGCGAGACCTCCCGGACGCGGCCCCCGTCCCGCACCACCTGACGGGCGAAGGTGGCCGACGGGCGGTCGACGCACCGGAACACGGCCGCGCCCACGAGCCGGGCCGCCACCCGGCCGGTGCCCCGATACCCCAGCCGCTGTGCGCGGCCACCGGCCAGGACGCCGCCCGGCAGGCCAAGGCGCTCGCCGACAACCTCGTCGCCTCCCTGAGGGGCACACCGACGCACGAGTACCGCTCCAAACACACCGGCACGGTCGTCACCCTCGGCCTGCACAAAGGGGTCGGCCAGGCCTACGGGCGCCGGCTGCGGGGGTACCCGGCCTGGCTGGCGCACCGGGTGTACCACCTGAGTCGCGTTCCCACGCCGCACCGCAAGGCGCGGGTGCTCGCCGAGTGGACGCTCACCGGGCTGTTCAAACGGGAGGTGGTCCCCCTCGGTTCGCCGGCACGCCCCGGTGCCGCGCCCGGGCTCGTCGCGGGAGGTGGTCGCGACCGCGAAGCGGGCTGAGCGACGGCATCCGGGGCGGCGACGCGGAGCGACGTCATGGGCGAGCGGCGGGAGCCGGTGGCACATGCGGCCGAGGGCGCGGCGGGCCCGCGAGCCGTGGTTGACCGTGCGGGTTGACGGGGCCGCGGTTGACGCGATCGGTTGACGGCCGTCGGCGGGACACGGGTGCGGCTCGGCCCTGGAGACCGAGGGCCCACCAGGTGCGCCGTCGTTCCCGACGCGCCGAGACGCAGGGCGAGTTGATGTCCGGTCGGCGCGGAGGTGAGTCGGCGCGTACCGGATCCAGGAACTCCGCCCCGCGCCCCGGACGTCTGACGGATGTCAGTCCGGTCGGTCACACTGGACGCGTGACCATGGGTGGGCTCGTATCAGCGAAGAGTGACAATCACGAGGATTCTGGACGTTTGCTGCATTCCGCCAGAGGACGCAGAGAGTGCCCCCGGCCGACACTCCACCAGCCTGCGGCCGGGTGGGCGACTCCCCGCCGATGCCAGGGGAAGCACGCCCAGGCTGACCGCCCGATCCCGCGCGACGACGCCAACTAAGAGGTACACCTCCGTGAACTTCACGCGCTGGAGCGCCCGGCTCCCCGGCACACAGCGGCGTGCCGCCGCGCGGTCCGACCGTTCCGCGCCGACCCCGGCGCCCTCGCCAACGCCGACCACTCCCACCACTCCGACAACCCCGACCACCCCCACCGCCACAGGCCCAACCGGTCCCGCCGAACCGCAGGTCCCGACGACCCCCGCGGGCCCGTCCCCGGCTCCGTCCACCACACCGGCGACACCCCACGCCACGACGCCCCCGGACCCCACCGCCCCCGACCCGTCCCAGCCCCACAGCGCCCCCATCCGCCCCGAGCGCCCCGGTCCGGTGGGCCCCGGCCCGGGCGCCGCCGAGCCCGCACCGCCCGCCACGGCCCCCGGCGTCGTCCCCGCCGCCCGCACCGAGCGAGCGGAAGGCGCCGAGTGGGGCGGGCGGATCGACCGCGCCATCCCGGGGGAGCCCGCTCGCCGGTCCGGCCGGCGTGCCGACCGGACCGTCCGCGCCACCGTCTCCGGCGTCGACGGCCGCGCCCTCGCCGCCGCTGTCCGCACCCCGCCGGTCGACGCGCTGTCCGTCCACGACATCCTCGGCCAGATCCCGGCGCTGGTCGCGGTCGTCTACGGCCCCGAGCACCGCCTCGCATACGTCAACAGCGCCTACGCCGCGGTCTTCGGGCCCCGACCGGCCGGCGGCACGGCGCGCGAGGTGCTCCCGGAGCTCGGCGAGCTCGGCCTGCTGCCGCTCATGGACCAGGTCCTGCGCAGCGGCCGGCCCCGCACGGTCAAATCGCGCCGGGTCCCCCGCAGCGCGGGCGCCGACCGGTCCCGCGACGGCTACTTCACCTTCACCTGCACCCCGATCGAGGTCGCCGCCAGCGGCGCGGCCCCCGACCCCGAGGTGGCGTGCGTGACCGCCCACCGCGGCGTCCTGGTCTTCGGGGCGGACGTCACCGACCAGGTCGTGTCGGCCGAGCGGCTGCGGGCCGCCGAGGCGCGGCAGCGGGCGGCGGCCGTGACGCTGCAGCGTTCCCTCCTCCCGCAGGAGCTGGAGCAGCCGGACGACCTGCGGGTCGCCGCCACCTACCGACCGGGTGGCACGGAGGCCGCGGTCGGCGGCGACTGGTACGACGTGATCACGCTGGGCGCCGGCCGGACGGCCCTGGTCATCGGCGACGTCATGGGGCGCGGGGTGCGGGCCGCGGCCGTCATGGGGCAGCTCCGCACGGCGGTGCGCGCCTACGCCCGTCTGGACCTGCCGCCCCATGAGGTGCTCCAGCTCCTGGACGGCCTGGCCTCCGAGATCGACCCGACCCAGATCGCCACCTGCGTCTACGCCGTGCACGACCCGAACGAAGGCCGGCTCCTGTACGCCTCGGCGGGCCACCTGCCCATCCTCGTCCGCGACGCGGAAGGCACGGTCCACCGCGCCGCCGAGCCGACCGGCCCGCCCCTGGGCACCGGCGGCTGGCTGCACACCTCCGGATCGCTGCCCCTGGGCCCCGGCTCGTCCGCCGTCCTCTATACGGACGGTCTCGTGGAGCGCCGCGACAAGGACATCGACCACGGCGTGGAGGAGCTGGAGCGCGCGTTCGCCGGGGCCGTCGGCGCGCCCGACATCGTCTGCGACCGCCTGCTGCGCGCCATGGGCATCACCACGGACCACGACGACGACGTGGCGGTCCTCGTCCTCCAGCACCCGGCGCGCACGGGCCACGAGGCCGAGCTGTTCCACAACGCCGCACTCGAACTCCACGGCGGTACGGAGGCCGCGCCCCGGGCCCGCGCCTTCGCCTCCGGCGTGCTGGCCTCCTGGCGCTTCTCCCCGGACCTGCACGACCTCGGGGTGCTGGCCGCCAGCGAACTGGTCGCCAATTCCCTCCAGCACGGCACCCCGCCCATGCGGCTGCGCCTGCGCCGTACGGACCGCCGGCTGATCATCGAGGTGACGGACGGGGACGACCACCTGCCGCGCCGCCGCCGCGCCGAGCCGGGGGACGAGGCCGGGCGCGGCATCTCCATCATCGCGACCATCGCCTCGGCCTGGGGCTCCCGTCGTACGCCGGGCGGGGGCAAGGCGGTGTGGTGCGAGTTCGCGCTGCCCCGGGAGCGGACGCCGGTCGGCGGCTGACGCTCGCGGGCGGACGATCGGCGACAACGAAAGACATGGATCGGGAGCGACGAAAGAGCCGACCAGGAACGACGAAAGACGTCGACCGGGAGCGACAAAAAGACGTCGATCGAACGACAGAAGGCGGTGGGGGTGCCGGACCGATCCGCAACCCCCACCCCCATCCCGGGCGCCGGGGGGGGTTCGCCGGGGGGGGCAAACCCCCCCCGCCCCACGCGACCCGG
>NZ_JBEXNM010000013.1:0-160605 GCF_040611095.1 Streptomyces sp. NPDC003077 | reverse complement strand
TACGCAAACAGCGACTCGCCGGAGGACCCGGCCGGATCTGCGTCCGCATCCGCTTCCACTTCCGCATCCGCATCCACCTTCACGTTTTCCCTGCTCAGCGCGTTTGTCAGTGCCTCATGTCACGATGCGTAGCGACATGACACCTGCGAGCAGAGGACGTTCGACCCGTGAATGACATCCCATCAGCAGACGCTCTGCGCACGGCGTTCCGGTACGCCGACCCGGAGACCGGCACCGCGCTGGCCCTGCGTCTGCGGTCACAGGTGCTGTCCCATTTGCCCGGTCGGTACGGCGTCCCGGAGCGGGCGCTGCAGCAGTTGCTCGGTCCGGACGGGGCGGCGCTGCGGGAGGCCTTGTGCGAGCGGGATCCCAGGAAAGGCGCGTACGGCACCGCCCTGCGCCGGCGGGCCGCCGCGCTGGGCGACCCGGAGACCGGCAAGCGGCTCTACGAGAACGCCGGTTATTACGGCGAGGGGGCCTGGGAGCAGAACACCCAGAGCATCCTGACGGCCATCCTGGCCGCCGCCGATCCGGACGATCAGGACTGGTACGCCCAGAACGGTCTGGTGGACCTCCTGCTGAAGCGCCCGCCGTCCCGGGTCATGGAAGTGGCGCTGTGGGCCCCGTTCCCCGAGGTCGCGGCCCGGGCCCTGGTCACGCTGGCGCCGGACCTGCCACTGCTGGCCCTGCTCGATGTATGTATCGCCCTCTTCGACCGCGTGGGCGTCCCCGCGCTCACCGAACTGGCCGACGCCTTCGAGAAGTCCGAGCGCCCGGCGGCCGATGCGGCGCCGGATGCGGCGCATCGACGGAGCGCGCCCCGGGGAGACGAACAGGACACTTCACCCGGCCCGGCCCACCCCGGCCTGGTGGCGCTGTTGCGGCGGGCCGCCGCCGCTCCCGACCCGGTCGCCGTCCTCCGGGAGCACCGTCCGGACGGCGAGTGGTCCGATCCCGCCCAGGTGCGCGCGATCCTGTCGGTGCGGCGCGGGGGCCACACCGACGCCTCGCTCACCGAGGTCGCTCTCGACTGGGGGCTCGTACGGCGCGAGCACGCCCGCAGGCCGTTCTCCGGCCCGGCACTCGCCACCCTGACCTCTTGGCCGGAATGCCCGGAGGATCTGGTCCGGGAGAGCTTCCTGGCCTCCCCTCGCGCCACCGCCGCCCGCGCGGCCCGGCTGCCCTTCGCATTCTTCGTCGGGCCCGAGGCCAAAGAGGAGCGGTTCGACTTCGCCGACGCCGTCGCTCGCGCGGTGCGCACGGGCGCGGTGCCGGTGGACCGGCTGCTGTCCGAGGCCGCCCCCGCCGGCCGGGTCCTGGCGGCGCTCCCGTACGACCACGAGCCCACCCGCAAGGCCGTCGGCGACCTCCTCGCGCCCCTGGGCACGGACCCGGTCAACTGGCTGACGTTCTACTCCCGGCTGGCCCGCGCCGAAGGGTCGGCCACCGCACTGATCGCCGAGGTCGCCGCCCCGGCCGGCCGTGGCAAGCGCAACACGACGTGGCCCCGCCCACTACCTGCCTCCTTCCCGGCTACCGCGCCCGAAGCCTCCCGCGCCACCTTCCTCTCACTCTTCCAGTGCGCGACGGAGGAAGCCCAGATCTCCGTGGTCCCGCACTTCGACGAACGCGCCGTCCAGCACCTCCTGGTGTACGGCTCCCCTTCGGACGCCGTACGGGCCGCGGTGGTGGCCGCCCACGGCGTGACGGCCCACGCCGTCCACGCCACCACCGGCGCGCTCCCCGCCCACGAGATCGAGGCACTGCTGGACCTCGACGAGCCCGCCGTGGACGCCAACCTCTTCTTCTACTGCGGCATCTCCCAGCACGAGCGCGTCCGGATGCTCGACGGCCGGCTGCGGGGCGGGGGCACCCGCACGGTCCCCGGTGAGCTGCTGCGCGTCCTGGAAGAGGCCAACCTCGGCCACTACCGCCGCTGGCTCACCGCCGGACTGGCTTCCGGGGACCTGGGGGTGGCCCGCGTCCTCGTCAACCGGCTCAGGTTCCACACCCCGGCAGGACGGCTGCGCCTGCTGGTCACCGTGTGGGAACGCGGCGGCCCGGAGGCCGTCCGGACGCTCCTCGACCACAGCCGGCACCGGCTTCCGGTCACCTTGCAGCGCCTGACCAAAAAGGCCCTCGACGCCCCGGACGGCCTGGCACACCTCAAGGAGCACCTGGCCGCCGCGGAAGACCCCGCCAAACTGCTCGCGTACCTGTGCAAGGAAAACTGGAACGCCGACGAGAAACTGCACAAGCTGACCGGTGACGGGGTGCCGCTCCCCTGGCCCGCCCTGCTGACGGCACACGCCGAGGGAACCCTCCCCGACAGACTCGTCCCGGAACTCGCCTCCCTCCCGGACTGCCCGCGCGACCTGCTGCTCCGTCTGCTCCAGCGCCTCGACCCCAACGACCGGAGCGGACGCGACAAGTACCCCGACTGGCTGCGCTCCGCCCTGCGCCACGGCACACTGAGCCCCACCGACCTCCTGCACCACGCCCGCCCCGCCGAATGGGCGCTCTCCGTCCTGCTCCGGACCCAGGAGGGCGACTGGGTAAGCCCCGCGGACTGGGCCCCGGCACGCGCGGAGACCGACGCACTGATCCGGGAGCACCTGGGAAACAACGTCGAAGCCTGGGCGATCGCCCTCCAGCTCCTGCCAACCTTCACCGGTTCCCTGGCCGAACTGATATCGACGGTCGGCGCGGTGGCCCACTGGGAGGCGTAACTCCCCCGCCCACTGGGAGGCGCGCCCCTCACGCCTCCCCCGACAGCTCCACCAGCACCTTGACAACTGCACAGAGCGCATACGGGGCGCACAGGGCCCCTACCGGGGCGTCCCGGCAACGGACCGGGCCCAATCCCGTGGCGGGGCCACCCCACGGGACCCGGGACCGACCCCGCCACCGAACCACAACAACCCGTTCAAAGTTTTCCGGGCGGCCCACATGACGTTCGTACCCGCCATGGGCCGACCCGTAGGTCTTTCCCACCCCCCACAAGGGGCGGACGGCGGACGCGCAACCGACGGAAGGGGACGTCCCGGGGTGCCCCCGCAGCGGACTGGGGCGCGGCGGCCGGTGACCTACATCGCGTCGGGGAGGCGCAACTGCCGCGAGGAGGTACCCCGGGGCGGCCCCGACCCCGGAAACAACGAAGCGTCCGGCCCCACAAACCCCCTCCCGCCGAAGGCGAAACACCCCCACCCCGCCGAAGGCGGCAAACCCAGCACAGCCGCACCCCACGGCTCACACAAGCGGGGCAGAGATCACCCCCACCGCCCCGTCCGCCCCAACAGCAACGCCACCGCAGCCGTACCAGCAGTCGAGGTACGCAACACACTGGACCCCAGCCGATACGGCTTGGCCCCCGCCCCGGCGAACAGATCCAACTCCTCGGGCGAAACGCCCCCTTCAGGCCCGACCACCAGCACGATGTCCCCCTCCTCCGGCAGCGGCGCGCTCGCCAGCGGCGCGCTGCCCTCCTCGTGCAGGACGGCGGCGAACGCCGCTCCCTCCAGCAGACGGGCCACCTGCTTGCCGGTCACCGCCTCGGCGACCTCGGGGAAGGTCAGGCGGCGGGACTGCTTGCCCGCCTCACGCGCGGTGTTGCGCCACTTCGTGAGCGACTTGGCGGCCCGCTCGCCCTTCCACTGCGTGACGCAGCGTGCGGCCTGCCACGGCACGATGGCGTCCACGCCGGTCTCCGTCATGGTCTCCACGGCCAGCTCGCCGCGGTCGCCCTTGGGCAGCGCCTGGACGACGGTGATCCGCGGCCGGGCCGGTTCCTCGGTCCGTACGTCCGTCACCGCGACGTCCAGCCGGTCCTTGCCCTCCACGGCCGCGATGGTGCCGAAGGCGCCGGTGCCCGCGCCGTCCGTCAGCACGATCTCCTCGCCCGGCCGCAGCCTCCGTACGGACACGGCGTGCCGGCCCTCCGGCCCGTCCAGCGTCACGGTGTCCCCGGGCCGTACGCCCGTCAGCGAGTCCGTCACGAAAACCGGCGCGGTCATGACGCGCTCCCTTCGGTACCGCCGGACAACGCCGTCCGCGCGCTCTGCAATTCGGCCATCAGCACGTCCACCAGTCGGGCCGCGGGCAGTTCACGCGCCATCCGGTGTCCTTGTCCGGCCCACAGCGCCATGCCCTGGGCGTCGCCCGCCGCCGCGGCGGCCTTGCGCAGGCCGGAGGTGAGGTGATGGACGGCGGGGTAGGCGGCCGGGGCGTGGTGGCCGTGTTCCTTGATGAAGCGGTTGACCAGGCCGCGGGCCGGGCGGCCGGAGAAGGCGCGGGTCAGTTCGGTGTGGGTGAACAGGGGGCTGGTGAGCGCCTGCTTGTGCAGGGGGTGGGCGCCGGATTCCGGGGTGGCCAGGAACGCCGTACCGAGCTGCGCCATCGACGCGCCCGCCGCCAGCACGGCGGCGATCTGCGAGCCCCGCATCAGTCCCCCGGCCGCGATGAGAGGGACCCGGACGGCCTCGCGCACCTGCCCGAGCAACGCGAGCAGTCCCAACCCGGCGCCCGTGCCGTCCGCTTGCGGATCGTCCCGGTGGGTGCCCTGGTGGCCACCGGCCTCCACACCCTGGACGCAGACGGCGTCCGCACCGGCCGCCTCGGCGGCCTGCGCCTCCGCCACGGTGGTGGCCGTCACGACCGTGTACGTCCCGACCTCGGCGAGCGCGTCGAACACGGCACGAGACGGGCAGCCGAAGTGAAAGGAGACGACCGGCACCGGATCCTCGCGCAGCACGGCGAGTTTGGCCTCGTAACCGTCGTCGGCACCGCCGTACGGGTCCACCGCAGCCGACGGGCTCCCGTAGGAGACCCCATCCAGCGGGCTCCCGTAGGAGACCTCACCCAGCGGGCTCCCGTACGAGGCCGACTCGCCCGCCAACCGCTCGCGGTAGGCCTCGACGGCGGCGCGGTCGACGAGCGGCGGCTGGGGCATGAAGAGGTTCACACCGAAGGGCCGGTCGGTCGTCATCCCGCGAAGCCGCTTGATCTCCTCATGCATGCCGTCGGCGGTCTTGTAACCGGCGGCGAGGAAGCCAAGCCCACCGGCCTCTCCGACGGCCGCGACCAGCTCGGGACGAGCCGCACCGCCCGCCATGGGAGCCTGCACGATCGGGTGACGACAGAGATCGGTCAGCGCGGTGGACATGACTTCATCGTGTCACGCCCCAGACCACGCACCGAAACGACCCCGAGCTCTCCCCGGCGTGCCGCAGACCGGCACCCGGCGACCCACCCGTCCCGGCCCCACGGCCACGCAGACCCACGGACCCAAGAACGCGGACCCACGGCCACGCGGCCACGCGGCCCCACGAACACGCAGACCCACGGCTCCACGAACACGCAAAGCGAGCCCAACGCCACCGCCGCCCACGACCCCGCGCACACCCCACGGAAAAGCGGCCGGACCCCGTCTCCACGGGCCCCGGCCGCCACGCCGAAGGACGGTAGCGCCTACCGCCCGTTGAACGCGTCCTTGAGCCGCGAGAACAGCCCCTGCTGCCCCGGCTGGAACTGCCCCATGGGCCGCTCCTCGCCGCGCAGCTTGGCCAGCCGCCGCAGCAGTTCCTCCTGCTCGGTGTCGAGCTTGGTGGGCGTCTGGACCTCGACGTGCACGATGAGGTCGCCGCGCCCGCCGCCCCGCAGGTGCGTGACGCCGCGCTGGTGCAGCGGGATCGACTGGCCGGACTGGGTGCCGGGCCGGACATCGACCTCTTCGGTGCCGTCCAGCGTCTCCAGCGGGCACTTCGTGCCCAGGGCCGCGGCGGTCATGGGGATGGTGACCGTGCAGTGCAGGTCGTCGCCGCGCCGCTGGAAGACCGGGTGCGGCAGTTCGTGGATCTCCACGTACAGGTCGCCGGCCGGGCCGCCACCGGGGCCGACCTCGCCCTCGCCGGCGAGCTGGATGCGGGTGCCGTTGTCGACACCGGCCGGGATCTTGACGGTCAGCGTCCGGTGGGCCCGGACCCGTCCGTCGCCGGCGCACTCCGGGCACGGGGTCGGCACGATCGTGCCGAAGCCCTGGCACTGCGGGCAGGGACGGGAGGTCATGACCTGGCCCAGGAAGGACCGGGTGACCTGCGAGACCTCACCCCGACCGCGACACATGTCACAGGTCTGGGCCGAGGTGCCGGGGGCCGCGCCCTCGCCGCTGCACGTGGTGCAGACGACGGCGGTGTCGACCTGGATCTCCTTGGTCGTGCCGAAGGCGGCCTCGTCCAGCTCGACGTCGAGCCGGATCATGGCGTCCTGCCCGCGCCGGGTGCGCGAGCGCGGTCCGCGCTGCGAGGCCTGGCCGAAGAAGGCGTCCATGATGTCGGAGAAGTTGCCGAAGCCGGCGCCGAAGCCGCCCGCGCCCGCTCCGCCCGACTGGGACAGCGGGTCGCCACCGAGGTCGTAGACCTGCTTCTTCTGCGGGTCCGACAGCACCTCGTAAGCGGCGTTGATCTCCTTGAACCGCTCTTGGGTCTTCGGGTCGGGGTTCACATCCGGGTGCAGCTCGCGCGCCAGCCGCCGGAAGGCTTTCTTGATCTCGTCCTGCGAAGCATCGCGCCGTACGCCCAGGACCGCGTAATAGTCCGTGGCCACTTACGACTCCGCCAGGATCTGTCCGACGTAACGTGCCACTGCGCGTACCGCTCCCATCGTTCCGGGGTAGTCCATGCGGGTCGGTCCGACCACGCCGAGTTTGGCGACGGCCTCGTCGCCCGAACCGTAGCCGACCGCGACGACCGATGTGGACGTCAGACCCTCGTGGGCGTTCTCGTGCCCGATTCGTACGGTCATGCCGGAGTCTTTGGCCTCTCCCAGCAGTTTGAGCAGGACGACCTGCTCTTCCAGGGCTTCCAGCACCGGCCGGATGGTCCGGGGGAAATCATGCCCGAAGCGGGTCAGATTGGCGGTACCGCCGATCATCAACCGCTCCTCGGTCTCCTCCGCGAGCGTCTCCAGCAGCACCGACAGGACGGTGGCGACCGTGCCCCGGTCCTCCTGCTCGAAGGACTCGGGCAGGTCCTGCACGAGCTGCGGGACGTCCGTGAACCGGCGGCCCACGACACGGCTGTTCAGCCGCGCGCGCAGGTCCGCCAGAGACGTTTCGCCGAACGGCGCCGGGCAGTCCAGCAGCCGCTGCTCGACCCGCCCGGTGTCCGTGATCAGTACGAGCATCAGCCGGGCCGGAGCCAGCGCCAGCAGCTCCACGTGCCGCACCGTGGAGCGGGTCAGCGACGGATACTGCACCACCGCGACCTGCCGGGTCAGCTGCGCCAGCAGCCGGACCGTGCGCCCCACCACGTCGTCCAGGTCGACGGCGCCGTCCAGGAAGTTCTGGATGGCCCGCCGCTCCGGCGAGGACAGGGGCTTGACGCCCGCCAGTTTGTCGACGAAGAGGCGGTAGCCCTTGTCGGTGGGGATGCGCCCCGCGCTCGTGTGGGGCTGGGCGATGAAGCCCTCCTCTTCGAGCACCGCCATGTCGTTGCGGACCGTGGCCGGGGAGACACCGAGCTTGTGCCGCTCGGTGAGCGCCTTGGACCCGACCGGCTCCTCGGTCCCGACGTAGTCCTGGACGATGGCGCGCAACACTTCGAGCCTGCGTTCACTGAGCATCGCGCGCACCTCCAGTCCGGCCGTCATTCTGGTCTTTCTCGCCTGGCACTCACAGCGGCCGAGTGCCAGACCCTGTGCCAGTGTACGGCCGGGTCACACGGGCAGGGCAAGGGCCGTCATCACGAACGTCCTCCCGGCCGAGCGGCGGCACCGCCGGACCGGCGGGCAACGCTACCGCGATACGGCTAGCGTCTCGGTATGCGCGGGACTTGGGAAGAGGCGGGATGGGAACGGCTCGGGGCAGGGGTCGCACGGCGGCGCCTGCCCGGCTGGGACGCCACCGTCGGTGTCGTGGCGGGGTCGTCGGGGGTGCTGATCGTGGACACCGGTGCCGACTTGAGGGAGGGCGCCGCCCTGCGCCGGAGCATCCGCGGCGTGCTCGGGCGCGACGTGACGCACGTCGCGCTCACCCACCCCCATTTCGACCACGTACTGGGCACCGCGGCGTTCGCGGGCGTCCGGGTCTACGGCGTGGCCGGTATGGACGTCCTGCTCGCTCGGCAGAAGGACGAGATGCGCGAGGACGCGGTACGCCACGGAGCCGATCCGGACGCGGCGGCCGAGGCCGCCGACCTGCTCGTCCGCCCCCGCCACCCGGTCCGCGGCGAGACGACGCTCGACCTCGGGGACCGGCGGGTCGTGCTGGCCGCCGTCGGCCCCGCCCACACGGCCCACGACCTGGCGGTGCTGGTCCCGGGGGAAGCGGGCGAGCCGCCGATCGTCTTCTGCGGCGATCTGGTCGAGGAGTCCGGCGAACCGCAGGCCGGGCCGGACGCGGTCCCCGCCCAGTGGCCCGCCGCGCTGGACCGTCTGCTGGCCCTCGGAGGGGAGGACGCGGTGTACGTCCCGGGGCACGGCGCCGTGGTGGACGCACGGTTCGTCCGGGAACAGCGCGCCGAGCTGGCCCGCCGCTTCGGCGTGTCGCGTTCCTGACCAGGGGTTCCCTCCCTATCGTCGGTCGGATGCGCAGCAGACAGTACGGTCCCGATCTGACTCCGCCCTGGAAGCGGCAGCGGCCCGCCCCCGAGGTCCCGGCCGATCCCGATCTCGTGGTCGAGGAGGTCGGCACCGGCTTCTGCGGCGCGGTGATCCGCTGCGAGAAGACGGCCCAGGGGCCGACGGTCACCCTGGAGGACCGCTTCGGCAAGCGGCGCGTCTTCCCCATGGAGCCGCGCGGCTTCCTCCTGGAGGGCCAGGTGGTCACCCTCGTCCGCCCCCAGGAGCGCCCCGTCCCGAGCGGTCCGGCCCGTACGGCCTCCGGCTCCCTGGCGGTCCCCGGGGCGCGCGCCCGGGTCGCGCGCGCCGGGCGCATCTACGTGGAGGGCCGACACGACGCCGAGCTGGTGGAGCGGGTGTGGGGCGACGATCTGCGCATAGAAGGCGTCGTCGTGGAGTACCTGGAGGGCGTCGACGACCTGCCCGCCCTCGTCCGCGCCTTCTCCCCCGGCCCCGGCGCCCGGCTCGGCGTCCTGGTCGACCACCTCGTCCCCGGCTCCAAGGAGTCCCGGATCGCGGCCGAGGTCACGGGCGAGGACGTCCTCGTCGTCGGCCACCCGTACATCGACATCTGGGAGGCCGTGAAGCCGTCCTCCGTCGGCATCCCCGCCTGGCCGTCGGTCCCGCGCGGCCAGGACTGGAAGACGGGCGTCTGCCGCGCCCTGGGCTGGCCCGAGAACACCGGCGCCGCCTGGCAGCACATCCTCTCCCGCGTCCACTCCTACCGGGACCTGGAACCGGCGCTGCTGGGACGGGTGGAGGAGCTGATCGACTTCGTGACGGGGGCGGGGGCGGATTAGCGGGCGGTCAGTGGGAGGGGAGGGTCTGGAAGTCGTCGGTCCGCAGAAGAACGCCGAGGTCGTCGAGCGGGACCGAGTCCCCGAACTTGAACACGCGTCGCGACACGTAGTCGGCTTCCTCCCCGGCACCCGCGGGCTCGGTCAGGAGCGTGGAGCACGCCGTGAAGGGGTCGACGATCAGATAGGTGGGAATGCCCCCGGCGGCGTAGATCGAGCGCTTGATCCGGTAATCGCGGTCGGCGCTGTTCTTGGACACGACTTCGAGGACCAGAGTCACAGCCGGGGCGGGCACGAAATGCCCCGCGCCTTCGTATGCCCCGCTTTCCACCACCACGAGATCCGGCTGCGGGCGGCTCGCTTCCCCCGGAATGGCGATGTCCTGGGTCGTCACCGGATTCCAGCGTTCCTCGGGAAAGATCTGCCGCTGAATGGTCAGCACGATCATGTTGTGGACCCAGCTGGGCCCCGCCATCATCACGATGTCCCCCCGCAGAAGTTCACACTTGTACCCCTCGGGAACCTGAAGGTCCTCGAAGTACTCAGTGATCGACTCAGTGATCGGCCGGTCGTCCACAGCGGTCATCTCCGTGGCCTCCATATCCCGCCGCTTGCAATTGACGGCAGACTATGGACGGCGATAGGGGGAAACCCAGGGTAACCGGCCGACTTCACTCCTGCGGGTGATCGCCCCCGATCAGTCCACCAAGTCCCGTACCACCGCGTCCGCGAGCAGGCGTCCGCGCAGGGTCAGGACGGCGCGGCCGGCCTCGAACGGGGCCTGCTCCAGAAGGCCGTCCGCGAGGGCGCGGTCCGCGGCGCGGCGGCCCGCCGGGGCGAGGATGTCCAGGGGGCAACCGGCGGCGAGGCGGAGTTCCAGGAGGACGCGTTCGACGCGGCGGTCCTCGTCGGAGAGGAGTTCGCGGCCGGCGCCGGGGGAACGGCCCTCGGACAGGGCCTGGGCGTAGGCGCCGGGGTGCTTGACGTTCCACCAGCGGACGCCGCCGACGTGGCTGTGCGCGCCGGGGCCGGCGCCCCACCAGTCGGCGCCGGTCCAGTACAGCTCGTTGTGGCGGCAGCGGCCGGCGTCCGTGGTGGCCCAGTTGGACACCTCGTACCAGCGGAAGCCGGCGGCGGTGAGCGTCTCCTCGGCGATCAGGTAGCGGTCGGCGTGCACGTCGTCGTCGGTCATCGGGACCTCGCCGCGGCGGATGCGGCGGGCGAGCTGGGTGCCCTCCTCGACGATCAGGGCGTACGCCGAGACGTGGTCGGGGGCGGCGCCGATCGCGGCGTCCAGGGAGGCGCGCCAGTCCGCGTCGCTCTCGCCCGGGGTCCCGTAGATCAGGTCCAGGTTCACGTGCGCGAACCCGGCCGCGCGCGCCTCGGCCACGCAGGCCTCGGGCCGTCCCGGGGTGTGCGTGCGGTCGAGGATCTTCAGGACGTGCTGCCGCGCGCTCTGCATCCCGAAGGAGATCCGGTTGTACCCGGCGGCGCGCAGGTCGGCGAGGTAGCGCGGATCGACGGATTCCGGGTTGGCCTCCGTGGTGATCTCCGCGCCCTCCGCGAGCCCGAACTCGTCACGGATGGCGGCGAGCATCCGGCCGAGGTCGGCGGCGGGAAGCAGGGTGGGCGTACCGCCGCCGACGAAGACGGTCTCCACCGGGCGGGGATCGTCGCCCAGCACCTTGCGGGCGAGCCGGATCTCCTCGATCAGGGTGTCCGCGTAGTTCTCCCGCGAGGCGAGCGCGCCGCCGGAGCCGCGCAGCTCGGTGGCCGTATAGGTGTTGAAGTCGCAGTAGCCGCAGCGCGTGGCGCAGTACGGGACGTGCAGGTAGAACCCGAGCGGCCGGTCCCCCGCCCCCTCCAGGGCGGAACCGGGCAGCGCCCCGTCCTCGGGCATGGGCTCACCATCAGGCAGTGCGGAAGGCATGGGAACCATTGTCCGGTATCCGGCGGGTGAACGGGGCGGGCCGGGGCCGGGGGCCGGACGGCCGCGAGCCCGGCGGAGCAGGCGGCGCCCCGACAGGCGACCCGCGATGTGCCCGCCGGCCGCGGGCTGCCGCGACGCCCGCCCGGACCGTGGCGAAGGCGCGGGACCACCCCACGCCACCGTCATGGTTACTCCGGCAACGTCGCCTGAAGGACCAGCAGGGCCAGATCGTCGTCAGGCGGAGTGGGGGCGAAGGCGTGCACCGCGCCGCGGATGTGTTCGGCGATGCCGGGGGCGCGGAGGCCGGCGCAGGCCGCCAGGGTGGCCGCGAGCCCGTCCCGGTCGTCGAACTGCCGCCGCCCCCACCTGCGCTCCGTCACCCCGTCCGTGACGCACAGCAGCGTCTCGCCGGGCCGCAGGTCGAAGGACTCGTTCTCGTACGCCGCCTCTTCCAGGACGCCCAGCAGCACTTGCGGCACCGCGACGGGCCGCACGGTGCCGTCCGTGCCCAGGACGAGGGGCAGCGGGTGGCCGGCGCTGGCGAGGGTGCAGCGGACGCCGTGCCCGTCCGCGTGCGGCACCAGCTCGCCGTAGAGGAGGGACAGGAAACGCGTCTGCTCGTCCTCCTCCCGTTCGGCGGACGGGGCCACGCCGTTCCCGGCCTCGGCCACCGCCACCGTGACGGCCGCCACCGCGTCCGCGGCCTCGCGGGCCAGCGTCTTGTTGAGCCGGTCCAGGACGTCCGCGACGGAGAACCCCTCGCGGGCCAGCAGCCGGAGCACCGGACGGGCCAGGCCGGTCACCGCGGCGGCCTCCGGCCCGCTGCCGCACACGTCGCCGAGGGCGAAGCACCAGCGCCCGTCCCCGGCCCGGAAGAGGTCCCAGAAGTCGCCGCCCGCCCACGCGCCCTCGCGCGGTTCGTAGACCACCGCGGACTCGATGCCGGGCACCCGCGGCAGTCCCGCGGGCAGCAGCCTGCTCTGGAGCACCTTGCTGATGCGTTCCTGGCGGGCGTACGCGCGGGCGGTGCCGATCGCCTGCGCGGCCCGGCGGGCGAGGTCCTCGATCAGGGCCACGACCTCGTCCGGGAAGCGCATCAGGCCGGCCCGCCCGATCAGTATCGTCCCGTGCCGGCGACCGCCTGCCGCCAAGGGGCAGGCCAGCGCCGCGCCGCCCGGCCCGTATCCGCTCGGCTCGTGCGGCCAGGGCCAGGGGACGGCCGTGCGGGCGCCGCCGGCCGGGTTCCGGTCGGCGATGACCGGCGGGTCCTTCTCCAGGACCATCCGCAGGGCGTCGATCCGGGCCTCGTTGGAATGCCAGACCCGGGAGAGCCGGGGCGCCTGCCCGGGCCCGCCGGTGCCGTCGTCGAGCCATACGGCGCACCAGTCGGCCAGCCTCGGGACCATGAGCTGGGCCGTGATGGACGCCACCCGGTCCGGGTCCAGCTGCCCGGACAGCAGGTCGGACGCCTCGGCGAGGAAGGACAGGGCGCCGTGCCGCATCCAGTCGGTGTCGGAGCGGCGCAGTTCCGCCCGCTGCGGCGCCGGGGCCAGGAGTTCGGCGGCCCGCAGGCCGCGCCGCAGCGCCCGGTCCGTGCGCGGCACGCCCGCCTCCGGGTCGTAGGCGGGGTCCGGTTCGCCGGTCGGCAGGCGGAACCACACGGTCTTCATGCCGCGGCGGTAGGAGATCCCCCACGCCTCGGCGACCGCGCCGACCAGTTGCAGGCCGTGGCCGCCGCCCGTCGGCGTGGGCTCGTGGCGGCCCCGTACGGCGCGGGCGGGGTGGTGGTCGGACACCTCGACGACGACGGCGGGCCACGGGCCGTCCGTCTCCAGGCGGCTGAGCAGCTCCACGGCGGTGCCCGCGTGCACGACGGCGTTGGTGACCAGTTCGCTCACCAGCAGGACCGCCTCGTCGGCGAGGCGGTCGGTCAGGCCGTCGGCGCCCGGCAGCCCCCGGGAGGTCCAGTCGGCGAGCGTGGCCCGCAGGAACTGGCGGGCGGCGGCAGCGGCACGCGGGTTCCCGGGCAGGCTGGCGCGGCGGACGCTGCGGTCGGCGGGGGCGGTGGCAGGGCGCGGCTCCGGGGCGACCGACGGCGCCGGGGCCGGGGCCGGGGCCGGGGAAAGGGTTGCCGGTAGCGCGTCGGGTGGGGCGTTTCCGTCCGGCCCGTGCGGTACGGCCGATCCAGGCGGTACATCGGGTCCCTGCGGTACGGCGGTCGGGCCCGCGTGCACCGCACCGGCGCCCGCTTCCTCCGCCACGGGCGAAGTGCGGATCGCGCGGATGCCCTCCGCCGGGCCGGGCGCGCCATCGGACGGTTCGGTGCCGCCGCCGGCCGTTCCGGTCACGCCATCGGACGGTCCGACGACGCCACCGTCCGGCCTGAACTCGTCACCGTCCGGCCTGATCTCGTCATCAGCCGACTCCGGGAGATCACCAACCGACTCCGGGAGATCACCAGCCGACCCGCTGCCGTCACCAGCCGGCCCGGCAACGTCACCGCCCGGATCCACCGCACCGGCACCCCGCCGCGCGACCACGCCCCCGCCGGACGCCTCATCCCCGCCCGGCCACCCGGCGCCGTCACCGTCCCGGACACCGGCCGGCCCCTCACCCGCCGCCCCGTCCGGCGCACCCGCGCCCCCGGCCGCCCCGTCGACGCCCTGCCCGGCGACGCCGTACTCCGGCATCGGCACCGGCTCCGGTCCGCCGGTGCCGTCCGGCCGGCCGGGCCCCGCCGGGCTCGGCCGCGCGGCGTCCCCTCGCGCTGACATTGTCGTCCTCATCGAGCTCATCGAGCGACTCCCGAGCAGTTCCGCAATAGCGCCGAACGCGCCACCGACAGAGTGACAGACTGAGCGCGCCCATAAGCGACGAGTTACTGAAGTGAGCAGTCATGGCGGTCGATTCGGCGGTTCCTCGTGCTTCTCACGCCTCTGATCACTCTTCCGGCCAATCCTCCGGCCGCTCATCCGACGGCTCCTCCGACGGCGACCGGGTGCGTGCCGCCGACCTGCGGCCTTTGCTGACGGCGTTGACGTCCCTGGCGGCGGGGGACTTCCGTGCGCGGCTGCCCCTGCCGCGCGACGGCATGCTCGCGGACCTGGCGGCGGCCTACAACCAGATCGCGGCCCGCAACCAGCACCTGGCCGACGAGCTGTCCCGGCTGCGCACGGACGTGGTGCGGCGGGGGCGGCTGGACGAGCGGATGTCGCCCGGTGCCGGGCCCGGCACCTGGGCCACCTGCGTGCAGGCCACCAACGCCGTCATCGACGCCCTGGTCGTCCCGGCGGCCCAGGCCACGCAGGTGCTGGACGCGGTGGTGGAGGGCGACCTCACCCAGCGGGTGGACCTGCACGACGGCAACCGCCCGCTGCGCGGGGACCGGCGGCGGCTGGGCCGGGCGGTGAACCGCATGGTGGACCAGCTCTCGCTGTTCACCGGCGAGGTCACCCGGGTCGCCCGCGAGTCCGGGACGGAGGGGCGGCTGGGCGGGCGGGCCAAGGTCGCGGGGCTTTCGGGGAGTTGGCGGGATGTCACGGACGCCGTCAACACCATGGCGGCGCGGCTGACGGCGCAGGTGCGGGACATCGCGCTGGTCACCACGGCCGTCGCGCGCGGCGACCTGACCCGTCAGGTGACGGTCGAGGCGGCGGGCGAGCTGCTGGAGCTGAAGCTGACGGTCAACACGATGGTCGACCAGCTCTCCGCCTTCGCCGACGAGGTCACCCGCGTGGCCCGCGAAGTCGGCACCGAAGGGCAGTTGGGCGGACGGGCCCAGGTCAGGGGCGTGTCGGGCGTCTGGAAAGACCTCACCGACAACGTCAACTTCATGGCCTCCAACCTCACCAGCCAGGTCCGCAACATCGCCCAGGTCACCACGGCGGTGGCCAACGGCGACCTCAGCCAGAAGATCACCGTCGACGCGCGCGGCGAGATCCTCCAGCTCAAGCTGACGGTCAACACGATGGTCGACCAGCTCTCCGCCTTCGCCGACGAGGTCACCCGCGTGGCCCGCGAAGTCGGCACCGAAGGGCGGCTGGGCGGACGGGCCCAGGTCAGGGGCGTGTCGGGGGTCTGGAAAGACCTCACCGACAACGTCAACTTCATGGCGGACAACCTGACGAGCCAGGTCCGCAACATCGCCCTGGTGGCCACCGCGGTCGCGGAGGGCGACCTCGGCAAGAAGATCACGGTCGAGGCGAAGGGCGAGATCCTGGAGCTGAAGACGACGATCAACACGATGGTCGACCAGCTCTCCGCGTTCGCCGACGAAGTCACACGCGTGGCCCGCGAAGTCGGCACCGAAGGCAACCTCGGCGGTCAGGCCCAGGTCCGCGGCGCCTCCGGCGTCTGGAAAGACCTCACCGACAACGTCAACTTCATGGCCTCCAACCTCACCAGCCAGGTCCGCAACATCGCCCAGGTCACCACCGCCGTCGCGGACGGCGACCTGTCGAAGAAGATCACGGTGGACGCGCGCGGCGAGATCCTGGAGCTGAAGGACACCGTCAACGGCATGGTGGAGCAGTTGCGCGCGTTCGCCGACGAAGTCACACGCGTGGCCCGCGAAGTCGGCACCGAAGGCAACCTCGGCGGCCGGGCCCAGGTCCGCGGCGCCTCCGGCGTCTGGAAAGACCTCACCGACAACGTCAACTTCATGGCCTCCAACCTGACGGCGCAGGTCCGCAACATCGCGCTGGTGGCCACGGCCGTGGCGCGCGGCGACCTGTCCAAGAAGATCGACGTGGACGCGCGCGGCGAGATCCTGGAGCTGAAGACCACGCTCAACACGATGGTCGACACCCTCTCCTCCTTCGCCTCCGAGGTGACGCGGGTGGCGCGCGAGGTGGGCAGCGAGGGGCGGCTCGGCGGCCAGGCGCGGGTGGAGGGCGTCTACGGCACGTGGAAACGGCTGACGACGAACGTCAACGAGCTGGCCTCCAACCTGACGACGCAGGTGCGCGCCATCGCGGAGGTCGCCTCCGCGGTGGCCGCGGGCGACATGACCCGCACCATCACCGTGGCGACGCAGGGCGAGGTGGCCGAGCTCAAGGACAACATCAACCTGATGGTCTCCAACCTCCGCGAGACCACCCGCGCCAAGGACTGGCTGGAGTCGAATCTGGCCCGGCTGGCCGGTCTGATGCGCGGCCACCGGGATCTCGTCGAGGTCGCCGACCTGATCCTGCGCGAGCTGACGCCGCTGGTGAACGCCCAGTACGGCGCGTTCTTCCTGGCCGACACGGAGCCGGGCGACCTGCGGCTCGCCTTCATCGCCGGTTACGGATCCGCCCAGGACACCACCGTGGACACGCCGGGTTCCGTGGGGCACGGCCTCGTCCGGCAGGCCGCCCTGGAGAAGAAGCGCATCCTGGTGGAGAACGCGCCGACCGACTACATCAAGATCAACTCTGGCCTGGGCGAGGCGGACCCGGCGACGGTCGTGATCATCCCGATCCTCTTCGAGGACCGGACGCTGGGCGTGATCGAACTTGCCTCCTTCTCCCGCTTCTCCGACGTCCACCTGGCGTTCTTCGACCAGTTCGTGAACACCATCGGGGTCGCCATCAACACCATCGTCGCCAACGCCCGCACGGAATCCCTGCTGGGCGAGTCACAGCGGCTGGCGCGCCAGCTCCAGGAGCGCACGGACGAGCTCCAGCGCCGGCAGGCCGAACTCCAGCGTTCCAACGCCGAACTGGAGGAGAAGGCGGCGTTGCTGGCCAGTTCCTCGCAGTACAAGTCCGAGTTCCTGGCGAACATGTCGCATGAGTTGCGTAATCCGCTCAACTCGCTGCTCATTCTGGCGCAGTTGCTCGCCGACAACCCCGACGGGAACCTGACCGAGCAGGAGGTGCAGTTCGCGATCACGATCCACCGCTCGGGGTCCGACCTGCTCCAGCTGATCAACGACATCCTGGACCTGTCCAAGATCGAGGCCGGCCGGATGGACGTCCGGCCCAAGCGCCTGCCGCTGGCCAAGCTGCTCAACTACGTGCACGACACCTTCCGGCCCATGACCCTGGACCGCGGGCTGGCCTTCGAGGTGGGGGTGGACGACACCGTCCCCAAGGAGCTGTTCTCCGACGAACAGCGCCTCCAGCAGGTGCTGCGCAACCTGCTCTCCAACGCCGTCAAATTCACCTCCGCCGGGAAGATCGACCTGCGGGTGGACCTCGCCCCGGACGGCTTCCTCGCCTTCAGCGTCACGGACACCGGCATCGGCATCGCTCCGGACAAACTGCCCGCCATCTTCGAGGCGTTCCAGCAGGCGGACGGCACGACCAACCGCAAATACGGCGGCACCGGCCTCGGCCTGTCCATCAGCCGGGAGATCGCGGGCCTGCTCGGCGGCCGGATCACCGCCTCCAGCCGCCCCGGCGTCGGCAGCGTCTTCACGCTGTACGTCCCGGCGGACTGCCCGGCGACCATCCCCGCCGACTCCGTACCGCGCCCGGGCACACCCCGCCCGCCGACCGGCACCACGTTCCTCAAGCCGCACACCACCTCCGCCACCCCCCGGGAACTCCGGGAATCCCGGGAACTTCGGGAAGAGGCGCCTCCCTGGCCGACGACCTCCCGGCTGGAGGAGTGGCAGACCGGCCCGTCGGGCCGGCTGCTCTCCGGCCGCCAGGTGCTGGTCGTCGACGACGACATCCGCAACGTCTTCGCGCTGACGAACATCCTCAGCCGGGTCGGCATGCGCGTCCTGTACGCCGAACACGGCCGCGAGGCCATAGAGATGCTGGGCCGCAACACCGGGATCGACCTGGTACTGATGGACGTCATGATGCCGGAGATGGACGGATACGAGACCATCCGCGCCATCCGCCGCACCCCGCGGTTCGCCAACCTGCCCGTCATCGTCCTGACCGCCAAGGCGATGCCAGGGGACCGCGAGGCGTCCCTGCGCAGCGGCGCCAACGAGTACGTGCCCAAGCCGGTGGACATCGACCGGCTGCTGTCCGTGGCCGTCCGGCTGCTGACCCGGCGGGGGACGGGTACGGAACCGGGGGCCGGGGCCTCCTTGACGGCCGGGGGTGCTTCACCGGAGGCGGACGGAGCATCCTCGGGCGCCGGCCGGGTCGGTTCCGGTGCCGGGGGGGCAGCCCCGCCGGACATGGCGGAGGCCCCGTCCGGCGGGGCTGCCGGAGGGGCGGACGCCACCGGCAAGGGGAGCGAGGCCGCCCCCTGCCCCGTCTCCGACGACTGCCGCGACCCCGGGGACGCGCCCGGGCCCGTTCCCCCCACCCGTCCCGACCCCGAGCCCGCTCCGACGACTCTCGACACCGAAGCGACCTCCTAGAGGTCCCGAGGCCCAGAGGCACGAACATGACTCATGGAAACGGCACCGGCACCGACGCTGACGACCAGGCGGGGATCCTCCTCGTCGACGACATGGAGGACAACCTCGCCGCGCTGGAAGCGGTTCTCGGCTCGCTCGGCGAACCGCTCGTCCGGGCCCGCTCCGGCGAGGAGGCGATGAAGGCGCTGCTGCGGCAGGAGTTCGCCGTCGTCCTGCTGGACATCCTCATGCCCGGCATGGACGGCTTCGAGACCGCCTCCAACATCAAGCGCCTCGACCAGACCAAGGACGTCCCGATCATCTTCCTGACCGGGACGGACAGCGATTCCGGCTTCGCCTTCCGCGGCTACTCCACCGGCGCGGCCGACTACCTCACCAAGCCCTTCGACCCGTGGGTGCTGCGGGCGAAGGTGAACGTCTTCCTCGACCTGCACCGCAAGAACCGCCAGCTGCGACGGCTCGTCGCGCAGGAGCACGCCTGCATCGGCCGGCTGGCGGATCGTATCGCCGAGGTCGAGCGGCAGCTCGCGCAGAGCGAGCACGCCGACGCCCGCGCCCTGTGCGAGAGCGTGGCCCGGATGGAGGAGGAGGTGCGGGCGCTGCGGGGGAGGCGGGGGTGAGCGCCTCCCGTCCCGGCGGGGACCAGGGCCGACAGCCGGACGGGGCCGGTCCCGGGGCATCCGGCCCGGCCGCCCGCGGCCGGGGGCCCGGTCCCGGGGACTGGTCTCCCCCACCGCCGCGTGCCCGGGACCGGTCTGGGGACTGATCTCCCCCACCGCCGCGTGCGGCACGGCCCCGGACACCCCCCAGGAGGAGTGAGGCGGCGCGCTCCCGCCTCCTCCCAAGAACGCGGCGCCCGCCGCTCACGCCTCCCGGGTGCCCGCGTACATCTCGTCCAGCAGGTCCTTGAACGTCCGCTCCACCACCGGGCGCTTCACCTTCAGGCTCGGGGTGATCTCCCCGTGCTCGATGTCCAGGTCGCGCGGCAGCAGCCGGAACTTGCGGATCTGCTGCCAGCGCTGAAGCCCTTCGTTCACCCGCACCACGTAGCCCTCGATCAGCTCCGTGGCCTGCGCGGACGCCGCCACCTCGGCGTACGACATCCCTTCCAGGCCGTGTTCCTTGGCCCACGCCATGATCGTCGGCTCGTCGAAGGCGATCAGGGCGGTACAGAAGTTCCGGTTGGCCCCGTGGACCAGGACGTTGGAGACGTACGGACAGGCCGCCTTGAACCGGGTCTCGACCTCGGCCGGCGCGATGTACTTCCCGCCCGAGGTCTTGATCAGGTCCTTCTTGCGGTCGGTGATCTTCAGATAGCCGTCGGGGGACAGCTCACCGATGTCACCGGTGTGGAACCAGCCGTCCGGCTCCAGCACCTCGGCGGTCTTCTCGGGCAGGCCGTGGTAGCCCTGCATGATGCCGGGGCCGCGGAGCAGGATCTCGCTGTCCTCGGCGATCCTGACCTCCGTGCCGGGCAGCGGCTTGCCGACCGTGCCGGTGCGGTACGCCTCGCCCGGGTTCACGAAGCTGGCGGCGCTGGTCTCGGTGAGCCCGTACCCCTCCAGGATGTTGATCCCGGCGCCGGAGAAGAAGTAGCCGATCTCGGGCGCCAGCGCCGCGGAACCGGAGATCGCCGCCCGCAGCCTCCCGCCGAACGCCTCCCGGATCTTGCTGTAGACCAGCGCGTCGGCGACCTTGTGCCTGGCAGCCAGGGCGAACGGCACCGAGCGGTTCCCCGTCCGCCGGAAGTTCTCCTGGGAGACCTTGCCGTACTCGCGGGCGACCTCGGCCGCCCATTGGAAGATCTTGTACTTGGCCGCGCCACCCTCCCGGGCCCGGGCCGCGACGCCGTTGTAGACCTTCTCGAAGACGCGGGGGACGGCCGCCATGTAGGTCGGCCGCACGACCGGCAGATTCTCGACGATCTTGTCCACCCGGCCGTCGACCGCTATCTCGTGCCCGAGCGCGATCTGCCCGGCGGTCAGCACCTTGCCGAAGACGTGTGCCAGCGGCAGCCACAGGTACTGCACGTCGTCCGGCAGCAGCATGTCCGTCGCCTGGATGGCCCGCGCCATGTACGCCCAGCAGTCGTGCGGCAGCCGCACGCCCTTGGGACGGCCGGTGGTGCCGGAGGTGTAGATCAGCGTCGCGAGCTGGTCGGCGCGCAGGTCGTGGACGCGTTCCTTGACGCACTCCGGGTTCTTCTCCAGGTAGGCGGCGCCCCGCCGCTCCAGCTCGGCCAGGGAGAGCACCCAGTCCGCCGGGTCGCCGTCCTCGGGCCGCGCGTCGGCCTCGTCGATGACGACGACGTGTGCCAGCTCGGGCAGGTCGGCGCGGCGCTCACGGGCCTTGGCGAGCTGCTCGGCGTTCTCGGCGATCAGTACGCGGCTGCCCGAGTCGGCGAGGATGTAGGCGGTCTCCTCCGCGTTGGTGCTCGGGTAGACGGTCGTGGTGGCCGCGCCGCAGCACAGCACCCCCAGGTCGGCGAGGATCCACTCGACGCGGGTGGCGGAGGCCAGGGCCACCCGCTCCTCGGGCCGGACACCGAGCTCGATCAGCCCCGCGGCCATGGCGTACACCCGCCGCGCGGCCTCGGACCAGCTCAGCGTCCGCCAGTCGTCGGGCCCGTGTCCGGACGCGGAGGGCACGGGGTAGCGGTACGCCGCCAGATCGGGGGTCGCCGCCACGCGCTCCAGAAAGAGGGTCGCCACCGAAGGCGGCCGGTTCTCGATCAACGTCTGGGTATCCGTCACGGCATCCTCCGGGGGCCCGCTCCGCTGTTGTTGACTCGCGAGTAACCTCAAGCAGTGATCAGACTAGGGCGCCTTCGGCTGACACGTAAGAGGATGCGACCGAAGTCCTTCGCGTCGTGACCGGATGGGCGGTGAGTACGCGGTTGGGCACCCATCTGGGGAAGCGCATGGGGCCCGCGCGGATACACGGATGGACGCCCGCGCGGATACGCGGATGGGGCCCGTGCGGATACACGGATGGACGCCCGTGTGAATACGCGAATGGGCGCCCGTCCCAGAGGAACGGGCGCCCATGCGGGGCTTCCCGGCGCGGCGGCCGGTTACCTCACTTCTTCGCCTTGGAGTCCCCGTCGGAGTCCGAGGACAGCACCGCGATGAAGGCCTCCTGCGGGACCTCCACGTTGCCGACCATCTTCATCCGCTTCTTGCCTTCCTTCTGCTTCTCCAGGAGCTTCCGCTTACGGGAGATGTCACCGCCGTAGCACTTCGCGAGCACGTCCTTACGGATCGCGCGCACCGTCTCACGGGCGATGACCCGGCTGCCGATGGCGGCCTGGATCGGCACCTCGAAGTTCTGCCGCGGGATCAGCTCGCGCAGCTTGGCGACCAGCCGCACGCCGTACGCGTACGCCTTGTCCTTGTGGGTGATCGCGGAGAACGCGTCGACCTTGTCGCCGTGGAGCAGGATGTCGACCTTGACGAGGTCCGACTCCTGCTCGCCGGTGGGCTCGTAGTCCAGCGAGGCGTAGCCGCGGGTCTTGGACTTGAGCTGGTCGAAGAAGTCGAAGACGACCTCGGCGAGCGGGAGGGTGTAGCGGATCTCGACGCGGTCCTCAGAAAGGTAGTCCATGCCGAGCAGGTTGCCGCGCCGGGTCTGGCACAGCTCCATGATCGCGCCGATGAACTCGCTGGGGGCCAGGATCGTGGCCCGGACCACCGGCTCGTGCACCTCGGCGATCTTCCCGGTCGGGAACTCGCTCGGGTTCGTCACCTGGTGCTCGGTTCCGTCCTCCATCAGCACCCGGTAGACCACGTTGGGCGCGGTGGCGATCAGGTCGAGACCGAATTCGCGCTCCAGGCGCTCGCGGATGACCTCCAGGTGCAGCAGGCCCAGGAAGCCGACGCGGAAGCCGAAGCCGAGGGCCGCGGAGGTCTCCGGCTCGTAGACCAGCGCGGCGTCGTTGAGCTGGAGCTTGTCCAGCGCCTCGCGCAGCTCGGGGTAGTCCGAGCCGTCCAGCGGATACAGACCCGAGAAGACCATCGGCTTCGGGTCCTTGTAGCCGCCCAGGGCCTCGGTGGCACCGTGGCTGAGCTGGGTGATCGTGTCGCCGACCTTGGACTGGCGGACGTCCTTCACACCCGTGATCAGGTAGCCCACCTCACCGACGGACAGGCCGTCGGCCGGGGTCATCTCGGGCGAGTTGGTGCCGATCTCCAGCAGCTCGTGGGCGGCGCCGGTGGACATCATCTTGATCCGCTCGCGCTTGCTGAGCGTTCCGTCGACGACCTTCACGTACGTGACCACGCCACGGTAGGCGTCGTACACCGAGTCGAAGATCATCGCGCGGGCGGGCGCGTCCTTGACGCCGACCGGCGGCGGCACGTCGCGGACGACCCGGTCCAGCAGCTCGGGCACGCCCACGCCGGTCTTGGCGGAGACGCGCAGCACGTCCTCCGGCTCGCAGCCGACCAGGTTGGCCAGCTCGGCGGCGAACTTCTCGGGCTGCGCGGCCGGCAGGTCGATCTTGTTCAGCACCGGGATGATCGTGAGGTCGTTCTCCATCGCCAGGTAGAGGTTGGCGAGGGTCTGGGCCTCGATGCCCTGGGCGGCGTCGACCAGGAGGATGCAGCCCTCGCACGCGGCGAGGGAGCGGGAGACCTCATAGGTGAAGTCGACGTGGCCGGGCGTGTCGATCATGTTCAGGATGTGGGTGGACCCACTGTCCTGGCTCGGCGCCCAGGGCAGCCGGACCGCCTGGGACTTGATCGTGATGCCGCGCTCGCGCTCGATGTCCATCCGGTCGAGATACTGCGCGCGCATCTGCCGCTGCTCAACGACGCCGGTCAGCTGGAGCATCCGGTCGGCGAGCGTGGACTTGCCGTGGTCGATGTGCGCGATGATGCAAAAGTTACGGAGGAGAGCCGGGTCGGTACGGCTCGGCTCCGGCACGTTCGTAGGGGTCGCGGGCACGCAGGGTCCATTCAGTGAACGCGGGTAGGCGGGACTCGGTTGTACGTCTCCCCCATGGTCCCATGAGCGGCGGGCGCCGTCCGGTTTGGGAGGGTGCCGGGGCTGCTGCTAACCTGGTCAACTGCGCTTTGTGCCCTCTCACGTGCGAGGCGCGACTCGAATTCCAACGAACCTGAAAAGGCTCTTTTCGTGGCGAACATCAAGTCCCAGATGAAGCGGATCAAGACGAACGAGAAGGCTCGTCAGCGCAACAAGGCTGTCAAGTCCGCTCTGAAGACCGCGATCCGTCGTACCCGTGAGGCCGTCGAGGCCGGTGACCTGCAGAAGGCCACCGTCGCCGTCGCCGAGGCGAGCAAGAAGCTCGACAAGGCCGTCAGCAAGGGCGTCATCCACAAGAACGCCGCCGCCAACAAGAAGTCGGCGCTGGCCAAGAAGGTCGACGCCCTCAAGGCCTGACCTCTGACGGTCCCCGCCGGGACCCGTCGGCCCGTCCGCCGGCTTCCGGCGCCTCAGCCCGCGGGCTGAGGACCCCGCACCACCTCGCCGTCGAGGAACCAGCGGCCCCTCTCTCCGCTCCTCACGGCAGCCGCCGCGGCTCACGCCCGGCAGCACCACAGATCGGCACATTTCCCGCCCCACGGGAACGCCGACACATACCGTGTTGTTCGCCACAGCACTGCGTAACACCCCCGGAGGCTCAGCCTCCGGGGGTGTGGTGCGTTGGGGGGTGTGCGGGGGGCGCGGTGCGTGGAGGCGTGCCGCCTGACCCGTGCCGGCCGCGCGTCGCCCATGCGTCGCCCATGCGTCGATCAGTGGGCGTGGGGGCTGCGCGGGCGCGGCGGCCTCGGTGGGAGCGGGCGGCGCGGGCGATGGAGACGGCGGTCTCAGCGGGAACGGGCAGCGCGGGCGATCGCGACGGCAGCCTCAAGCGATGACGGCCTCAGCGAGAGGCGGGCCGCCCGGGCGATCGGCACGGCGGCCTCATCAGCGGGAACGGGCCGCCCGGGCAATCGCGACGACGGCCTTTTCCAGCGCGTACTCGGGATCGTCACCGCCGCCCTTCACCCCCGCGTCGGCCTCGGCCACGGCGCGCAACGCCGTCGCCACGCCGTCCGCCGACCAGCCGCGCATCTGCTGCCGCACCCGGTCTATCTTCCACGGCGGCATCCCCAGATCGCGGGCGAGATCGCCGGGACGGGCGCCGCGCGGGGCGGAGGCCAGCTTGCCGATGGCCCGGACCCCCTGGGCGAGCGCGCTCGTGATCATGACGGGGGCGACGCCCGTGGCCATGGCCCACCGCAGCGCCTCCAGCGCCTCGGCGGCGCGCCCCTCCACCGCCCGGTCCGCGACCGTGAAGCTCGACGCCTCGGCCCGGCCGGTGTAGTACCGGGCCACCACCGCCTCGTCGATGGTGCCCTCGACATCGGCGGCGAGCTGCGAACAGGCGGAGGCCAGCTCGCGCAGATCACTGCCGATGGCGTCCACCAGCGCCTGGCACGCCTCCGGCGTCGCGGAACGCCCCGCGGTGCGGAACTCCGAGCGGACGAACGAGAGCCGGTCGGCGGGCTTGGTCATCTTGGGGCAGGCGACCTCGCGGGCTCCCGCCTTGCGGGCCGCGTCCAGCAGCCCCTTGCCCTTCGCGCCACCCGCATGCAGCAGGACGAGGGTGATCTCTTCGGCGGGCGCGCCGAGGTACCCCTTGACGTCCTTGATCGTGTCGGCGGACAGGTCCTGTGCGTTGCGGACCACCACGACCTTGCGCTCGGAGAAGAGCGAGGGGCTGGTCAGCTGCGCGAGGGTGCCGGGCTGGAGCTGATCCGGGGTGAGGTCGCGCACGTCGGTGTCCGCGTCGGCGGCGCGGGCGGCTGCCACCACCTGCTGCACGGCGCGGTCGAGGAGCAGGTCCTCCTGGCCCACGGCGAGCGTGACGGGGGCGAGCGGGTCGTCGTTTGCTGTCTTCCTGGCCATCGTGGTCCAGCATCCCACGGCCCACTGACAGCACGTGTCGGACAATGTTCGAGTGAGCGATGTTCGACATGTACTCGTACTGCCCGACCGCGACGCCGCCGAGGAGGTGGCGACGATCCTGACCGAGCGGTTCGACCTGGCCGAGGAGCCCCAGCTCATACGGGACGCCCTGGCCGGCGAGGACGACGCGGAGGACGCGCAGTGGCTGGTGGTGGTCGAGGACCCCGACAACCGCCACGATCCGGTGCGGCTGGACGAGCTGGCCGACGGCTACGAGGGGTGGCTGGAGAGGGAGTAGAGGTCACCGGGGATCGGTGCGGGAGCCCGTCGCCCGGAACCCTGGGCACGGCGGCCCCGCAGGCCCCGCGCCCGCTCCCTCCTCACCCCCGCCCGCTCCCTCCTCACCCGCGCACGGTCGGCAGGCTCTGCAGCGCGATGCCGAAGTGCGTCCGATAGGCACGCAGCGTCTCGGCGTCCGACAGTTCGTGCTGCTCTCGTCCGCCGTCGGAGTCCGTGATCACGAGCGTTCGGCCGGACAGCGTGATCCGGCCGGTCTCCGTCAGGCGCGAGCAGACCAGCGACCGGGTGAAGTGGGACTTCGGCGACGTGCGGTGCCACCAGCAGCCCACCTCGAAGTCGCGCAGCCGGCGCGGACGCTGTTCGAGCCGGTACTGCGGCGTGCCGTCCTGGAGGACGTCCAGATCTCCGTCCGGTGTCTCCTCGATCCGGAAGACGCCGCCGGGGTCGGGCTGGTCCGTACGGCTGTCCAGGCGCAACGGGTGGTGGCTGAACTTTCCGAAGCCGACATCCGCGAGCCACGGCCCCGTGGGGGTGTGGACCCGCAGCGCGAGGTGGTCGTACGGGATGCCGACGCCGTCCGGGCCGTGCACCCGTGCGGCGAGGAGTTCGACGTCGTAGCCGAGGGCGCGGAGGAGCGCCGCGAAGGCACCGTTCAGTTCGTAGCAGAAGCCACCGCGCCCGCCGCTCAGGACCTTGTCGACCAGCGCCGTTTCCCGCAGCACGATGTCCTCGCCTCGGTGGATCGCGAGGTTTTCGAAGGGGACGGTCCGCAGGTGGCGCAGCTGGAGGTCACGCAGCTCTCCCGCACCGGGGGCGGCGGGGCGATCGGCTCCGATGCGGCGCAGGTAGGCCTCGACGCGCTCGGGGTCCATGGCGCCGTCATCCTCCGCCGATGACGAGTCCGGTGAGGGCGGTGTCCCTGTCGGTGACGAGTCCGAGGAGGGGTGGGCCTTTGCCGGTGGCGTGGTGGGGGAAGGGGTCCGTGACGCAGTGTGGGAAGGCCGTGCTGATGATCCGTGATCTGCGGGTGCCTCGTCGCCTGCGGGCGCACCGTCGCCTGCGAGCGGCGGTGTTCCTTCCCCGGCCGCCGGCCGCGTGCCGGAGGCGGCGGACCGGTCCTCGCCGGTGGCTTCCGTCGCGGTCTCGATCACCGTCGCGGCCTCGATCACCGTCGGGGTCTCCTCTGCCTGGGAGCTCATCAGTGGCTCGTCCTCTCGGTGGCGAACCAGCGCCGGGTGCGCTCCACCACGGATTCCGGCGTGTTCGCCGCGATCCCGGCGACCGTCTGCTTCGCCAGCTCGCGGCGCCAGGCCAGCTCCGCCCTGCGCATGGCCGTGGCGATCCCGCACGGGGCCCGGTAGGTGCTGGCCGGGGCCTCCGCGCCGGCTCCTTGGCGGCGGATCTCCGCGCACCGGAACGCCTCCTCCGGGCCCTCGATCGCCGCGACCACGTCCATGAGCGAGATCTTCTCCGGCGGCCGGGCGAGCTGGAAGCCGCCGCGGGCGCCGGGGGTCGAGTGCAGGATGCCCGCTCGGACGAGGGCCTGGAGCCGCTTGTTCAGGTAGGCCGGAGGCAGGTCGAAGGACGCCGCCAGCTTGGCCGTCGGAACCGGCCGGTCATCACCGAGCCAGACCAGGATCACGCAGCAGTGCAGGCCCCATTCGACGCCCTCGCTCATCCTCATATTCTGGAGCTTACCGGTCCGGATTGCGGTCCGGTTCTGCTGCGGGAGGTGCCCTGGGGCGGCCGTCCGGCGGGGTATCCGGGTGGCCAGGGCCCGCCCTCGGAGCTGGGGGCCGGGCTCCGGGGCCACGCGAGGGCGCTCTGCCCGGGCCGGGTCTCCGCATGACCGGGGCACCACCGGGAACGGGCCTTCGGGTGGCCAGGGCGCGCCTCGGAGCCGGGCTTCGGACCGGCCCGCGCGCTCCCGTCCCGCCGTCCACCGGCTCTCCGGACGAGGCGCCCACCTGGCCATCGGACGACAGAGGATGAACCTCTGGTGACGGAATGCCGAACCACGCTCCGAACCGCCCATCGGTCCCTACATTGCAGGCAACTCCCCTCCCGATCATGTGTGCGAGGTTGCCGTGGCCCTTCCGGACACCGAGACGATCCTGGCCGTGGCCGGTCTGCTGGTGACAGCCGTCCTGTGGGCCGTGGAACGCTTCCTCCCGGGCCGCAAGAGGATCGGCTATCGCGTCCAGATGGACGCCGCGATCGGCATGAACCCCCGTGACGCCCACAACCTCGTACAACTGCGCCTGCTCCGGCAGAACCAGGAGATCCGCGACGCGACGCTGGTCCTGGTGCGCTTCGAGAACGACGGCGGCAAGGACATCGTGCGGCAGGACTACCAGGAACCGCTGACCGTCGAGTTCCGCGGCCGGACGGTCATCGGCGTCGAGGTGCCGGACGCCAACCCACCGGACCTGGTGGGCATGCTGACCCGCAACGGCGGCGGACTGCGGCACACCGGCAACCGCCTGCTCGTCCCCAAGGTGCCGCTGAACAAGCGCGATCACTTCAAGCTGCTGGTCCTGTTGTCGAGGAGCGAGATCGGCGGCGGGGAGGACGAGCCGGTCGGCTCCGGCGCCCAGGGCAATGGCGTCGGACGCCGGGGTGACGTGGTCGTCGGCGGATTCATCAGCGGCGGTCGGATCCGCCGCAACGCGCAGCGCTGGGGGCCGCGCAAGCTCAACCTCGCCCTGGGCGGAACCTTCATCGTCCTGATCGGGCTGCTGGGCGGCCTGCTGCTCAACGGCACCGGCAGCTCCGCCCTCAGCATGTGCGGCACCGGACGGCTGACCATCGACGGCTCGACGGCCTTCGCCCCGCCCGTACGGGAGATCGCGAAGCAGTACGAGTCCCGCTGCCCGGGGGCCGACATCACGGTGTCGGGGAACGGGAGCCTGTCCGGACTGGCGAACCTGAACCGGAGCGGGAAGGCCGCGACCTCCGACGCGCCGGGCTTCCTCGCCACGTCCGACGTCCCCGCGCCGTCCCTCTACACGCGGCTGCGCGGCGTACGGGTGGGGGTGGTCCTGCTCAGCCTGGTCGTGAACGGGAAGACCGGCGTCACCAACCTCACGTCCGACCAGGTCCGCAAGATCTACGACGGCACCTACACCAACTGGAACCAGGTGGGCGGCAACGACCTGCCGATCCACCTCGTCAGCCGCGGCTCCAGTTCCGGCAGCCGGGTGGCGTTCGAGTCGTCCGTGCTGAAGGGTCCCGAACCGGCGGTGGTGTCGTCGTACGACTGCAGCAGCAAGGACCGCGACCGGAAGGCGCGGATCACCCGGTGCGAGGCGGAGAGCACCAGCGGCGTCCTGGACGCGATCAGCAGGGTTCCGGGCGCGATCGGTTACTCCGAGGTCTATGCCGCGGCCAAGCGTCCGCACCTCGTCACCGTGCGGCTGGACGGGCACGAACCCGACATCGAGTGGGGCAGACAACGCGACTATCCCTTCTGGACGGTGGAGTACCTCTACACGTACGAGCTGCCGGCCCAGGATTCCCTGGCCGCGAAGTTCCTCGCCTTCATGAGCAGCGACACCGCGAAGAACGTCCTGCGGATGTACAAGCACGTGCCCTGCGCCGACCGCACCACCGCGTCGGGGGCCGTCTGCGCCTCCTGAAGCCCCGGCCCCGCACCACGGCGCTCGGCCGGTGCGCGGTCCCCAGCACCGCGACCGCGCCGTCGGCGTCCGTGCGCAGCACCGTCGTTCCGTGGGAACGCAGGGCGCCGAGGGTGCGGGGCGCCGGATGCCCGTACGGGTTGCCGGCGCCTACGGAGACCAGGGCCAGGCGCGGCGCCAGCCGGCGTATGAGGTCCGGGTCCTGGTAACCGGAGCCGTGGTGCGCCACCTTCAGGACATCGACGGGACCCAGGTCCGGGTACGCCGCCAACAGGGCCTGCTGGGCGTGCGGTTCAAGATCGCCGAGGAGGAGCAGGGACAGTCCCGCCGAGCGGACGAGGAGGGTGACGCTGGCGTCGTTGGGCTCCAGGGGGACGCTTCCGGCGGTGTCCGGTGGTGGGGGCGTCCCTTCGTACGGGCTCGTGGCCGTCGGGGACGTGTCCGGTGGCGTGGGGGTGATCGGCCACAGGACCGTCCAGGACAGCGGACCGAGCCGGCGGCGCTCCCCCGCCCTGGCGTGGATCACCGGCACGTGTGCGGCGGCGGCCTGGCGCCGTACGAAAGCCGCCTGACCCGGTGGTTCTTCGACAGGGGTCGTCTGGATGGCCCCGACCGCGCGCCCCCGCAGTACGCCGGACAGCCCGTCCACATGATCAGCGTGGAAGTGGGTCAGGACGAGGAGGGCGACGCGCCGCACGCCCAGGTCGGACAGGCAGCGGTCGATGGCCCGCGGCTCCGGACCGGTGTCCACGACCACCGCCGTGCCGTCGCCGGCGGCCAGCACCAACCCGTCTCCTTGGCCCACGTCACACGCCACCGCGCGCCAGTCGGGAGGCGGCCAGCCGGTGAGCACCCGGACCAGCGGCACGGGGCGGCAGACGACCAGGAGCAGCAGCAGCGCGCAGAGTACGCACAGCCAGGGGCGGCGCAGGGCCCGGCGCCCGAACGGCAGCAGGATCGCGATCACGGCCCCCAGCAGCAGCCCACCCGGCCACCCGCCCGGCCAGTCCAGCTCCGCACCCGGCAAACTCGCCCCCGTACGGGCCAGACCGGCGATCCACAGGGCGGGCCACCCCGCGCACCAGGCCAACAGGTGCGCGAGGACCGGGATGACCGGGGCGGTGGCGAGGGCGAGGAACCCGAGGACGGTCGCGGCGGCCACGGCCGGCTCGGCGAGCAGGTTGCACGGCACGCCGACCAGTCCCACCCGTGCGGCGAGGACGGCGCCGACCGGTGCGCACACCACCTGGGCCGCCGCCGACGCGGCGAGCGCCTCGGCGAGGCGGGGCGGTACCCGGCGCCGTCGGAGCGCCGCGCTCCACCGCGGGGCGATGGTGAGCAACGCTCCGGTCGCCAGGACGGAGAGCAGGAACCCGTAACTGCGCGCCAGCCACGGGTCGTAGAGCACCAGGAGCAGCACGGCCGCGGCGAGGGCGGGAAGGAGGCCGCGGCGCCGGCCGGTGCCGATGGCGAGCAGCACGATCACCCCGCAGGCGGCGGCACGCAGCACGCTCGGGTCCGGACGGCAGACGATGACGAAGGCCAGGGTGACCGCCCCACCCATGAGCGCGGTGTGGCGCAGTGACAGCCCCAAGCGCGGCGCGAGGCCACGGCGTTCGGCCCGAAGGGCGAGGTGCGGCGGACCGATCAGCAGCGCGAGCATGATCATCAGATTGCTGCCGGAGACGGCGAGCAGATGCGTCAGGTCGGTGGCGTCGAAAGCGTCCTGCAGGTCGGACGGGACGCGGGAGGTGTCGCCGACGACCAGCCCGGGCAGCAGGGCACGGGCGTCCGCGTCCAGACCGTCGGTCGCCCGACGGAGCCCGGCCCGGAGGTCTCCGGCCACGCGTTGCAGGACGGTGGGCCCCGTGAGGCGGTGGGGGCCGGTGTCGGCCGTCACCCGGAGGACGGCGGCGATCGGTCCGGACGGTGGAAGCGGTGGCGCCGGCCGGGCCCGCACCCGAATGTGGGTCGACGGCAGCAACTCCCGCCACTTCGCCAGCGGCCGGGCGGCTGCCTTGGCCGGTCCGGTTTCCGGCCCTCGTGCGTCTTCTTGTTGCCGGGGCCGCTGTTGGACGACGACCAGGACCGGGGTGCGGGTGGCGGTGACCGTGCCGTCGGGCGCGGTGACATGGGTGACGTCCGCGGTGAAGACGACGGCTTCGGGCGCCCGTTGAGATCCGCGCACCTTCGGACGGGTCGGATGCGGATCACCTGTGACCTTCACATCGGCGGACACCTGGGCATACCGGCCCGCCAGCGCCGGCAGCGGCCCGCGGCGCAGGTCGGCGGCGTGCAGACCGGCGGACGCCGCCCCGGCGACCGCGCACAGGAGCACTCCGGCAAGGGTGGTCGCCCATGCGGTAGCTGCTGCGGCGGGGGGACCGAGCGTCGCGCCCGGGGTGGGCGCGGTTCCCGTGGGGACGGTCCCCGTGGGGCCGTCCCCCGTAGGCGCGTTCCTCGTGGGGCCGTCCCCCGTAGGCGCGTTCCTCGTGGGGCCGTCCCCCATGGGGGTGGCACCTCGTGGGCGCGACCGATGGACGGCTGCCTGCCGCGCGGCGAGGAAGAGGGCAACGGCCGCGAGAGCCGAGGCCACCGCGCAGGCCACCGCCACCACCGTGCCCGTGGCGTCCAGGGCGAGCGCCGCCGCGCCCCAGGCGGCGAGGGCGGGCCCGACGAGGCGCAGGTCGGCCGGTTGGCTCGCCTTCGGCCGGTTGCCGTCTGCCGGTGACGGCACCGCCGCGTCCGCCCTGCCCGACACGGACGTCACGGCTGCACCAGGGCCCGCAGGTCGGCGAAGCGGCGGTCACCGATGCCGTTCACTTCCCTGAGCTGATCCACGGAGAGGAAGCCGCCGTGCCGGCTGCGGAAGTCGATGATGTGCTGGGCCAGGACCGGCCCGACTCCCGGTAGGCCGTCCAGCTGCTCCACCGTCGCCGTGTTCAGGCTGACGGGCCTACCGGCGGGTCCTCCCTGGCCCGCCGTACCGGCAGTGCCCCCCGTGCCCTCCGCGCCGACGCCCGGGTCCGGACCCGCGCCCGTCATGCCGACGAGGACCTGTTCGCCGTCAGTCAGGAGGCGCGCCCGATTCACCCCGCGCAAACTGACGCCCCGCAGCGCGCCGCCCGCCGCCTGGAGCGCGTCGGCGACCCTCGAACCGGCCGGCAGCCGGTGGATACCCGGGCGGTGGACCTTCCCCGCGACGTCCACGACCAGTTGGCGCGCGGCGGAGCTCTGCGGTGCGCTCACCCTCGCGGAGGTGGGCGCGCCCGGGGGCACGGGAGATGCCGAGACCGGGATGGCGGCCGGTGCCCGCACGGGGCGCGGCCCTGCGGCCCAGAAGTGCTGAACGGCGAGGATCACCGCCACCACGAGCACCAGGCCGAGGGCGGCGAGCGTCTTGGACTCGATCCCGCACCTCACCTGCACCCACAAGGGCAGTCGCTCCCGCACCGCCAGCCGCGCTCGGCTCCGCCTCGTCAGGGACCGCTCTCCTTGCGAAACCGGCTCGGCATCACCGACCTGCGATGGCGCTCCGGGCCTGTGCGCGGCGCCGGTGCCGGAGCCGGATCCCTTGGAGGGCACAGCCCTGTCCGTCCGCGCGGCCACCTGAGGAGCAGCGAACCGCCCGACCGGCGGATCAGCCCTGCCCACGGGTTCGAACCGGCTACGGGCTACCTCGTTCCCGTCCGGCCCACGACCTTGATCGGGTGGGCCGTCCCTGCCTGATGGGCCATCCCCGCCCGGCGGGCCGTCCCCGTCGCGGGAACCGCGCCTGTCCTGCGGGTCGGCCTTATCCCGGGGACCGCGCCCGTCCTGCGGGTCGTTCCCGCCCCGGAAGTCGCGCCTGTCCGACAGGTCGTCCCCACGCCGGAAACCGCGCCCCTCTGGCGGATCGTCCCCATCCAGCGGGCTGTTCCCGCCCGGTGGTTCGTCCGCCCTTCTCGGGTCGTCCCACCCCGGCAGGTCAGCCCCGTCCGTCCAACCGCCGTGACCTGTCGGGCCATCCCCGTCCGTGTCCCCGTCCCCGTCCCGCGCGTCGCCCTCCACCGGCAGATCGCCGTCTGCCAGCGGGCCCCTCGCGCCCTTCCCCGAGCCGGTTTCCGCCCGCCCGTCCCGGTGCAGCGGCTGGTTTCGGTGCGACCCCGGACGCTCTGTACGACCACCCGAGCCAACCGCGGCCATCCGATCCGGGTCCGGCGAACGCACCCCCACCAGCCCGCCCGTATCCGTGAAGCCCAAGCCATCCGCCCCCGGGGACGCCCGCTCACCCGGCGCCGCGAACATCGCCTCCGCCCGTGCCCGGGTGGCGGCGGCGGCCTCCGCTCTGCGGCCACCCGGCCCCCGCGCCCATCCCCGCGTCCCCCGGAGGAACCCGGAGCCGAGACGAAGGCCATTGCGCGGGTGCGTGCGGCTCGACCGGTGGTGTCGGGATGTCGCGGTGGTCTCGGCGCCGGAAGTCGTACTCACGGAGAGTGATGTCTGCGTCATGTCGACCGACGCTAGACCCTCGCACGGACATCGCGTCGACCACCGTCAAATACCCTGGATTACCGGCTGGTTGTGCATAACCCCGTCACCGGAACGTGAACTTCCACCGTGTCTCGCACACCCACGGCGAACACGGTCCGCAAGCGACGGCTCCACCCAACCGGCTACCTCACCGATCAACTCACCGATCAGCTCATTCGCCGGCCGACGTCAGCGCGGCGACACCACCACGCCCAGCAGCCCCGGTCCCGTGTGGGCACCGATCACCGCTCCCACCTCACTCACGTGCAGCTCGGCCAGTGCCGGCAACCGCTCGCGCAGCCGCTGCGCCAGCGTGTCCGCCCGCTCGGCCGCCGCCAGGTGATGCACCGCGATGTCCACCCGCGCCTCGCCCGCCCGCTCGGCGACGATCTCCTCCAGGCGTGCGATGGCCCGCGAGGCCGTCCGCACCTTTTCGAGGAGTTCGATCCGCCCGTCCGCGAGTTGCAGGAGCGGCTTGACGGCCAGCGCGGAGCCGAGCAGCGCCTGCGCCGCTCCGATCCGTCCGCCCCGGCGCAGGTAGTCCAGTGTGTCGACGTAGAAGTAGGCGGAGGTCTGCTCGGCGCGCTTCTCGGCCGCGGCCACCGCGTCGTCGATGTCCCCGCCGCCTTCGGTGGTCTCCGCGGCGGCCAGCGCGCAGAAACCCAGCGCCATGGCGACCATGCCGGTGTCCACGACCCGTACGGGTACCGGCGCGTCCTTGGCCGCCAGCACCGCCGCGTCGTAGGTGCCGGAGAACTCGGACGACAGGTGCAGGGAGACGATGCCCTCGGCGCCCGTGGCGGCGACCGCCCGATAGGCGGCGGCGAAGGTCTCCGGGCTCGGCCGGGATGTCGTCACCGGTCGCCGTTTCTGCAGCGCCTGGGCCACCGACCGCGCGGAGACCTCCGTGCCCTCTTCCAGGGCCTCGTCCCCCAGGACGACGGTCAGCGGCACCGCCGTGATGCTGTGGCGCTCCAGTGCCGGCCGCGGCAGGTAGGCCGTTGAATCGGTGACGATCGCGACATGGCGGGACATGACTGGGAGGTTATCCGGGCGATGCCGGTGCCCGACAGTGCGGGCACCCTCTGGAAGATCCACCGGCTCCTGCCGCGCAGGGCTATGAGACAGGTGTCCGGGCGTCCCGGCCCCTCGGCGAAAGCCGAAGCGCAAGCCGAAGCGCAAGCCGAGGTCAGCCCCAAAGCCAAACCCAAAGCCGACCACGCCCCGGTTCACGCTGGAACGAAGCCAACCGCCCCCTTGTCCGCGCGCTCAGAGCCGACCCGCCCACAAGCCAGGACAGGCCGGGCCCCACCCGCCCCCGTGCCTTCCTTACGCCGTCCCCTCCGTGCGGCGTGCCTTCTCCTCCCAGGGGTACGCGATGCGGCTGCGCGGGTCCTTCGCGGTGATGGCCGGCGGTTCGTCCGCGGCCCAGTCCCTCATCGCCCCAGCACCCGGCGAGGTCCCGGAAGCACCGGTGGCGGAACCCGGGGCCGCGCCTGCCCCGGCGGACGGCGCCGCGCTCCCCGGCGCTCCCTTGCCCGACCCCGCCAACGGGTCGTCGACCCAGTGGCGGAGCGCCCCCGCCTCGACGTCGATCTGTTCGCGCAGCGTCGTCAGGTCGTCGTCCGCGAACTTGCGCGCCCGGTCCCGCGCCGCCCAGCGCAGCGACTCCGCGGACTCGGTGATCCGCTCCGTACGCTCCCGCAGCTCCGGCAGCCGGGCCGCCACACTCACCTTGTCGGGCTCCCGCTCCAGGCGCTTGAGCTGGTCGTCCAGCTCGTGGCCGTGCGCGCTGAGGCGTTCGAACAGGGCCAGCGCCTCCTGGAGGGACGGGTCTTCGGCCGCTCCGGCGCGCAGTGCCTCCTGCGTGGCCCGCATGGACGTCCGCAGGGACAGCCGGAGCTGGGCCAGCTCGGCCGGCACGCCAGGCTGGGCGAACTGCCGCGCCCTGAGAGTGGTGTCCTCGACCGTCCTGCGGGCCTGTGCGACCGTGCGGTCGACCCCCCGCTTGGCCGCTTTGACGGCTTTGACCGTCAAAAGGACGCCCGCGACCACGAACAGCACGAACAGAAGCCCGAGGATCGCGATCACGGCTTCCATGGACTCTCCTCAAAGTGTCGACGACGCGGGCAACGTCGTTCGCCCCCGCCCCTCCACGGTAAACGGCACGGGCAGGTCGGTGGGTTCATTTGAACCCCCAACCTGCCCGTAGTGGATATCCCCTAGCCGCCAGGGATGACCCCCAAGCCGATGGAGCGGACCGGCACCGGAACGACGTCCACACCGGAACGCCGCACACACCCGGCCGCTGACCGGCTCCGGCCGTCCCTCAGGTCAAACCGGCCGAGCCGATCCCGCCGTCATGCCGACGCTCCCTTCACGTCGGCACCTCAGGCCGGGTCCGTCACGCCGATACCTCAGGGCCATGCCCGCCGCGCCGGCTTCTCAGAGTGCGTCCGTCTCTCGGACCGCGCCCGTCACGCCGGGACGATGTTGACCAGCTTCGGCGCCCGCACGATCACCTTGCGGATGCCCGCGCCGCCCAGGGCGGCGACCACGGCCGGGTCGGCCAGCGCCGTCGCCTCCAGGTCCGCGTCCGAGATGGCCGGCGGAACCTCCAGACGGGCCTTGACCTTGCCCTTGATCTGGACGACGCAGGTCACGGTCTCGTCCACCACGTACGCGGGATCGGCGACCGGGAAGTCCTGGTGGACGACCGAGTCGGTGTGCCCCAGCTTGCGCCACAGCTCCTCGGCGATGTGCGGCGCCAGCGGCGCGAACAGCAGGACCAGCGACTCGGCCACCGAGCGCGGCAGCGGGCCGCCCACCTTGGTCAGGTGGTTGTTCAGCTCCGTCACCTTGGCGATGGCGGTGTTGAACCGCAGACCGGCCATGTCCTGGTTGACGCCGTCGATCGCCTTGTGCAGCGCGCGCAGCATCTCCTCGTCCGGCTCGGCCTCGTCGGAGACCGTGACCTCACCGGTGGACTCGTCCACGATGTTGCGCCACAGCCGCTGCAGCAGGCGGTACTGGCCGATGACGGCCCGGGTGTCCCAGGGGCGCGACACGTCCAGCGGACCCATGGCCATCTCGTACAGGCGCAGCGTGTCCGCGCCGTACTCGGCGCAGATCTCGTCCGGGGTGACGGCGTTCTTCAGGGACTTGCCCATCTTGCCCAGGACGCGGCTGACCTTCTCGCCCTGGTAGTAGTACGCGCCGTCGCGCTCCTCGACCTCGGCGGCCGGGACGGCGATGCCGCGCTGGTCCCGGTAGACGAACGCCTGGATCATGCCCTGGTTGAACAGCTTGTGGAACGGCTCGCTGGAGGCGATGTGCCCCAGGTCGTGCAGCACCTTGGACCAGAAGCGCGCGTACAGCAGGTGCAGCACGGCGTGCTCCTGGCCGCCCACGTACAGGTCGACGCCGCCGGTCGGCTGGCCCTCGCGCGGGCCCATCCAGTACTGCTCGATGGCCGGGTCGACCAGCGCGTCGCCGTTGTCCGGGTCCAGGTAGCGCAGCTCGTACCAGCAGGAGCCGGCCCAGTTGGGCATGGTGTTGGTCTCGCGGCGGTAGCGCTTGACGCCGTCGCCCAGGTCCAGCTCGACGTTGACCCAGTCCTCGTTGCGGGACAGCGGGGTCTCCGGCTGGGTGTCGGCGTCGTCCGGGTCGAAGGTGCGCGGCGCGTAGTCGTCGACCTCGGGCAGTTCCAGCGGCAGCATCGACTCGGGCAGCGCGTGCGCGACGCCGTCCTCGTCGTACACGATCGGGAACGGCTCGCCCCAGTAGCGCTGCCGGCTGAACAGCCAGTCGCGCAGCCGGTAGTTGACGGTGCCCTCGCCGATGCCCTCGGCGGCCAGCCACTCGGTGATCTTGGCCTTGGCGTCGGCGACGGTCAGCCCGTCCAGGGAGATCGCCTCGCTGGCGGAGTTGACGAGCGGCGCGTCGTACGAGGAGAAGGCGTCGTCCCAGGTGGAGGGGTCCGTGCCACGGTCGTCGGACGGCTGGACGACGCACCGCAGGGGCAGCTCGAAGGCGCGCGCGAAGGCGAAGTCGCGGCTGTCGTGCGCGGGCACCGCCATGATCGCGCCGGTGCCGTAGCCCATCAGCACGTAGTCGGCGACGAAGACCGGGACCGGCTCGCCGCTGACCGGGTTCGTCGCGTACGCACCTGTGAAGACGCCGGTCTTCTCCTTGGCGTCGGCCTGCCGCTCGACGTCCGACTTGGACGCGGCCTGCTTGCGGTACGCGGCCACCGCCTCGGCCGGGGTGGCGTGCCCGCCGGTCCACACCTCGTGGGTGCCCTCGGGCCAGGCCTCCGGGGTGATCTTCTCGACCAGGGGGTGCTCCGGCGCCAGCACCATGTAGGTCGCGCCGAACAGGGTGTCCTGACGGGTGGTGAAGACGGTGATCTTGTCGTCGCCGACCGCGAAGTCGACCCGCGCGCCCTCGGAGCGGCCGATCCAGTTGCGCTGCTGCAGCTTGATGGCCTCGGGCCAGTCCAGGCCGTCCAGGTCGGCCAGCAGCCGGTCCGCGTAGGCCGTGATGCGCATGTTCCACTGGCGCAGCTTGGCCTTGAAGACGGGGTAGTTCCCGCGCTCGGAGCGGCCCTCGGCGGTGACCTCCTCGTTGGCCAGGACGGTGCCCAGACCGGGGCACCAGTTGACGGGCGCGTCGGAGGCGTACGCCAGGCGGTACTCGCCCAGGACGTCGGCGCGCTCGACGGCGCTCAGCTCGCCCCAGGGGCGCCCGTCGGGAGTCTCGCGCTCACCGGCCTCGAACTGCGCGACCAGCTCGTCGATCGGCCGCGCCTTCGCCGCCTGCTCGTCGTACCAGGAGTTGAAGACCTGCAGGAAGATCCACTGAGTCCACTTGTAGTAGGCCGGGTCGATCGTCTCGATCGAGCGGCGCTTGTCGTGGCCCAGGCCCAGGCGGCGCAGCTGGCGCCGCATGTTCACGATGTTGGCCTCGGTGGAGACCCGGGGGTGGGTGCCGGTCTGCACCGCGTACTGCTCGGCGGGCAGGCCGAAGGCGTCGAAGCCCAGGGTGTGCAGGACGTTGTGCCCGGTCATCCGCAGGTGGCGGGCGTAGACGTCGGTGGCGATGAAGCCCAGGGGGTGGCCGACGTGCAGGCCCGCGCCCGAGGGGTAGGGGAACATGTCCATGATGAACTTCTTCGGCCGTGCGACCACCGCCGGGTCCCCGGCCAGCTCACCGCTGGGGTTCGGGGCCTCGTACGTCCCCTCGGCCTCCCAGAAGTCCTGCCAGCGTGCCTCGATGTCGGCGGCCAGCACGGCCGTATAGCGGTGCGGGGCCGCCACCTCGGCGGCCGAAGTCGTCTCGCTCATCGTCCTCAAAGCTCCATCGATCGTCTCTGCCTGCGGCTACGGCGAACACTGCGAATTGATGCGGAAACAAAAAGACCCCTCGCACAGGAGGGGACGCCGCGCCGATGCCGACCGATTCTCTCGCCGGTCGGTACTGATCAGCGCGGCCCGCTAAGCAGAAGGCGTACGGCACGCATGGCGTCAGGGTACCGCAGGGCCCCCGGGAGCCGCGCAAAGGATTCTCCTACGGGTGGTTCCGACCGGTTTTCGGCCGGTTTCCGGCTCCTTTCCATGAGGGCCGGGGCGAAGGGTCCGCCCGGCTTTATGAGACGCGTGCGTGCTTTGGGGGAGGGCCCTATGGGGGCCCTTACGGGATGGCCCCTATGGAAGATCGCTGCGGACGGCCTTGCGGGAGGTCCCTTACGGGGCGAGTGATCCATCACGGGTCGGGGGCCCCCTTACGGGCCGGGGGACCCCTTAGGAGCCGAGGGCCCCTTACAGGCCGGGGACCACTTACGGGGACGAGGAAGGGCGTGCGTCGTGGTCCACACCTGGGGTGACACTCGGGACCGCCTTCCGGCGGCGGCGTCCGCATCCGGAAGGCGTGGCGCCAGCCCTTCTAAAGGCGTCCGACCCGCTCCCTGCGTCCCCGTCCGCCCCCGAAGTCCTCGTCCGCCCCCGGCGTCCTCTTCCGCGCCTGGGAGCCGGGCCGGGGGAGACCAGGCCGAGGACGAGGTCCCGGGTCCTCCGCCCTCGTCGGCGTCGTCCGCGTCCCGTCGGCACCGTCCGCATCCCGGCGTCACCGCCCACGCCCGGGACTCGAACGGACCGACGCTAGCAGCGCCCCGCCCGCCCCGCCCCGCTTCCGGCAACCCGGTCCCGTGCCGGGGCCGCCCCGCCTAGCTTTCCGGCATGCAACCGCATCGCAGGGGCCGCCGCGCGGCCCGACCGCGCCGCGCCCGTGCCCGGCGCCGCCCGGGCTTACGCCGCCACTCCGGCTTACGCCTACGCCTCCGCCGGAACCCGCGGCGTCCGGCGGTGCTCGTCACGGGCCTGGCGGTCCTCGCCCTCCCCTTCCTGGCCGCCTCGCCGCTGCGCGCCTTCTCGGACTACGCGGGCGGCGTGCTGACCCTGGTCTCCCTCACCACCGCGGTGGTCTGGGGTCTGATCGCCTCCGATCGCAGCCTGCTCGTACCGCGCGGCAGGATCTGCGCGCAGGCCGTGCACCGGGCGCTGGCCACCGCCGCGCTCGGCTTCCTCCTCGTGCACATCACCGTCAAGATCGCCGAGGGCCATGCGCGGCTGCTCGACGCGGTGCTCCCCTTCGCACCGGGCGGCGCGCCGTGGCTGATCGGGCTCGGAGGGCTGGCCGGCCATCTCCTGGTGCTGGCGGCGGCCACCGGCGCGCTGCGCAGCGCGTTCGCCGGCCGGGGGCGCGCCGCCGGCCGCTGGCGCGCCCTGCACGGCTGCGCGTATCCGGCCTGGTGCCTGGCCGTGCTGCACGGCCTGCGGTCCGGCCGCAGCCCTTCGGGCTGGGTCACCGCGGCCTACGCCTTGTGTCTGGCGGCCGTCGCGGGCGCCCTCCTGGTCCGTGCCCTGCTTCCTCGGTACCGCGCCCGCCGCGCCCTGCGCCGGGCCCTCACCGCTCGGCCGGCCCCGGACGCCGCGCCTCCGGTCAGCGGTCCGGCCGAGCCGGCCTTCGCTCCCGGCCTTCCACCCCCACCGGAGGACGCCCCGACCCTCGTCGAACGCCTCCCCTACGGGCCTCCCCCATCCACGCACCCCGCCCCGCCCCCACACCCCCAGGAACTCCACCCCGCCCCCGTCGCCCCGTACGGGCCGCCCCCCACAGCCCTCGACCCACCACCCGCCTTCTCCCCAGCCGACCCACACACACCCCACACCCCACACGGGCCCCCACTCACCCCGGACACCCCCTACGGGCCCCCACCCACCTCGCCCGCCCCCGACACCCCGCACGCCCCCTACGGCTCTCCCCCCACCCCGCAGATCCCCTACGGGACCCCACTCACCCCGCACACCGCTCCCCAGAACTCCCCCACCACCTTCCACACCACCCCCCACCTCCTCGACCCCCCACCCCCACCCAGCCGAACCAAGGCCCCCTCATGACCACCCCCCACCGAGACACCCTCGCCCCCGCGCCGCCCCACCCCCTAGGCGCCCCGGCCACCTCCCTCCCCGACACCCCGCCCGTGCGCGCGCTCGGCCTCCCCCGCCTGACCGCGGGCTTCGACGACGCCGAACGCCTCGGCCGCACGGCGCACCTGCTCGCCCACGGCTCCCTGCCCGCCCTCACGCACAGCGGGCTCGCCACCCTGGCCGAGGACATCACCCTGCGCGGCCGGGGCGGCGCCGGTTTCCCCTTCGTACGGAAACTGGAGGCCGTCGCGCGGCAGGTACGGCGTACCGGCACCCCGCCCGCGGTGGTCGTCAACGGGTGCGAGGGCGAACCCGCCTGCCGCAAGGACACCGTCCTGCTGTGCCGTGCTCCGCACCTGGTGCTGGACGGAGCGCTGCTCGCCGCCGAGGCGCTCGGGGCCCGCACACTGGTCGTCGGCGTGACCAAGGACACGGCCGAAGCGTCATTAAGGGCCGCGATGGCCGAGCGTGGCCTCAAGGAGCGCCGACGCGGCCGGGCGCTGCGCGCACGGCTCGTCCGCCTCCCCGAGAGGTTCGTCTCCGGGGAGGCGTCCGCGCTGATCCGGGCCGCGGACGGCGGCCCGCCGCTGCCCCCGGGGCGGCGGACGCGCGCCGCCGAGGCGGGGCTCGGCGGCGCCCCGACCCTCGTCTCCAACACCGAGACGTTCGCCCAACTCGCCGTCGCCGCCCGGCTCGGTGCCCGCCACTACGCCGCCACCGGGACGGCCGAAGAGCCCGGCACTCTGCTTCTGACCGTCTCCGGCGCGGTGCCCTCCCCCACCGTCGTCGAGGCGCCGAGCGGGGTGCCGCTGGGTTACATCCTCCAGTCGTGCGCGGCCGACCCGTCCCCTACGGGTGTGCTGGTCGGCGGGTACCACGGGGCCTGGCTGGACGCCGCCTCCGCGTACGAGGCCGTGGTCACCCGCGACGCGCTCGCGGCGCGCGGGGGCGCGCTCGGGGCGGGCGCCGTGCTGCCTCTCCCCGCCGACGCCTGTCCCCTGGGGGAGACGCTGCGGGTCGCCCACTGGCTGGCGGCCGAGTCCGCCGGCCAGTGCGGACCGTGCCGCCTGGGACTGCCCTCCCTGGCGGGCGCGCTGGCCGGCACCCTGGCCGGCGGGCGGGAGGCGCTGGAAGCCGTTCGCCAAGCCGCGCAGGGCGTACGCGGGCGCGGCGCGTGCAAGCACCCGGACGGTTCGGCGCGGTTCGTGCTGTCCGCGCTGACGGCGTTCACCGACGACCTGGCCGCGCACGTCCTGGGCGGTGGCTGCGGCCGGGAGACGATCGGGGTGCTGCCGTTGTCCGCCCCGGAAGCGGACGGCACACGGGACGGCCAGGGCGCGGGCGGGCGGCTGGCGGTGGACTGGACGCTGTGCGAGGGGCACGGACTGTGCGCCGGGCTGCTGCCCGAGGCCGTACGCCTGGACGGGGACGGCTACCCGGTGGTCGCGGACGCCCCGCTCCCCGGACGGCTGCGGACCCGCGCCCAGCGCGCCGTGCGCCGCTGCCCGGCTCTCGCCCTGCGCCTGGAAGACCGGTGAGCCGCGACGCGCGCATTCACGCCGAAACGGCGAACGGCAAAAGCGCTCTCCGCGCGGCATTACGCATGAGGCACAGCATGAGGCACAAGGCATAAGCGACGGCCGTATCCCGCACCCGTCTTGTGGAGTACGTCACAACAAAGCGGAATCGACACGCGGACCATCCCGGAACAACGACGCCGCCCGGCCCCGGACCGGAACAAAGCGATCACATCACGAGAACACCGAGAAGAAAGGCCCGGCCAACCCGGGCAAAGCCACCGCGAATTCCCGGAACACCCCCGCCTCGCCCCGTCCCCCAGCCACGAAGCGGAACGAACGAACCACCCGCCCGCGTACGGGTCGGCGCCCCCGCACAACCGAACAGCACAACAAAGCGGGCCGTCCGCCTGGACGACCCGCTTCGATTTCTGTGGAGCTAAGGAGAATTGAACTCCTGACCTCCTGCATGCCATGCAGGCGCTCTACCAACTGAGCTATAGCCCCGTGTCCTGTTGTCTTCGCCCCGGTTCCCCGCGGCGACGTCGACTACATTACACGGCTTCCCCGGGCTTTTGCCAAATCGCCCGGGAGCGGACTCCAAGGAGGGTCCGGGGTACTGTCGGCGAGCCGTGCCCGATTCGTCCTGGGAGCCGTACGCCGTGACCGCGCTGGAGCTGGAACAGTCCGCCGAACCCCGCGGCGTCTCCCGCGTGAGAAGCCTTCTGCGGCGGCGCCCGCTCCTGCCCGCGGCCGTCGCCTGCCTCGTCTCCTTCGCCGCCTTCTGGGTCGTCCAGCGGCTGGCGGGCGTGACGATGATCGACCTCATGGTCTACCGGGCCGAGGGCTGGACCGCGCGCAACGGCGAACCGCTGTACGACATGGTCGCCACCTCGGCGCACCTGCCCAACACCTACCCGCCCTTCGCGGCCCTCCTCTTCACGCCGCTGACGCTGTTCGACGTGCCCTTGATGCGCACGCTCGCCACCGCCGGCAACCTGGTGCTGCTCCTGGCCGTCGTCCACCTCTCCCTGCGCCTGGTGGGGCGCCCCCGGCGGATACCCCACTGGGCGGCCACGTTCGCGCTCTCCGCGCTCCTGGTGTGGTGCGAGCCGGTGTGGACGACGCTGCGCTACGGGCAGATCAACCTCTTCATCGCCGTCCTGGTGCTGTGGGACCTCACCCGTAAGGACACCAACCGCTGGGCGGGCGTCGGCATCGGCATCGCCGCCGGGATCAAGCTCACTCCGGCGCTCTTCGCCGTCTTCCTGGCGGTGGCCGGGCTCGTACGGGCCGTCCAGCGGCTGCGTACGCGTCCCGGGGCGCGGGCGGCGGACCGTACGGCCGGGACGCCCGCCGCGGGGCCGGAGAGCCCGCACAGGCCCGCCGCCACGGCCGGGCGCGCACCGGGCGGCACCCCGCCCCTCCGCGCCCGGCTGCGCGCCGCCTGGAACCCCTGGCTGCGTCAGTCCCTCGTGGCCACCGTGACCTTCCTGGCCACCGCCCTGCTGCCCGCCCTCGCCCTGCCGGACGACGCCCGCCGCTTCTGGACCGAGATCGTCTTCGCCGCCGACCGGGTCGGTGACGTGTGGATCACCGCCAACCAGTCGCTGCGCGGCGCGCTCGCCCGGCTGCTGCACGCGCCGGATCCCGGCGCCGCGTGGCTGGTGGCCGCGCTGGTCGTCACGGTGGCGGGGATGGCGATCGCGGTCGCCGCCCTGCTGCGCGGGCTGCGCGCCTGGGCGGTCGTCGCCTGCGCGGCCACCGCCCTGCTGATCAGCCCCATCTCCTGGTCGCACCACTGGGTGTGGGGCGTGCCGATGCTGATCGTGCTCGGGGCCGAGGCGCTGCGGCGCGGCGGGCCCGGCAGCCTCGCCGAGGGCGCCGCCGGACCCGGTGGCGGCCGGCGCTGGTGGGCGCTGACCGCCGGGATCGCCCTCCTGTTCTGCTCGTACGCGCTGTGGTGGGTGCCGCACCGCTGGCACCAGCGCGAGGAACTGGCCCAGAACGCGGGCCAGATGCTGCTGTCCGGCGTGTATCCGATCGCCGGCCTCGCCTTCCTCGCGCTGGCCGCCCTACAGGTGCGGCGGGCGGCCGGTACGTCCTACGAAGCCCCGGCCACCGCCCCCCGCACCGGCGCCTGACCGACGCGGGGAACGACCGGGACCACCGGAGCCACGGCCCGGACGGAAAACCCGCCCACCGGCCGGGGCCCCGGCCCACCCCGGAAGCCGCAGGCCCGCGACCCGACGGGAGCCCCGCCCGTCGGCGGATGCCACGGGCCCGGCACCCTCCGCCCCGCCTGCGCAGCACACCCGGGGACCGGTGCACTCCACAGGCGCGGGCTCAGTGCCCGTCGTGCCCGTGGCCGCCGCCCGGCGTGTGGTGATGGAACCTCAGCACCTCCGGCGGCATGACGACGAAGGGCCGCATCATGCCCATGTCCTCGTGTTCCAGCAGGTGACAGTGGTACATGAACCGCCCCCGCGCGCCCTGGAACTGCGCGATCACGTTGACCATCTGGCCCGCGGGCACCTGAATGACGTCCTTCCAGCCCTGGTCCCCCGGCGCTATCGGCGCCCGGCCGAGGAACGCCAGCGGCTTGCTCGTGCCGCCGACGCGGTTGTCGTACGGGCTCTTGTCGCCGGTCGGATAGAGGTCCCGGCTGAGGACCTGGAAGTCGACGAGGTGGATGTGCATCGGGTGCATCGGCCCGCCCAGGTTCAGGAAGCTCCACTGCTCCCAGTCGCCGAGCTTGACGAGGTGCCCCAGGGTGTCGTCGAACATCCGGGCCGTGCGCTGGTACGTCCGCGTCTTCCCGTCGGCGCCCGTGACCTGGATGATCCCCTCGGCCGGGAACGTGAGGCCGTCGGGCTTGATCTCACGCGTCTCCCACATCTCCGGGTGGCCGTTGCCGACCGGTCCGGGCGGGGTGAGGACGATCAGCCGGTGCTCGTGCTGGGGCGCCGTGTCGTGCGTGAGCCGCTCGAAGGACGAGAGCACCTCGGGCAGCACGAACGGGTCGCGGACCGGCCCCGTCCCCACGCGGAACTGCATGACCTGCGGGTACGTCGCCGTGGGATCGGTGTTGACCAGGCGGAGCGTACGGCCGCGCAGCTTCCCGAAGTCGACCAGTACGTCCATCCGCTCGGCCGGGGCCAGCGACAGCCCGGCGTCGGACGGCACCGGCCGCGGCAGCAGCCCGCCGTCCGAACCGATCTGGTACACCGCCCCCGTGACCGGCTTGCCCGTCTCGTCGTCCACCAGGCGCAGTTCGAACGTGCGGGCGTTCGCGGCGTTCAGCAGCCGGAAGCGGTACCAGCGCGCGTCCACGTTCGCGTACGGCCAGATCGTGCCGTTCACGAGCGTGTACGGCCCCGTGAAGGGCCGCGTGACGTTGCCGCCGTTGCTGTCCTTGTCGACGATGAGCGTCTTGTGGAGCAGCCGCCCCGTGAGCCGGCCGTCCTCGTCGGTGTCGAAGTTGCGGTCCTGGATGACGAGCGGGATCTCCCGCTCCCCACTCGGGAGGCGCAGCGCGTCCTCCTCGTCGTCCCGGATGAGGTACATCCCGGCCAGACCGGCGAAGACGTTCCAGCGCGTGATGTCCATCGCGTGGTCGTGGTACCACCAGGACGTCGCGCGGTGGTCGTTCGGGTACTCCGACAGCTGGGCGTCTCCGGGCGCGACGCCGTTCTCCGACCAGCCGTCGTTGCCGCCCCCGGTGAGGGCGCCGTGCACATGGGTGACGCACCAGGCCGGGAGCTGGTCCACGCCCTCGACCGGCGTGCTGTTCTTGCGGCCCGGTACGTCGGTGGGCGGCGTGGGCTCGTTGCCGTCGGCCTTCACCTCGACCGCCGTCACGGGGAACCGCCCGCTGAGGCGGTTCACCCAGGAGACGCGCAGCCGCTGCCGGCGGCGCACCTCGATGGTCGGCCCCGGGAAGAGCCCCTCGTAGGCCCACACTTTGGTGGGCGGGAGCTGCGAGTGCAGCCGCACCCAGGTGGCGGTGAGGTTGATCTCTATGCCGCGCAGCGCCTCTTTGCGGCCGGGCCGCAGGGTGGGCGGGACGCGCAGCGCGTCGATGAACGGCGTCAGTTCGGCGACGGCTTCCCTCTTGGGCGCCTCGGCGGTGGCTGCCGCCGGGCTCGCGTCTAAACCGTCGGATGACGAAATGGTCTGGACAGGATTGAGTGTCGTGTCGGACAACGTGCGACCCCCGTGTCGCTTCCCCCGTGCCGCCGGCCGTTTCCGGCGGCAGCTCTCACTCTCTACAACGCCCCGTGCATCGTGGGGGGTTGCCTCGTACGGACAGATTTCCGACGGGTCTGTGAGGAGCGCTGGTCAGGCGGTGGCGAAGGAATAGAAGCGCTTCAGCGTGCAGTGCTCGTCCAGCAGCCGCCCGTAGATCGGTTCGCCGTCGAGTTCCCGGTACGTCTCGATGGGGTCGCCTTTTATGATCAGCGCCCGCGCGCACTCCTCGCACCAGTACTGGTAGTCGGGGTTGAGCGGTTCCATGTCGCGGACGATCGGGGTGCCGCTGCCGCACCAGTCGCACTTCCTGCTGTGGGCGCCCATCGCTCAGCTCCAGCTGTGGCCGCAGGCCGTGCAGACGAAGGAAATGCCGCCGTTGTCGCCCAGGACCTGCGCCACGTGGGCCGAGCCGCACGAGGGGCACTGGAGGGTGACACCGCGCGCGCCGTCGGAGGGCCCGCCGGTCTCGCCCGCGGAAAAGGCGCCAATGAGGCGGGAGGGCCGGGACTGAAGGTGATCGCCCGGATGCGCCGCGGAAGCGTCGGGCAGGCCGTGGACCTCCCCGAAGATGCTCATGGGCATCGCGATCTCTCCTCCCCTGGCGGCGCCGTCCGATTCTGCCACGTACCTGCGGCCCGGTCAGTCCCGCCCGCGCACGAACCGAACCGAGTGCCGCATTCCGGAACGCGGAGGACGGGGCCGGGGGACGGAACGGACCGAAGGGCGTGACGGGCGCACCCGTACCGGAATAGCGAAAGACCCCGCCCCCTGTGAGGGAGACGGGATCTTCCGGGCTGTGGAGCTAAGGAGAATTGAACTCCTGACCTCCTGCATGCCATGCAGGCGCTCTACCAACTGAGCTATAGCCCCAGGTCTCGCTCTCGGCCCCACCGGTCTTCCCGGCAGCGCCTCGAACAAGAGAACTCTAACCCGCGACCTGCCCGAATGCGAAAACGGACGGGAAGGGCGGGGCCGGGGGACGGAACGGACCGAAGGGCGTGACGGACACACCCGTACCGGAATAGCGAAAGACCCCGCCCCCTGTGAGGGAGACGGGATCTTCCGGGCTGTGGAGCTAAGGAGAATTGAACTCCTGACCTCCTGCATGCCATGCAGGCGCTCTACCAACTGAGCTATAGCCCCAGGTCTCGTCCTCGGCCCCGCCGGTCTTCCCGGCAGCGCCTCGAACAAGAAGAACTTTAGCCTGTGACCTGGCCGGATGTGAAATCCGGCCCGGCCGGCTCCGCGCGACGGACCGCGCGGCGCGCCCTCGGCAAGCCCTGCGGGCCCGTGCCGGCGCGGGCTCCTCGGCGCCTTACCGGCCCGCCCGTACGGACGACGGGCCCCGCAGCGCGCCCAACAACCAGCAGCCTTTGCAGGCCCGTCCGAACGGTGCCCCGTCGACCGTCGCCACGCCGTGGTCAGTCGTCGTCGCCGAGCACCGGCTCCGGCAGCGTGCCGGCGTTGTGCTCCAGCAGGCGCCAGCCGCGGGCGCCCTCGCCCAGGACGGACCAGCAGCAGTTCGACAGGCCGCCCAGCCCCTCCCAGTGGTGGGACTCCAGGCCCAGCAGCCGCCCGATGGTCGTACGGATCGTGCCGCCGTGGCTGACGACGACGAGCGTCCCGCCGTCCGGCAGCTTGTCGGCGGCGCGCTCGACCACCGGCGCCGCGCGGTCGGCCACCTCGCTCTCCAGTTCGCCACCGCCGCGCCGCACGGGCTCGCCGCGCTTCCAGGCGGCGTACTCCTCCCCGTACCGCTCGATGATCTCCTCGTGGGTCAGGCCCTGCCAGGCGCCCGCGTACGTCTCGCGCAGCGCCTCCTCGTGGGTCACGTCGAGGCCGGTGACGGCGGACAGCTCGCCGGCCGTGGCGGCGGCCCGCTTCAGGTCGGAGGCGATGATCGCGTCCGGCTTGAGGGCGGCCAGCAGCCGGGCCGCGCGGCGCGCCTGCGCCACGCCCGTGGCGTCCAGCTCGATGTCCGTGGAGCCCTGGAAGCGGCGCTCCAGGTTCCAGGCGGTCTGGCCGTGCCGCCACAGGACTATGCGGCGGCCCCGGCCGCCCTTGGTGCCGTTCAGAGCAGCTCTCCGTCCTGCTCGGCCGCCGCCGCCCGGGCGTGCTCGTCCGCCTTGCCGCGGGTCGCCTTGGCGTCCTCGGGGAGGTCCAGCTCGGGGCAGTCCTTCCACAGGCGCTCAAGGGCGTAGAACACGCGCTCCTCGCTGTGCTGGACGTGGACGACGATGTCGACGTAGTCGAGCAGCACCCAGCGGGCCTCGCGGTCGCCCTCGCGGCGCACCGGCTTGGCGCCCAGGTCCTTGTTGAGCCGCTCCTCGATCTCGTCGACGATCGACTTGACCTGGCGGTCGTTGGGCGCCGAGGCCAGCAGGAAGGCGTCGGTGATCGAGAGGACGTCGCTGACGTCGTACGCGATGATGTCGTGCGCGAGCTTGTCGGCGGCGGCCTGGGCGGCGGCGTTGATGAGCTCGATGGAGCGGTCGGTGGCGGTCACAAGCGGTCTTCCGGGTCGAGGGAGCCTCCCCGTCCGGCGCCGCGGGGCGGGCCCCACGGACCGCGGACGGGTCGGCGGTCAGGTACCCACCAAGGGTCTCACGGACCGCCGACACTCCCACCTGGCTTTCCGCCCGGCCTTCCCCTGCCGGGGAGCCGCCGCTCCGGGCCGCCTCCGCGCGGGCCGGGACCGGCCTCGGGGGCCGGGCCTGCGGGGCCTTGGCCGGCCACCGGACCCTCCGGACCTCGGGCGGCCGGCCGTCGCCCTCTCCATCGGCCCCGTCGGCCGGGCGGCACCGGCTGCCCGCCGGGGCCGTCGCCGTCCTCGTCAGCCCCGGTAGTCCTTGCCCAGGACCACCGTGACGTCGGCGTTCGGGGCGCCCTCGTCCTGCTTGACGGCGCCGGCGGGGAGGCCGAGCGTCTTGGCGACCTCTTCGGCCCGCGCCCTCTGCGCCGCGTCCCCGTAGGTCACCTCGGAGGTGTCCCGCTCCTTCGGGGCGCCGCCGCCGTCGACGTAGGTGTACCCGCCGTTGATCAGCGCGGCCTGGGCCCGGCCCGCCGCGTCCTTCTTGCCGGTGGCGTTCTGCACGCTGACGCGGGGAGTGGCCCCGGCGTCGGCCTTCTTGACGGTGCCGCCGAGGACGTCCTTGATGACGCTCTGCGCCGCCTCCCGGCCGACCGTGCCGTCCGGCTGCACCGCCAGGAGCGTGGTCGCGTACGCGCCCTCCTTGACGAGCTTCGCGCGCTGGGCCAGCGAACTGCCCAGTTGCCCCTCGGTGAGCGGCGCCTCCAGCACCTGGAACAGCGACTTCACGGTGGCCGTGGCGCCGTCGGGATCGCTGGAGACCTTCTTCAGGGTGGCCTGCATGACCTGGCCGAAGCGCGTCAGCTGCTTGGTCTGCGGCTCGCCCTTCGCCTGGTAGGTGGCGTACGCGACGGCCGCCTGGCCGTTGAGCTCCCGCCCCTGCCCCTGTTCGACGGCGGGCGGACCGTCCTTCTTGACGGCGGGGACGGTGGTGTCGGCGTCCACGGTGATGCCGCCGACCGTCTCGACCAGGTTCTCCAGGTACGGGGTGTCCAGCCGCCAGGTGGCCTTCATGTTGGCGCCGAGCAGCGTGTTCAGGGCCTCGCGGGTGGGCCCGGTGCCCTCTTCCTTCACCGACTTCCCGAGGGTGGTGGTGCCGCCGTCTTCCTTGGCCACGACCAGGTTGTTGGGCAGCAGGACGGTGGTGCCCTTGTGGGTGGACTCGTTGTCCACCAGGAGCGCCGTCGCGCTGTTGCCGCTCTTGGTGTCCCGGAGGTGCACCACCAGGACGTCCCGCTTCTGCCCCGCGCCCCCGGAGGCGTCCTCGTCCCCGTCCGACCCGCCGAACACCAGGAAGCCGACGCCGCCCACCACCAGGAGCGCCACCACCACGCACAGCACGACCAGGCGGCTGCGCCCGCGGCGTTTGGCCTCCTCGCGGCGCTCGGTACGGCTCTCGGTGAACTTCAGCCAGTCGATGACGTCCTCGGAGTCCTCGGCCGGCTCCTTGATGAAGGAGAACTGCTCGGTGCGGTAATCAGGGGCGGCGGAGGCGTCCGGGGAATCCGGGGAGGGTGCCTCGGAAGACGGCGGGGCCGCCCGGCGGCGCCGACGGCCCTTCCCCTCTCGCGGAGCGTTCAGCCCGTTCCCCGGGTCCCGCTCCTCTTCGGAAGGCGGTGCCGCGGGGGGTGCCTCGGGACCGGCCTCCAGGGGGGACACCTGCTGGGGCGCCTGCTGGGGCGCCGCGTTCGCCATCGCGTCGGGCAACCCCCCGGGCTGGGCGTACGACGCGTCGTAGGGGGCGGAGAAGGCGTCCTGCTGCCCGTACCCGGCCTGTTCGTAGCCCTCCTGGCTCCCTTGGCCCGCTTGGCCCCCTTGTCCGTAGCCCTCGTGCCCGTACTGGCCCTGGTGGTACGCGGTCTGCTGGTAGCCCTGCTGATCCCCGCCGTACGGGTCGTAGCCGTACCCCTGCTGGGCGTACGGATCGTGCGGGGGCGTCTGGGCGTCCTGGCCGCCCGTGGCCGGGTACCCGGCCTGCTGGGCGTAGTCCTGGTGGGCGTCCTGCCCCGGAGCGCCGCCGTGCTGCCCGCCGTACGGGTCGTACGCGCCCGCGGTCGGCTGCCCGCCGTAAGGGTCGTAGGCGGCCTGCTGCCCATAGGGGTCGTACGGCGGCTGCTGCGGCGCGTCCTGGTGGTACACCGGCTGCCCGTAGGCGTCGTAGGCGTGGCCCTGCTGCCCGTGCTGATCGTGGGCGTACGGGTCCTGCGGCGCGTACGGGTCGTGTCGATCGTTCACCGGTGTCCCTTCCGTCGGTCCGGCGGCGGGCACGGGCTCGTCGGCACCGCGACCACTGCCCGCCGCCAGCGGTCGCCGCCGGCGGTCGCCGTCAGCGCCGGTCGCGCTCTTCCCGGTCGGACCCACCGTCGCGGTAGAGCTCACGCTTGTCGATGTAGCGCACCACTCCGTCCGGCACCAGGTACCAGACGGGCTCCCCCTGGGCGACGCGCGCCCGGCAGTCGGTCGAGGAGATGGCGAGCGCCGGCACCTCGACCAGCGAGACGCCGCCCTCGGGGAGCCCGGGGTCGGCGAGGACGTGCCCGGGCCGGGTCACGCCGATGAAATGCGCGAGGGAGACCAGCTCCTGCGCGTCGTGCCAGGTCAGGATCTGGGACAGCGCGTCGGCACCGGTGATGAAGAAAAGGTCCGCGTCCCGGTGCAGGGCCCGCAGGTCCTTGAGGGTGTCTATCGTGTACGTCTTGCCGCCGCGGTCGATGTCGATGCGGCTGACGGAGAACTGCGGATTGGACGCGGTCGCGATGACCGTCATCAGGTACCGGTCCTCGGCCGGGGACACCTTCTTGTGGCTCTTCTGCCACGGCTGTCCCGTCGGCACGAAGATGACCTCGTCCAGGTGGAACTGGCTCGCGACCTCGCTGGCGGCGACCAGGTGTCCGTGATGGATCGGGTCGAACGTTCCGCCCATCACCCCGAGCCGCCGCTTCACCGGCCCTGTCTGCTCTTCCATGCGTGCAGACCCTACTGGGCGCCGCGCGCTGCCGGGCGCCGGGTGCCCGCTGTCAGCGGTCCCGGTTGAAGCGGGTGGTGATCCACAGCAGCAGGAGCAGCGCGATCAGGGCGCCACCGCCGGTGACGTACGGGCTCAGGCTCTCGTGGCCGCCGCCCCCCTTTCCGGCTTCGGCGAGGGAGACCAGGTGCTGGGCGGTGGTGTGCAGGCTCATCGTCGGCGAGACCAATCCGGGCTGGATGCGGGCAGAGACTTCCGCCACATCGTAAGCGTGCGGCCCCGGGAACCTCACGCCGACTCCACCCCCGGCCCCCACCGCAAGCCGTACGGCGGCCCGGCGGGTCCGCCCGGCCCGCGCCCGCAGGGCCGTCAGGCCGGTGTCTCCAGGGCCGCCGGGCCCGGTGCCCCGAAGGCCGTCAGGCCCGCGTCTCCAGGACCATCAGGCAGGCGGACGAGGGCACACCCGGACGGGCCCCACGTCGCCCCGTAGCCGCCCCCTCGCGGCCGAAGTCCCGATCAGCCCCGCCGACCGGCTCCGCCGGCGGAAGCACCGCCGTTCCCGGAGGCGCCCCCGGCCGCGGAGGAGGACCCGGCCGAGCCGGAACCGGAGGCACCGCTCGTCCCGTCGTCCTTGCCGTCGCCGTACCCGCGCAGCAGGACCCAGGCGAGGAACACCGCGCCCAGCACCCCGACGATGAGCACGGTCCGCAGCAGCCAGCCGGGGCCGTCGTTCTGCGACGTCTGCTGCGCGGCGATGAGCAGCGCGCTCGTGTCCAGCATGGCTCCTGTGCTCCCTTTTGTACGGGGTTGTACGGGCATTGGTGTGCTGGCCAGCCTACGCCCGCGCATCCATTCGCCTGTCAGTGGCGTCCTCTAGTCTGAACATCCGCAGTCGACGAGGGGGAGGCCCCACCATGACGGAGAACCCAGGCGGCAGCGAGCACGTACCGAGCCGGGACCGCACGCGGTTCCCGGGCATCTCTTCCCGCGCGTACGAACACCCGGCGGACCGTTCGGCGCTGGTGGCGCTCCGCAAGCTGAGCGGGTTCGACACCGTCTTCAAGGCGCTCAGCGGCCTGTTGCCGGAGCGCAGCCTGCGGCTGCTGTTCCTGTCGGACTCGGTCCGGGTCAGCGACCAGCAGTTCGCCCACCTCAACGACATGCTGCGGGACGCCTGTTACATCCTGGATCTGGAGAAGGTCCCGCCGATGTACGTCAATCAGGACCCGCAGCCGAACGCGATGTGCATCGGCCTGGACGAGCCGATCATCGTCGTCTCCACGGGCCTGGTCGAGTTGCTCGACGAGGAGGAGATGCGCGCGGTCATCGGCCACGAGGTGGGCCACGCGCTGTCCGGGCACGCGGTCTACCGCACGATATTGCTGTTCCTCACCAACCTCGCGCTCAAGATCGCCTGGATTCCGCTGGGCAACGTCGCGGTGATGGCCATAGTGACCGCGCTGCGCGAGTGGTTCCGCAAGTCGGAGCTGTCCGCGGACCGCGCCGGTCTCCTGGTCGGCCAGGACCTGCGGGCCTCCATGCGCGGCCTGATGAAGCTCGCGGGCGGCAACCACCTCCACGAGATGAACGTGGACGCCTTCCTCAAGCAGGCCGAGGAGTACGAGTCCGGCGGCGACCTCCGCGACTCCGTCCTGAAGATCCTCAACGTCCTGCCGCGCAGCCACCCGTTCACCACCGTGCGGGCCGCCGAGCTGAAGAAGTGGGCCTCCGGCCGCGACTACCAGCGGATCATGGACGGCCACTACCCGCGCCGCTCGGAGGACAAGGACACCTCGGTCTCCGACTCCTTCCGGGAGTCCGCCGCGCACTACGCCGAGTCGGTGCGCACCAGCAAGGACCCGCTCATGGGCCTGGTGCGCGACATAGCCGGCGGCGCCGGCGACCTGGGCGGCAAGCTCCGCGACACGGTCTTCCGCACCGGCCGGCCGAACGGCGGCGGCAGCAACGGCACTAACGGACCGGATGACGAGGGCTCGGCTGGGCGCTAGCCGCCATCACCCCGCACAGCGCGGTGTTCGCCCGGCCGTGTGCGTACGGGTCGGTCCCGGCCGGCCCGTCGTGGCCGGCGCGCTGGCCCGCGAGCAGGGGTCGCAGCTCGCGGGCCGGTGAGGGGGAGCAGGCCAGCGGCCCGGCCTGGAGGTTGCTCAGCACCACCTGGAGGCGGTGGTCGGTGAGGCCGTCGCGGTCCACGCGGAAGCGCAGTTGGCGCCGGACGGTGAACAGCGAGGCCGGGCGGGCGCCGGTTCGGTCGGCGCGCTCCCCCGCCGTCGGCAGGGTGGTGGCGGCCGACGCGGCGACGCTGCTCGCGGGCGAGGTGCCGGCGGTGGACGAGAGGGTGGCCACGGGCGAGGCGGTGGCCGTCCCCAGGGCCGTCGTCCGCGTGGCGGACGCCCCGGATGCCTCTTCCACCGCGCCGTCGTCGCTCCCGTCGTCCGCGCCGCGCGCCGCACGGGTGCCGTCGGCGACCGCCCGGACGGCGTAGACGAAGGTGTAGTCCGCGGCGATCTCCAGCGTGTCGGCGTTGGTCTCGGCCACGCTCAGCGCGCCGTCCACCCGGACGCCCGGGTCCGCCAGTTCCACCCGCGCCGGGTCGAAGCGGACCAGCCAGCCGGTCGCGGCGTGCCGCCCGTCGTCGGCCGGACGCTCCACACTCCGGTCGAACTGGTCGAGTTGGCCCACGTCCAGCAGCAGCCGCACGGGGCGCACGGACCCGCCCGTCAGCGTGGCCGGGTCGATGGAGGAGCGGACGAGGTAGTCCTTGACGATGCTCAGCGCCGTGACGATCTGCCCGTCGGAGAAGTGGTCGGTCCGGTCGACGGCGGGAAGGTTGATGCCCGCCGCCCCGATCCGGAACTGCGCCGCCGGGCTGTGCGTGAACAGGTCCGCCGGTCCGGCGCCCGGCACCGCGTCGCGGGGCGCCAGCGGCACGATCGTGGACCGCAACTGCTCCGCCCGCAGTGGCTCCGGCGCCTTGTACGGATGGCGTACCCCCAGGTAGATGGCGGTGCCGAAGGCGAGGGCGATCAGCATGACCAGCAGGACGGCCTGCCGGGAGCCGCTGTGCCGCGACCAGGCGTGCCGGGTGCGGACGGCGCGCGCGTGCTCGCCCATGCGCTCCCGCGCCGAGTACTCCTGCAAACGCGCAGCCCGTATGAACGATTCGTCGAAAACGACGGATCGGTATTCGTCCTCTCCTCCGCCCGCGGGACCCTCGGGGGCCCCTTCGGGAGGGTCGCCAGGCCCGGCCATACAACAAGAGTAGGTCTGACGAGGCCAAGGTAAACGCCCCGGTACACGACAACTTCTGACGGGTTGCCCCGGAACCACCCAGCCTCCGAACAGCCCCCACCGCGCCCGCCCCGAAGGCCGGACCCCACGCTCCACGGCCGCCTTCCGGGCACGGTCAAACCTGGTCGCCATGTGGTCCGTACACGCCCGGTCCGGTCAGTCCCCGCAGGGCACATGCCCGGCGCGGCCCCCGAAGAACTTGCGTTCACCCAGCCCAGACCGCGGGCCACCGACCGCCACCGGGGGCGCCGACCGGGACGGTACCCGCGCTCGGAGACCGGTACAAGCGCGCGGCATACAGGCACGCCCCGGCGCACACGCGTCCCACCAACAAGCGCGCCGGCTCACACACGCGCCACCCCTGTCAGTGTGCGCGCGGGGTGGCGGGGGCCGACGGCGGCGCCGAATCGGCCGACGCCGACGGCAGCACACCCGGCCGGACCGGCTGCGCCCCCTCGACGCCACTGGAGGCCGGAGGCATCACCGGGGCATGGGACCGCCCCGAGGCGCCGCGGTAGACGGCGCTGAACGCCAGCGCGACCATGCCGATGCCCATCAGGACGGCGAGCACCCAGGCCACCGGCCGGTGCCAGCGCAGACTCCCCCGGTAGGCGTGCGGCTGCCCGTAGGGCCCGTACGCCTGGTAGCCGGGGTACTCCTCACCCGGCCCCTGTGCTCCCGCCGCGTCGGGCCCGAACGACCTGCCGGACGCGGTGGCCGGATCGGGCGTGCCCTCCGCCTCCGGGTCGGGCACGTAGCCGGAGCGGAGACGGGCCGCGTCGGCCTCGGCGCGTGCGCGCGCCGCCGCCAACATCCGCTCCATCGCGGTGGGTTCATGGCACGGCGCGGACCGTACGAAGTCCTCGTCGAAGACCACGGAGTCGAACGCGTCGTCCGCTTCCCCGTGGTGACCGAGATCGCGCTCATCAGGCCCTTCACCGTCCGGGAACGGCCTTCCCCCCATGTCGTCCGGCACCTGTCCAGGTTAGCCCCGAACGGTCAAATTGGGCAGGCGGAAAGGGAATTCGGCACCGGCCGCGGCGGAGCGCCCGCCTCCGCCGCGACCAGCCGGTTTCCGTTTCGTCCGCCGGTCCGGGAGTGCGGATCACCTGTCGGCTCCGGGCATACCCGCCCGCGTCGTCCGGCGGCTCCGGGGACGGCTTTCCGGCCGACTCCGCGCGTACCGTCCCCCGACCCCAGAACGCGGCCCGCCGGTCGACTCCAGCCATGCCCGTCCCCCGTCATCCGCCGCTCCCCCGGGAACGATTTCCCGATCAGCCCCGGGTGTGCCCGTCCCCCGTGACGATGTACTTGGTGGACGTCAGCTCCGGCAGCCCCATCGGGCCGCGGGCGTGCAGCTTCTGCGTCGAGATGCCGATCTCCGCGCCGAAGCCGAACTGGCTGCCGTCCGTGAAGCGGGTGGAGGCGTTGACCGCCACCGTCGTGGAGTCCACGAGCTGCGTGAACCGGCGGGCCGCGGCCTGCGAGGTGGTGACGATCGCCTCGGTGTGGCCGGAGGACCAGCGGCGGATGTGCGCCACCGCCGCGTCCAGGTCGGGCACCACGGCCGCCGCGATGTCGTACGACAGGTACTCCGTCGCCCAGTCCTCGTCCGTGGCCGGCGCGACCAGGCCGGGTCCCGCCTTCTGCCACGCCGCGTCGCCGTGCACCACCACACCCGCCTGGGTCAGCGCCTCCAAGGCGCGCGGCAGGAAGGCGTCCGCGATCCCCGCGTGCACCAGAACCGTTTCGGCCGCGTTGCACACACTCGGGCGCTGCGCCTTGGAGTTGATCAGGATGTCCACGGCCATGTCGAGGTCGGCGGCCTCGTCCACGTACACGTGGCAGTTGCCGGTGCCGGTCTCGATCACCGGGACCGTGGACTCCTCCACCACCGTACGGATCAGGGCGGCGCCGCCCCGCGGGATCAGCACGTCGACCAGGCCGCGGGCCCGCATCAGCTCGCGCACCGAGTCGCGGCTCTCGCCGGGCACGAGCTGGACGACGTCGGCGGGCAGCCCGGCGCCGGACACCGCGTCCCGCAGCACCGCCACCAGCGCGCTGTTGGAGGCGTACGCGGACGAGGAACCGCGCAGCAGCACCGCGTTGCCCGACTTCAGGCACAGCGCCGCGGCGTCCACCGTCACGTTCGGCCGCGCCTCGTAGATGATCCCGACGACGCCGAACGGCACCCGGACCTGCCGCAGGTCGAGCCCGTTGGGCAGCGTCGAGCCGCGGACCACCTCGCCCACCGGGTCGGGCAGCGCCACCACGTGGCGCACGTCCGCGGCGATCGCCGCGACCCGCTCCGGCGTGAGCGTCAGCCGGTCCACGACCGACTCGCTCGTTCCGGCGGCCCGCGCCTTGGCGACGTCCTCGGCGTTGGCGGCGACGATCTCCTCCGTACGGGCCACCAGCGCGTCGGCGATGGCGAGCAGCGCGCCGTCACGGACGGTACGCGGCTGTGGCGCGAGCACGGCCGCTGCCTCCCGGGCGCGGCGGGCGGTCTCAAGGACGGGCGAGGCGTTGGATGCGCTGCTGGTCATGGCCGCAGCCTAACCGGGCGGTCGCCGGAGGACGGACTCCATTCCACTCAGCGGGACGGCCCCGGGGGCAGCCCACCGGCCACACAGGACGCCCCTCAGTACGGATGCACCCCGACCGGCGACGCGGGCGGCGGTCCGTACCCCTCGGCGACGCGCTGGTGGTAGGTCTCCCGGTCGATGACCTCCAGGCCGACGATCTCCCACGGAGGGAGCCGGGCGGAGGAGCGGTGCTCGCCCCAGAGCCGGAGGGCGACCGCCGCGGCGTCGTGGAGGTCGCGCGCCTCTTCCCAGTAGCGGATCTCGGCGTGGTCGTTGGCGTAGCGGCTGGTCAGCAGGAAGGGGTGGTCGTGGGCGAGCTGTTCCAGTGCCCGCCGCACCTCCTGCAACGGGGCCTCGGCCCCGGAGACGTTCAGGGTGACGTGCCACAGGCGGGAGACGTCCCGCCGGTCCGCGACCGCCTGGTCCCGGGGCGTGGCGCCTCGCCCCGCGCCGTCCTCGCGCCGCGCCCGGCCGGCTTCGCCGCCGGTCCCGACGCTGGTCAGCGTGCGCTCCGCCGTTCCTCGGGGCGGTGCCCCTGGGCGCCCTCGTCTCACCGGCGGCCTCCCTGTTCGCGTGGCTCCGCTCGCCCGGAGGCGGAGCCGATTGGTGCGGTGTTTCCTCGGCCAGTTCCTTCGGTTCCTCGGACGCGGCACGCGCTCACGCGCCGCGGACGCCGCTCACCGGACGGCGTCCCCGCAACAAAGTTGACCAGCCCGAGGGCCGTCGCGGGGGTGTTTTCGCGAAGGTCCCCGTTGAAAGGCTGCTCCCCGAACGCTCCTCTTCCGTCTTCTGCGGTATTTACCCGAGGTGCCGATCGTCAGTGGTGCAGTACGACCAGATCGTCACGGTGCACGACCTCGCGCTCGTACGCCGGGCCCAGTTCGCGTGCCAGGTCCCGGGTCGAACGGCCGATCAAACGGGGGATCTCCCGGGCGTCGAAGTTGACCAGCCCGCGCGCCACCGCGCGCCCCTCGGTGTCCCGCAGCTCCACGGGGTCCCCCGCGCTGAACTCCCCGTCCACGGCGGCGATCCCCGCGGGCAGCAGCGAGGAATGACCCTCGACGACCGCCCGTACCGCCCCGTCGTCCAGGACCAGCGCGCCCTGGGGGGTGGAGGCGTGCGCAAGCCAGAGCAGCCGGTCCGAGCTGCGGCGGCCGGTGCGCAGGAAGTGGGTGCCGGTGGGGCCCCCGGCCAGCGCCTCGGCGGCGTGCACAGCGGAGGTGAGGACGACGGGGATGCCGGCCGCGGCGGCGATCCGGGCCGCCTCGACCTTCGTCACCATGCCTCCGGTACCGACCCCGGCCCGGCCCGCACTGCCGATGGAGACGCCTTCCAGGTCCTGGTCCCCCCGCACCAGATCGATGCGCGAGGTGCCCGGCCGGGACGGGTCGCCGTCGTAGAGCCCGTCCACGTCCGACAGCAGCACCAGCAGGTCGGCCCGGACCAGGTGGGCGACGAGCGCCGCCAGCCGGTCGTTGTCGCCGAAGCGGATCTCGTCGGTGGCGACGGTGTCGTTCTCGTTGACGATCGGCACGGCGCCCATGGCGAGGAGCTGGTCGAGCGTCCGGTAGGCGTTGCGGTAGTGGGCGCGGCGGCTGGTGTCGTCGGTGGTGAGCAGGACCTGCCCGACCCGGCGGCCGTACCGCGCGAAGGACGCGGTGTAACGGGCCACCAGCAGCCCCTGGCCGACGCTGGCGGCAGCCTGCTGCCGGGCCAGGTCGCGGGGACGCCGGTCCAGCCCCAGAGGCGCCAGCCCGGCCGCGATGGCTCCGGAGGAGACCAGCACGATCTCCTTGTCCTGGTGCTTGGCGAGCGCGTCCACCAGCGCGTCCACCCGGTCCGCGTCCAGGCCACCGCTCGCCGTGGTCAGCGACGAGGACCCGACCTTGACCACGATCCTGCGGGCGTCCGTCACGTCCTGCCTTGTGCCTGCCACCTGCGTAACCCCTGTTCTCGCCTGGCCCCCCGTACGGGCCGGCGCTCCGGCGAATTCGTACGGACGGATTCGTACAAGGCGCAAATCTACGGCAGCCGACCAGCCGGACGCCGGGGATATCGGTGGGTGGACGGTCGCCGCGACGTACGCCTCATCCGTACTCCGCCCGGATCTCGTCCGCCTGAAACACGGAAACCCCCACCGGCGATCAGCCGCCAAACCGACGGAAGGGGACGTCCCGGGGTGCCCCCGCAGCGGACTGGGGCGCGGCGGCCGGTGACCTACATCGCGTCGGGGAGGCGCAACTGCCGCGAGGAGGTACCCCGGGGCGGCCCCGACCCCGTACAAACAAAAGGCGTACAGACCACCGGACCGCACCCGCCGACAGACCGCACCCCGTACAAAGACAAGGCGCGACCACCCAAGCAAACGAGATCCGGACGGCGGACGAATGGGCGTAGGAGACGCGGCAACCGGCCCCTCTACGGGAAAGCCCCGGCAGGCGATCTTCACGACCACCCACCGGGACCTCACTCCTCAGCGCTTCACGCCCTCGGGGAACCCAAAGCCCTCAAGCCCCCGGAACCGCTCCCGCCCCGCCTCAGAACGGCTCGAACCCGTCGTACTCCCGCTCCACCTCGTCCCGCTCCGCGTCGCGATCGCGACGGCGCTGCGCGGCCGGGCGCGGCGCGTCGAAGCGGTGGTCCTCACCGCGTCGGCCCAGCATCTCGGCACCGGCCGACATCGTCGGCTCCCAGTCGAAGACCACGGCGTCGTCCTCCGAGCCGATGGCCACGCCGTCACCGGCCCGCGCGCCCTTCTTGAGGAGGGCGTCCTCGATGCCGAGGCGGTTGAGCCGGTCCGCGAGGTAGCCGACGGCCTCGTCGTTGTTGAAGTCGGTCTGCCGGATCCAGCGCTCGGGCTTCTCGCCGCGGACGCGGAAGAGGCCGTCGTCCTCGCGCGTCACCGTGAAGCCGGAGTCGTCCACGGCCTTGGGCCGGATGACGATGCGCGTCGCCTCCTGGACGGGCTTGGCGGCGCGCGCCTCGGCGACGATGCCGGCCAGCGCGTAGGAGAGCTCCTTCAGGCCCGTCCGCGAGACCGCCGACACCTCGAAGACGCGGTAGCCGCGCTCCTCCAGGTCGGGGCGGATCATGTCGGCGAGGTCCTTGCCGTCCGGAATGTCGATCTTGTTGAGCACGACCACCCGCGGCCGGTCCTCCAGGCCGCCGTACTGCGCGAGCTCCGCCTCGATGACGTCGAGGTCGGAGACCGGGTCGCGGTCGGACTCCAGCGTCGCGGTGTCCAGGACGTGGACGAGCACCTCGCAGCGCTCGACGTGCCGCAGGAACTCCAGCCCCAGGCCCTTGCCCTGGCTGGCCCCCGGAATCAGGCCCGGCACGTCGGCGATCGTGTAGACCGTCGAGCCGGCCGTGACCACACCGAGGTTGGGCACGAGGGTCGTGAACGGGTAGTCGGCGATCTTCGGCTTGGCGGCCGAGAGCACCGAGATCAGCGAGGACTTGCCCGCGCTCGGGTAACCGACCAGCGCCACGTCCGCGACGGTCTTCAGCTCCAGGACCACGTCCCGCGTCTCGCCGGGCTCGCCCAGCAGCGCGAAGCCGGGCGCCTTGCGGCGGGCGGAGGCCAGCGCCGCGTTGCCCAGGCCACCGCGTCCGCCGCGACCCGCGATGAAGGTGGTGCCCTGACCCACGAGGTCGGCCAGCACCTCGCCGTTGGTGTCCAGGACGACCGTGCCGTCCGGGACCGGCAGGATCAGGTCCTTGCCGTTCTTGCCCTCGCGGTTGTCGCCCGCGCCCGGCTGGCCGTTGGTGGCCTTGCGGTGCGGGTGGTGGTGGTAGTCCAGCAGCGTGGTGACGTCCTGGTCGACGACGAGGATGACGTCGCCGCCCCGGCCGCCGTTGCCGCCGTCCGGGCCGCCCAGCGGCTTGAACTTCTCCCGCAGGACGGAGGCACAGCCGTGGCCTCCGTTACCCGCGGCGACGTGCAGCTCGACGCGGTCCACGAAGGTGGTCATGGTGAGGTGCCTCCAGATACGTACGGAAATCGTGCGGTACTTCTCGGTACGGAGGGCCGTCCCGGGCAGCGGGGCGCTCCGAGCGCCGGACGCGGCCGGGCGCCGACGGGCGGCGCGGGTCTCCGTACGGGTATGTCTCTACTAACGCCCGAGGGCGAACCAGCCTTCCCGTTCGCACGGGAAAAGGCGGTCCGCCCTCGGAGTGGTGTTGCTATCGCGCGGTGCGGCTGATTACTCAGCGACCGGGACGATGTTCACGACCTTGCGACCACGGTGGGTGCCGAACTGCACCGCACCCGCGGACAGCGCGAACAGGGTGTCGTCGCCACCGCGACCGACGCCCGAGCCCGGGTGGAAGTGGGTGCCGCGCTGGCGGACCAGGATCTCACCGGCGTTGACGACCTGACCGCCGAAGCGCTTCACGCCGAGCCGCTGAGCGTTGGAGTCGCGACCGTTCCGAGTGGACGATGCGCCCTTCTTGTGTGCCATGTCTCCTCAGTCCCTTACTTCGCCGGCGAGTCGATGCCGGTGATCTTGATCGCCGTGTACTGCTGGCGGTGACCGATCCGCTTGCGGTAGCCGGTCTTGTTCTTGTACTTCAGGATGTCGATCTTGGCGCCCTTGTGGTGGTCCACAATCTCCGCCGAAACCTTCACCCCGGCCAGCACCCACGGGTCGCTGGTAACCGACTCGCCGTCGACGACGAGCAGCGTCGAGAGCTCGACCGCGTCGCCCACCTTGCCGGTGGAAATCTTGTCAACCTCGATGACGTCACCGACAGCAACCTTGTGCTGACGGCCGCCGCTGCGCACGATCGCGTACACGCGGTTCTCACTCTCTCGCTAGAAACGGGACCACTGATGCCAGCCGCCCACGCGGACCCATACGGGAACGGACCCGGTACATCCAAGAGGACGAGCGGCCTCTCCCGGACGGGCCGGGAGGTGTTTGCTCAGATGGTGTGGCGTATTCGCACACGCCGAAGGTCAAGGTTACGGGGCACCGACCAGCGGGTCAAACCGGGTCCGGGCACGGTGGGCCGGGTGGGAGGCCTGATCGCCGGGCGGTGCTCACGGGGGTGGGCCGGGCCGTGAATCGCCTGTAGGGGACACGTCCCCAGGGGACCGTCCGCGTCCGCACCGCCCCCTACGGGTTACGTCCCCAGGGGGCCGGCCCGTACGGGTCGTGCCCCTAGGGAAGCCGGCCCCTACGGGATCGCCCCCACAAGGCAGCACCCCATGGCCACCAAAAGCCCGCGCCCCGGGCGCACCATCTGCACCCGGGGCGCGAACGCGTACCCGTAGGAGCCTGTCCCGTAAGGGACCGCTCCGTAAGGGCTCGTCCCGTAAGGGACCACCCTGTGAGGGCCGATCCCGCAGGGACGAACCCGGAGGGACCTACCCCTCCACCGAAGCCGACCCGAAGGCAAGGCCCGGAGAGCGGAGCCCCAGAGGCCCGAGGCCGACCTGAAGCCCCGCGACCCGCGACTCGAAGCCCCAAGCCCCCAAGCCCCGAGCCCCAGAGGAAGGCCCGGAACCCGAAGGCCCCGGACCCCCAACCCCCTAGGCGCTCTCGGACGACCCCGAAGAGTCCGACGACACCGACGGCGCCGACTGCTGCTCGGCCGCCACGGCGGTCTTCTTGGCCGCCGCCTTCTTCGTCGTCTTCTTCGCCGTCGTCTTCTTGGCGGTGGTCTTCTTCGCCGCCGTCGACTTCGCCGCCGTCTTCTTGGCCGCGGCCTTCTTGGCGGTGGTCTTCTTGGCCGCCGTCTTCTTGGCCGGAGCCTTCTCCTCGGCCGCCGCCTCCGGGGCTTCCCCGGCCGCCTCGCCGACTGCCTCCTCGGCCGGCTCCGCGGCCTTCTTGGCAGTCGCCTTCTTCGCGGTCGTCTTCTTGGCGGCCGTCTTGCGCGTCGCCTTCTTCGCGGTCTTCTTGGCCGCGGGCGCCGCTTCCGCGACCTCCCCGGCCTCGGCGACCTCCGTCACCGGCGCGCCCTCGGGGGCCGCCTCGGCGACAGGCTCCGCGGGCTCGGCAACGGGCTCCGCCGGCGTGACCGGCGCCGCCGGGACGGGCTCCGCCGTCTCGGCGTCCGTGCCGGGCAGCGCGTTCGCGGGCGCGTCCCCGGAGACCTGCGGCGGCCCCGCCGGAGCGGTCGCCTTACGGGTCACCCGACGGCGCGGACGCGGCGGCGCGGCCTCCACGACCGGCTCCGTCGCCACGGCCTCCGGCTCCGCGACGGCGGCGGAGTCCGCGACCACCGAAGAATCCACAGCACCCGAAGAGGCAGCGGCACCCGAAGCGTCAGCGGCAGCCGCACGCTCCTCGACCGGCGCGGACTCGGCCTCCGGCGCGACGACCGGCTCCGACGCCGGCACCACGATCGCGGCGGCCTCCTCGGCGGCCTTCGGCGCGCCCGCCGGGGCGGACGCCTTCCGGCTCACCCGGCGGCGGCCCCGTCCGCGCACCCCGGCCGCGGCCTCGGCTTCGGCCGGGCTGCTGAACCACTCGTCGGTGTCGGCGACCGCCGGCCGCAGCTCGGCCTCGGTGACCGGCGCCGGCTCCAGCTCGGGGGCGGTGTCCTCCACGGCGGCCGGGGCCTGCTCGGCCTCGGCGTGCGCGTGGTGGTCGTGCTGACCGCCCGCCGCCTTGCCCTTCTTCTTGCGCTTGCCGCCACCGCCGGACGACGTCGGCTGGTCCATGTGGACGATCACGCCGCGCCCGTTGCAGTGCACGCACGGCTCGGAGAAGGACTCCAGCAGCCCCTGGCCGACCCGCTTGCGGGTCATCTGCACCAGGCCCAGCGAGGTGACCTCGGCCACCTGGTGCTTGGTGCGGTCCCGGCCCAGGCACTCCAGCATCCGCCGCAGCACCAGGTCGCGGTTGGACTCCAGCACCATGTCGATGAAGTCGATGACGACGATGCCGCCCAGGTCGCGCAGCCGGAGCTGGCGCACGATCTCCTCGGCCGCCTCCAGGTTGTTCCTGGTGACGGTCTCTTCGAGGTTGCCGCCCTGGCCGGTGAACTTGCCGGTGTTGACGTCGATCACGACCATGGCCTCGGTCTTGTCGATCACCAGCGAACCGCCGCTGGGCAGCCAGACCTTCCGGTCCAGCGCCTTCATCAGCTGCTCGTCGATCCGGTAGGTCGCGAAGACGTCGACGTCCGAGGTCCACTTCTGGAGCCGGTCGGTGAGGTCCGGGGCGACGTGCGAGACGTAGCCGTGGATGGTCTCCCAGGCCTGGTCACCGCTGACGATGACCTTGGAGAAGTCCTCGTTGAAGATGTCGCGCACGACGCGGACGGTCATGTCCGGCTCGCCGTACAGCAGGGTCGGAGCGGTGCCGCTCTTCGCCTTCTTCTGGATCTCCTCCCACTGCGCCTGGAGCCGGGTGACGTCGCGCGCCAGCTCCTCCTCGCTCGCGCCCTCCGCGGCGGTACGGACGATGACGCCCGCGTCCTCGGGGACGATCTTCTTGAGGATCTGCTTCAGACGCGCCCGCTCGGTGTCGGGCAGCTTGCGGCTGATGCCGGTCATCGAGCCCTCGGGCACGTAGACCAGGTAGCGGCCCGGCAGCGAGACCTGGCTGGTCAGACGGGCGCCCTTGTGGCCGATGGGGTCCTTGGTGACCTGGACGAGCACCGACTGGCCGGACTTCAGCGCGGTCTCGATGCGCCGCGGCCCGTTGGCCATGCCCAGCGCCTCGAAGTTGACCTCGCCCGCGTACAGGACGGCGTTGCGGCCCTTGCCGATGTCGACGAACGCGGCCTCCATCGAGGGCAGCACGTTCTGGACCTTGCCCAGGTAGACGTTGCCGACGTACGAGGTGGCCTGCTCCTTGTTGACGTAGTGCTCCACGAGCACGTTGTCCTCAAGGACACCGATCTGGGTGCGCTCGCCGTTCTGGCGGACCACCATGACACGCTCGACGGCCTCGCGGCGCGCCAGGAACTCCGCCTCGGTGATGATCGGCACCCGGCGGCGGCCCTGCTCGCGGCCCTCGCGGCGGCGCTGCTTCTTGGCCTCCAGGCGCGTGGAGCCCTTGATGGACTGCACCTCGTCCGAGGCGGCCTCGTCCCGCTTGCGCGGCTCGCGGACCTTGACGACGGTGCGCTCCGGGTCGTCGCCCGGCGCCTCCGCCTCGGCGGCCTCACCGCTGCGGCGACGGCGACGGCGACGGCGGCGGCTGCTGCTGGAGCCGCTGACCTGCTGCTCCTCGTCCTCCTCGGCGGCGGACTCGGCGCTCTCCTCGGCGGCCGGCTCCTCGGCCTCCGCGGGCTCCTCGCCCTCGGCGGTCTGCTCCTCGTTCTCGGCGGCCTCGCCCCGGCGGCGGCGACGGCCACCCCGGCGACGGCGGCGCGAGGGGCGCTCGCCGGACTCGTCCTCGGCCTGCGCGGCCTCGCCCGCCTCCTCGTCCTCGGCGGTGTACGCGTCCTCGTCCTCGTCGGTCTCCTCGTCGGGCACGACGGGGGTGACCTGCTCGGGCTCGGCGGCGGCACCCCGGCGGCGACGGCGGCGCGACCCGGCGGCGGGCTGCTCGTCCCGCTCCTGGGCGCGCTCCTCCTGCGCGGCGGCGGCCTCGGCCGCGGCGGCAGCGGCGGCGCTCTCCGGCGTCTGGAACGTCGGCTCGGTGAAGACCGGGGCCTGGAACACGGCCGTCGGCGGCTTCTGCACGCGACGGCGCCCGCGACCGGCGGGCTCGGGGGTCTCCTCGGCGCGCGGCTCCTCGGCGGCGCGCTCGGCCTGGACCGGCTCGGCGGCGCGCTCGGCGCGGCGGCGGGTGCGGCGGCGCGGCGCCTCCTCCTCGACGACGGGCGCGGCGAGCGGCGCGGCCTCCGGCTGCGCGGCGTCCAGCGGCTCGGCGGGCGCGGTCACCGGCTGCTCGGCGACCTCCGCCGTGCGCGGCGCCCCGGCCGGAGCGGTGGCCTTACGGGTCGCCCGGCGGCGGGTACGGGCCGGCTTGGCCTCGTCCGCGAGCGCGGCGGCCTCCGGCTCGGGGGCCTGGGCGTCTGCGGTGGGGACCTCGGCGGCCGGAACCGGCTCGGCGGCGGCGCGGGGCGCCTCGGCCTCGTCGGCGGCGGCACGGGGGGCCCCGGCGGGGGCGGTGGCCTTGCGGGTCGCCCGGCGGCGGGTACGGGCCGGCTTCGTCTCCTCTACAGGAGCGACGGCCTCTGCGGGCGCCTCGGCGACCGGCGCGGCGGCACTCTCGGAAACAGCCGGGGCGGCGGCCTCGGCGGCCTCGCCCTGCGGCGGACCGGCCGGCGCGGACACCCGGCGGGTGACCCGGCGGCGCGGGCGGCGCGGTGCCTCGTCCTCGGCGACCGGCTCGGCGGCAGCGGGGGCCTCAGGGGCGGGCTGCTCCGCCGGCGTCTCCTCCGCGCCCTCGTTCGCTCGCGGCGAACCCGCCGGCGCGGTGGCCTTGCGGGTCGCCCGGCGGCGGGTACGCGCGGGCTTGGTCTCGTCCTCGGCGGGGGTGGTCGGCGCGGCGCTCTCCGCGGCGGCCTCGGCGGGCCGCGGCGTGCTCTCGGCCGGGCCGCCGGTCGCGCCGGACTCGGCGACGCCCGCCGCCATCGGCGGACCCGCCGGGCGGGAGGCCACGCGGCGACGCCTTCGCGGCGGCAGGGTGTCACTGGGGGTGGAGTCCGCGGGGCGCTGCCCCGTGGGTTCGTTGGATTCCGTGGGCTCAATGGGTTCGAGCATGCGGGCGGTTCTCCCGTCACGCTCCCGGGCGCCGCGCCTTCTTCCGGTGGCGGCCCGCGTGAGATGCGGTGCCGCTCTCCGGGGCGCGGGCGCCGCGCGGGAGCTGTCGTCTCGCTCGCCGGGCCCGTGCCGGGACCGGCGAAAGTCTACTGGTCAGTGCGTCCGCCGAACCGGGGTGGCTCCCTGGTCGACCGGCGGCGCGGCGACGGCGGTCCTGCTACAGCACCGTCCGGCGCCTTCGCGACACTCAGCCGGCGGCCGTCGATGGGGCGGCCGGGGCAGCGTCGCGGTCGGGCGCGAGCGGATCGGTCACCGCGCCGGTCTCCTCATCGAGCGGCCCCTGCGCCAGCCTGGTCACCGCAGCGGGGACCGGCGGCGCCAGGTCGGCCACAGCGCGGAGACCGGACAGGACGTCGTCGGGTCGTACGGCAGGTGTCAAATGCCGAACAACCAGCCGCAGTATCGCACAGGCACCACCACCGGGCCTATCGCCCGCGTACGCGGCGGCCTCCAGGGACGCGACCGCGCCCCGGGCGTCGAAGGTGCGCATCCCGCTCTTCGTCCGCCGCTCCACCGGAACCTCGTCGGCCGCGAGGAACGTCTCGACGGCGCGGCGCGCCTCCTCCACCTCGACACCGTCGAGGCGGATCTCCCACACCGAGGCCTCCAGCCGGTCGGCCAGGCCGCTCGTGTGGGCCTCGACGGCGTCGACGATGTCCAGGCCGTCGGGCAGCGACACGTTGAGCAGCTCGCGCAGCGGCGCCGGGTCACGGCGCTCGGCGAGCTGGATCTCCAGGTACTCCGCCTCGCTGCCGGTACCCGTGGGGGCGGCGTTGGCGTACGACACCTTGGGGTGCGGCGTGAAACCCGCCGAGTACGCCATGGGGACCTCGGCGCGGCGCAGCGCCCGCTCGAAAGCGCGCTGGAAGTCGCGGTGGCTGGTGAACCGGAGGCGGCCTCGCTTGGTGTAACGCAGTCGGATGCGCTGCACCGCGGGTGCGGGCGGCGGGCCTTCGGGCTGTCGCTTGCCCAGTGTCGCTCAGTCCTTCGTGAGTGCGGTCGTACTGCTACCAAGAGTACGTGCCCGGGGGCCCCCGGGTTCCCGGAGGGGTTGGGCGGGGGGTCACCCGGCCCGTTGACGGGGCCCGGGGAGCCCTTGCGGCGCACGCGTCCCGGATGCCGAATGCCGGACGCCGGGATGCCGTCCGAACGGCGACCGGCCCGGTCCCCGCACAACAGCGGGGACCGGGCCGGAAGCCGGGAGCGCTCGCCCGCGCCCATCGACAAGGCGGACGCGGACGATCGAGGCGCCCCTACTTGACGACGGTGAGCGGCAGGAGCTTCTTCCCGGTAGGTCCGATTTGAATGCTCGTGTCCATCTGAGGACACACCCCGCAGTCGAAGCACGGCGTCCAGCGGCAGTCCTCGACCTCGGTCTCGTCCAGGGCGTCCTGCCAGTCCTCCCAGAGCCAGTCCTTGTCGAGCCCGGAGTCGAGGTGGTCCCAGGGCAGGACCTCCTCGTAGGTGCGCTCGCGGGTGGTGTACCAGTCGACGTCGACGCCGTACTCGGGCAGCGTCTTCTCGGCGGCCTCCATCCAGCGGTCGTACGAGAAGTGCTCGCGCCAGCCGTCGAACCGGCCGCCGTCCTCGTAGACCGCGCGGATCACCGCGCCGACGCGGCGGTCGCCGCGCGAGAGCAGGCCCTCGACGATGCCGGGCTTGCCGTCGTGGTAGCGGAAGCCGATGGAGCGGCCGTACTTCTTGTCGCCGCGGATCTTGTCGCGCAGCTTCTCCAGGCGGGCGTCGGTCTCCTCGGCGCTGAGCTGCGGCGCCCACTGGAACGGCGTGTGCGGCTTGGGGACGAAGCCGCCGATGGAGACGGTGCACCGGATGTCGTTCTTGCCGGAGACGCGGCGCCCCTCGGCGATGACGTTGACCGCCATGTCGGCGATCTGGAGCACGTCCTCGTCGGTCTCGGTCGGCAGGCCGCACATGAAGTACAGCTTCACCTGCCGCCAGCCGTTGCCGTACGCGGTGGAGACCGTGCGGATCAGGTCCTCCTCCGAGACCATCTTGTTGATGACCTTGCGGATGCGCTCGCTGCCGCCCTCGGGAGCGAACGTCAGGCCGGACCGGCGGCCGTTGCGCGTCAGCTCGTTGGCGAGATCGATGTTGAACGCGTCGACTCGGGTCGACGGCAGCGACAGACCGATCTTGTCTTCTTCGTACCGGTCGGCGAGCCCCTTGGCGATGTCGCCGATCTCGGTGTGGTCCGCGGAGGACAGCGACAGCAGGCCGACCTCCTCGAATCCCGTGGCCTTCAGGCCCTTGTCGACCATCTCGCCGATGCCGGTGATGCTTCGCTCCCGGACGGGACGCGTGATCATGCCGGCCTGGCAGAAACGGCAGCCGCGGGTGCAGCCACGGAAGATCTCGACCGACATCCGCTCGTGGACGGTCTCGGCCAGGGGGACGAGCGGCTGCTTGGGGTAGGGCCACTCGTCCAGGTCCATGACGGTGTGCTTGGACACCCGCCACGGGACGCCGGAGCGGTTCGGGACGACGCGCGCGATCCGCCCGTCGGCCAGGTACTCCACGTCGTAGAACTTGGGGACGTACACGCCACCGGTCTTGGCCAGGCGGAACAGCAGCTCGTCCCGGCCGCCCGGGCGGCCCTCGGCCTTCCAGGCGCGGATGATGTCGGTGATCTCCAGGACGGCCTGCTCGCCGTCACCGATCACCGCGCAGTCCAGGAAGTCCGCGATCGGCTCCGGGTTGAAGGCGGCGTGGCCGCCCGCCAGCACGATCGGGTGGTCCTCCGTGCGGTCCTCGGCGCGCAGCGGGATGCCCGCCAGGTCGAGGGCCGTGAGCATGTTGGTGTAGCCGAGCTCCGTGGAGAAGGAGAGGCCGAAGACGTCGAACGCGCCGACCGGGCGGTGCGCGTCCACGGTGAACTGCGGCACGTTGTGCTCGCGCATCAGCGCTTCGAGGTCCGGCCACACGCTGTAGGTGCGCTCCGCGAGGACGCCCTCACGCTCGTTGAGGACCTCGTAGAGGATCATGACGCCCTGGTTGGGCAGCCCGACCTCGTAGGCGTCCGGGTACATCAGGGCCCAGCGCACGTCGCAGCTTTCCCACGGCTTGACCGTGGAGTTGAGTTCTCCACCGACGTACTGGATGGGCTTCTGCACATGCGGGAGCAGAGCTTCGAGCTGCGGGAAGACCGAATCGGCAGACATACTCGCGAACTTTCGTGAGCCGGCAGGAGCGACCCTCAAGCCTAACGCGGTCGGGACCGGGACTCGTACCGGTGTTCCGTGACCGCACGTGACCACGGCGCCCGCGCGGGCCGGTGACCTGGGATGGGGCGGTGCACGCGGAGTGGCGCATCCCACGGTGGCGGAGGGGACGCGCCTCGCGGTGGACGAGGGGGCGCGCCCCACGGCGGGTGGAGTGAGGCGTCCCCCTGCTGGTGGAGTGAGGCATCCCACCGCGGGCGGGGCCGGGGCCGCACCCTGTGGGGCGGCGGCGCTCGGGACGGCGGGTGGTCCGGCGTGCGCGCGGGCGGACAGGCCGGTGGGGGCGCCGGCGTGCGGACCGGCGTACGTCACGCTCCGTGTGCGCGGGCCGGCGTCGTACGGACGCGGTAGCGAAGCTCACCCTCAACGCCGCCCGGACCTCCTGTCACGTCACTCGGCACGGTGATCGACAAAAACGGCAAAGCCACCAAAAGCATCGATTTGCGTCGAAAAATCTACGAGGAGCAACGAGGGGCCGCGGAGGAGGTCACGCCGCAGGGCCCGGCCCGGGCAGGTGCGGGCCGGAGGCCGTAATGCGCGACGGAGGCCGTGGCCGTCCGGGCCGGAGGCCGTGGTGCGTGACGAAGGCCGTGGTCGTCCGGGCAGGAGGCCGGGGCGCGTGACGCAGGCCATGACGGAGGCTCCGCATCGATGCCGCGCCCGGCCCGGCCGGCTCCCGGTGCACGCCAAAGGCTCACCGCCGCCGTCTCACCCGGGCGCGCCGAGCACCACGGCCTGACGCCGCCGCCCCGCCCACTCCCCAGCGCGACGAAGCCCGCCCTCAGCGCACCCCCGGGGACTCGCACTCGGGTCTCGCCCCACCCCGCGGACCTCACCCCCCGCGGACCTCACCCCCGGCAGACCTCACCCCCGCAGCGCCGCCCGATGCTCCGGCCGGGCCACGTCCTCCCACAGTTCCGGCAGCTCCCGTTCCCGGGTGGCCGCGACGGCCTCCTCCCGCCCGTAGAGCAGCCCGAAGGTGAAGCCGCTCTCCCCTGCCGAATGGGCCTGCACGGCGATGTCCCGCAGTGCCTCGCGGGCGACCACGCTGTCCTGGTGGTCGCCGAGCAGTTCCTGCACGGCGGTCATCCGGGCGGCGAACTTCTTGGCCGGCGCGCCGAGCGCCGGGCGCGCCGCCTCCGCCGCGTACCGCGTCCGCTTGGCCGCCTTGCGCGCCTCGTGCATCGCCACGTCCCGGCGGGGACCCGCGGGCTCGGCCAGCGCGGTGCTCATCCGCGCCGCCAGCCGCCCGAAGTCCCGCTCGACGACCTTGGGCAGCAGGGCGCCGGGCGCCCGCCGCGCGGCCCCGCGCAGCGGCGGCGCGGCGGCCAGCGCCACCAGCGCCTCCAGCAGGGCCAGGTACCGCGCGCCGTCCAGCACCGCGATCAGGTGCCGCCGGGACCCCGTGCGCCGGGCCGCCGACCAGGTACGCAACCGGGTCCGCACGGGCCCGAGGTGCAGCGCCCGCGGCAGACCGGCCAGCCCCTCCTGAAGCCGTGCGGTGAGCACCTCCCGGTCCCGGTCGACGCCCAACTCACCGGCGAGCCACTTGAGTTCGTCCCCCAGGGGGTCGGTCACGGCGCGGTCGAGGACCCGGGCGTAGGACCGGAAGGCGCTGCGCAGCCGACGGGTCGCCACCCGCATCCGGTGCACGGCGTCCGGCTGGTCCCGGCGTGCGGCGGGGTCGAGTTCGACGAGCGCCCGCACCTGGGTCCGTACGTACCCCATGACCACGTCACCGGCGGTCTCCGGAGCGGCGGCCCGCCCCTTCCCGGAACCTGGACCGGAACCTGGAACGGCCCCAGTTCGCGTCACGCCTCTGACACGCCCCGCCCTCTTGCCGCCCTTGCCGCCCTTGCCCCGCCGCCTTCCCGCCCCGTCCTCACCGCCCTCCCCCGGGGCCGTCTCCGCGAGCGCGCGGGCCAGTTTGGACGGGGCGGAGCTGGGGCGGAGCCCGCCGGCGCGCAGGCAGCCGTCGATGGCGTCGAGGAGTCCGGGGGTGGCGCCCTCGCTCAGCTCGGCCTCGATCTCCGTCCAGGTGACGCCCTTGGCCCGGCCGTCCCCGCACCGCTCGGCGCGCACCGCATCGATGCCGACCTCGGCCAGCAACTCGCCTTGCGTGCCCATCAGTTGGCGGACTTCGCGGCGCGACCTGAGCCGTACGACGGGCCGCAGTTCCGCGCCGCGCACCCGGGAGCGGACGAGTCCGGCGAGCGAGCGGGGCAGTTCGTCACCCAGCGGAGCGCGGATCTCCTCGCGTACGGAGGGGCCGACCGGGAGTTTGAGGTGCCACCCCGCGTCGTCCCCGCCCGTGCGCCGTCGCAGCGTGATGCCGTCGGCGGCCAGGCGCTGGTCCGCGGTGTCGTAGTAGGTGGCGTCGAGGTCGACGGCGGCCTGGTCCACCACGTCGGCCACGCCCGGCACGGCCGTGAGGTCGGGCAGTCGCGCCCCGGCCGTCGCTTCGTACTTCCGCTCGATTTCTCGCACGGTGTCCGCCATGGATCGAATTTAGTCGTGTGCGCGGCGCGCAGGCAGCCCCCGGACGGACGGACGGGGCCCCGACCGGACAAGGGGCGGGAGGCGCCGGGCAAGGCCATGCGGCACCTGCCGCGCGCATCGCACACGTGTCCGCAAAGTCCCACCTCTTACCCAACGCGCATTTCCAGCCTGGTTCGGACATGCGCCGTCTTGTAGACGGCGCGGAGGGCTCGCACGATCGGGGCACTCGATCCCATGCGAATTCCCGTCGACGTGACAACGGTGACGGCCGTGGCGACCGCGCACACCCGCGGAGACCACGGCTACGCCGCGAACGGAGCGCACCACGCGGCGAGGCGATCGGCGCGGCCGGAACGGCGACCGCGCTCCCGCCCCGCCGCGACCACCACCATGCGCGGCAACCGCCTCCCGACGAGGCGGCCGTCAGCGCGGACACGGTCGTCGGCTGCGGACGCGGTCGTCAACCGCAGATGCGGTCGTCAGCCGCGTGTGCGGTCGTCACCGGACGAAGCAGGCGTCACGGAGCGAACGAATTCGCCCTTCTCCACAAGGAGTTCCCCATGAACGACCGACTGACACTCAGTCCTGATGCGGCACGGCAGCTCGCCACCGCCACCAAGACCACGCCCCAGATGCGCGGCATCACCCCGCGCTACCTGCTCCGCGCGCTCCCCTGGGTGGACGTCGAGTCGGGCGTCTACCGGGTCAACCGCCGCCGCACGTTCGTCCTGGGTGACGACCGGATCAGCACGTACACCGAAGAGGGCACCCACCACCTCGTCCCCGAGGACCTGCGCGAGGTGCCGTACCTGCGGCAGGCCGACGAGGGGCTGCTCACCGAACTCGCCCGCACCTGTCACGAAGTCAGCTTCGAGGCCGGCCAGATGCTGCTGAACGAGGGCGACCAGGCGGACCACCTCTGGATACTCGTCCGCGGCCGGGCCGAGAAGCGCGTGACCGGACGCTACGGCGAGGACGCGCTGCTGGAGGTCGTCGGCGACGGCCAGTTCTTCGACCTGGACGCCTGGTCCCGCAACGAAGCCATGCCCTACCGCGTACGGGCGCTGACGCCAGGCGTCGCGCTGCGCATCGACCGTTCCGCGCTCGCCCGCGTCGCCGAGCGGGACGAGACGCTGCGCACGGCGCTGGACCGGCACTGCAGCGGCGAGGGGCCGACGCCCGGCGCCGAGGTCCCGGTGGACCTGGCCGCCGGTCACGTCGGCGAACCGGCGCTGCCGGGCACGTACGTGGAGTACGAGGACGCGCCGCGCGAGTACCACATGAGCCTGGCGCAGACCGTGCTGCGCGTGCACACCCGGGTCGCCGACCTCTACAACCAGCCCATCGACCAGACCCGCGCGCAGACCAACCTGACCGTCGAGGCGCTGCGCGAGCGCCAAGAGGCGATGATCCTGAACCACCCGGACTTCGGCCTGTTCAACAACGTCGCGCCGGGCCAGCGCGTCCAGGCGCGCACCGGCTCGCCCACCCCCGACGACCTGGACGAACTGCTGGCCAAGGTCTGGAAGCAGCCCGCCTACTTCGTCGCGCACCCGCGGGCGATCGCGGCGTTCGGGCGGGAATGTACCCGCCGGGGTGTGCCCCCGGTGACCGACAGCCGGTTCGGCAGTCCGCTGCTGACCTGGCGCGGCGTGCCGCTGCTCCCCTCGGACAAGGTGGGCCTCAACGGACCCGACGGCGCGGGGACGACGGAGATCCTGCTGATGCGGGTCGGCGAGGCCGAGCAGGGCGTGGTGGGCCTGCGCCCGTCCTCGGTGCCGGACGAGGCCGAACCGGGCCTGTCCATACGAAACATGGGCGTCGACCAGAAGGCCATCACCTCGTACCTGGTGACGGCCTACTTCAACGCGGCCGTCCTGGTCGAGGACGCGCTCGCGGTGCTCCAGGGTGTCGAGGTGTCCAACTACCATGACTATTCCTGATCTTTCGGGGCTCTTCGGGCGGCCTCCGGCCGATCCGCAACCGAAGCAGGAGACGCGGACGACCACGACTCCGGCCCCGGGCACCGCGGACCCGCAGGCGAACCAGCCCGCGGTGAACGGCCGGTCCACGGCCGCGCCGAACGGGCAGTCCACGGCCGCGCCGAACGGGCAGACCGGGCAGGCCGGGCAGACGCAGGCCGCTCCGGTGGCCGGCCAGGTGCCGGGGCTTCAGGTCCCGGGGGTGCAAGTGCCCGGGGTCCAGGTCCCGGGAGTGCAGGGCTTGGGCTCGCTCCCCGGCGCATCGGTCCCCGGCGCCTCCGTCCCTGGCGCATCGGTGCCGGGGACGACAGCGGCTGCGGGCGCGGTGCCGGGAGCGCCGTCCGGCACGGGCACGGCGGCCGGGATGACGGCCCCTACGGGTTCGGTGCCGGGCGTACCCCTTACGGGTTCGGTGCCGGGCGTCACGCCCTCCGGGACGGCCCCTACGGGTTCGACGACGGGGATGCCGAGCAACGGCTCCGTGGCGGGACTGCCGAGCAACGGGTCCATGGCAGGAATACCGAACACCGGCTCCGTGCCAGGGCTGCCGAACACCGGCTCCCTACCGGGAACGCCGACCGTGCCCGGCGCACCCACCGCCCCCGGCGTGCCCTCACCCATGGACATCACCGCCCTGACCGGCCTCGTCACCGCCCTCCTCACATCGCTCCCGAGTACGGCGACGGCGCAGGCCCCGCCGATGGCCACCCCGACCGTCCCGGCCACCGTCCCCACCACGGGCGCGGTCCCGACGGCGGGTGACGCGTCCACGACCACGGGCATCCCCTACGGGACGCCCTCCACGATCCCCACCGGGGCGGTCACCGGAACCGGGACCGGAACCTCCACCCCTTACGGGACCCCGTACGCCAACCCGACCCCCTCCGGCCCGCACGCGCCCGGCGCCTTCACCCCGGAAACGGCCCGGCAGGACTTCCCGATCCTGCACCGGACCGTGAACGGGCACCCGCTGGTCTGGCTGGACAACGGCGCCACCACCCAGAAGCCCCGCCAGGTGATCGAGGCGCTCGCCGCGTACTACGGCGTGATGAACTCCAACATCCACCGGGGCGCCCACACCATGGCCAGGGAGGCCACCGAGGCGTACGAAGGGGGGCGGGCCGCGGTCGCCGACTTCCTGGGCGCCGCCTCACCCGACTCCATCGTCTTCGTGCGCGGCACCACGGAGGCCATCAACCTCGTCGCGCAGACCTGGGGCAAGGCGAACATCGGTCCCGGGGACGAGATCCTGGTCCCCGTCCTGGAACACCACTCCAACATCGTCCCGTGGCAGATGCTCGCCGCGGACCGGCACGCGCGCGTGGTGCCGGTCCCCCTGCTGCCGGACGGCCAGATCGATCTGAACGCCTACGCCGACCTCCTGTCCGTCCGGACCCAGCTCGTCGCGCTCAGCCATGCCTCCAACGTGCTGGGCACCGTCCCGCCGGTCCGGGAGATGACCGCGCTGGCGCACCGCTACGGGGCGAAGGTCCTGGTCGACGGGGCGCAGGCGGTGGCCCACTTCCCGGTGGACGTCCAGGCCCTGGACGCCGACTTCTACGCCTTCTCCGGCCACAAGCTCTTCGGCCCCACGGGGATCGGCGCGCTGTACGGGAAGCCGGAGGTGCTGGCCACCATGGCGCCCTGGCAGGGCGGCGGCAACATGATCGAATCCGTCTCCTTCGACCGCACCACCTACGCCCCCGAACCGCACCTCTTCGAGGCCGGCACGGGGCACATCTCGGGCGTGGTCGGCCTGCTGTCGGCCCTGAACTGGCTGACGTCCTTCGACCGCCAGGCCGTCGCCGCGTACGAGACCGCCCTGACGCAGTACGCCCAGCAGGCCCTGGCCACCGTCCCGGGCCTGAGCATCCTGGGCACGGCCCCCGAACGGATCTCCGTCCTCACCTTCACCCTGGCGGGCGTGGACCCGGCCACCATCGCCGACTGGCTCGACCGCGACGGCATCGCCATCCGTTCCGGCCACCACTGCGCCCAACCCGCCCTCAACCACTACGGCCTGGACAGCGCCGCCCGCGCCTCCCTGGCCCTCTACAACACGACCCAGGAGGTGGACATGCTCACGGAGTCGCTACGCCGACTCCAACAGACCACCGGCTGACCTCCGCCGCTCCCGACTCATGACCGAGCCGCCCGCCTGGGAAGGCGGGCGGCTCGGCCGGGGGCGAACCGGACGGCAGCCGTGCTCGTCCGCCCGGCGTTCAGCCGAGCTTCAGTAGGCCCACCCGGGCTTCCTGGCCCAGCGATGCCAAAGCGAGTCCGGGTCCTCCAAACCCACCGGATCCACCTCGCGCATACGCGCCAGGGCGTCAGGGATGTCCTCCGGCGGTTGTCGGTACGGGACCCCGCCCCCCGGATGGGCATTCATCCACTTCACACCGACGATGTAGAGGAAACGGGCGAAAGAATCGACATCCCGGTTCAACGTATACGGCTCGAAGGCCTCTTCGGGAAGGCAGTAGACCCGCCCCGAACAGCCGTCGAGGACCACATCGTCGTAACCGATACCTCCCAACCGGAACCAGCCCCTCGCCTCCGGCGGAAGGCCGTCCTCCCCGTTCTCGTCCTCCTCCGCGTCCAGGAAATCCCCGAGCCGCCGCAATCCTCCGTCCAACTCCTCGGCCCACCAGAAAGGGCACGCGTCACTGTCGGGAAGGCCGACTTCGGTCAGAAACGTTCGCGTGGGCGCGTGCGCTATTCCCTCGATCTGGGAAGACGACAGCCGCAGAATCTTCTCCGCCGCGTAGACCGACTCCAGCAACGACCGTGTCATGTCCGCCGACATGCAATTACCCCTCCCGCGCAGCTCACACGACGCCGCGCCATGCGTGTCCTCAGCCAAAGCCAAGCACCCTACAGAATTCCACCGGCCACATCCGTCAGAATCGCGTCCCACAGGGAATTGAGCGGCTCGAAGGCCGCGCCGTCCACCCGTGCCAGCTCCCGTTCGACGCGCTCGGCGATTTCTTCCAACGCGTCGACATACGCGTCTCCGTCCACCTCGGCGTCGTCCATGGCGGCCAGTTCGCGTGCATAGCACTTGTGGAGCAGACATATCCCGTACGTCAGGGACGAGAGGTCACTGTGCACCAGCTCCCACGTGCCGCCGAGCGTGTCGGCCAGATAGACCGCTCCGGAAGCTCCGTCCAGGGTCAGATGATTGTCGACCGCGCGCCCGAGCAGGAACAGTCGATCCAAAGGAACGGGGGGTTCGCCCAAAGCCTCCACTTCGTACGCGGCAACGGACGCGGTGAGCGGCGGCAAACGCCACGGTGGCCCAGGGAACGCGAAAGGCATTCCCGTGATGACGGGTATGCCCACGTCGGCCAGGAACTCCCGCGTTCCGGTATGCGTCAACTGCGGGGGCTGCATGCCGGTGGGCACGCGGAGTACGTGTCCGGCCTCGCCGAAGACATCCCGGTCGCCGGGGCTGATGGGGCACAGCATCCAGACCCTCACAACTTTCGTACTGGAAGCGCGTCAAGCCGAACCCCCGCTACTCTGCCATGCCGCCCGGAGCCCGTAAGTCGGCCCCTGTGCACCGGAAACCCGCCCATGCGGCACATGTGCGCCAGTGCGTCCGCGCGCAGCGAGTTTCACGAAAAGAAGCGAGGACGAACGACATAACCGTCCGCCCCCGCTCGCCCGGCAATCAACGCCCCTAAGCCGACACCGGCCGCTGCGCCCGAATCGACTGCAGCAGCCCTATCGCGATCCACACCGCGAACATCGACGTGCCTCCGTAGGACACGAACGGCAGCGGCAGGCCCGTCACCGGCATGATGCCCAGCGTCATGCCGATGTTCTCGAAGGCCTGGAAGGAGAACCAGGCGATGATGCCGACGGCGACGATCGTGCCGTAGAGCTCCGTGGTCTCGTGGGCGATGCGGCAGGCGCGCCACAGGACGATGCCGAGGAGGACGATGATCAGGCCCGCGCCGAGGAAGCCGAGTTCCTCGCCGGCGACGGTGAAGATGAAGTCCGTCTGCTGTTCGGGGACGAACTGGCCGGTGGTCTGGCTGCCGTGGAAGAGGCCGGAGCCGGTCAGGCCGCCGCTGCCGATGGCGATGCGGGCCTGGTTGGTGTTGTAGCCGACGCCCGCGGGGTCCAGGCTCGGGTTGGCGAAGGCGGCGAAGCGGGCGATCTGGTACTCGTCCAGGAGGTCGAGCTGCCAGATCAGCAGGCAGCCGACGACGCCGGCGCCGAGGAGGCCGAGGATCCAGCGGTTGGAGGCGCCGGAGGCGAGCAGGACACCGAGGATTATGGCGCCGAGGACCATGACGGAGCCGAGGTCCGGCATCAGCATGATGATGGCGACGGGGAGCGCCGCCAGGGCCAGGGCCTGGATGACGGCGCGGTGGTCGGGGTGCGGGCGGTCGCCCGCGTCGACGCGGGAGGCCAGGATCATCGCCATGCCGAGCGCGATGGTGATCTTCGCGAACTCGGCCGGCTGGAGGGAGAACCCGCCGGGGATCGCCAGCCACGACCGCGAGCCGTTGATGGTGGCGCCGAGCGGGGTCAGGACGAGGATGGCGAGGATGACGGACAGGCCGTACAGGACCGGGATGACGCCGCGCAGCGTGCGGTGGCCCAGCCAGACGGCGCCGGCGGCCAGGGCGAGGCCGATGCCGGTGTTGAGGAGGTGGCGGAAGAGGAAGTGGTACGGGTCGCCGTGGTTGAGCTCGGTGCGGTTGCGGGTGGCGGAGTAGACCAGGATCGCGCCCATGAGGGACAGCGCCAGGCAGGCCAGGATCATGACCCAGTCCAGGCGCCGCACCACCGAGTCGCGGGCGGTGAGCTTGCTCCAGGTGCCGCGGTCGGGGCTGTAGCGGCGGACGGTGTAGCGGCTGACGGAGGAGGAGCTGGTCATCGGTCCCGCCTCCCGGCTGTCGCGGGTTGCCCGGCGCTGGAGGGTTCGCCGGGCGGCAGACCGGCATCGGGGCCGGTGCCTGGGGACTGGCCGCTCGCGGGCGTGGCAGCGGCCCCCGAAGGGCCACCCGAAGGCCCACCGGACGGCCCGTCCGACGGCCCACCGGACGGCTCGCCCGCACCGGCCTGCGCGCCCGCCCCGCCCCCGTCCCCGGACGCACGACCGTCCCCGGACGCCCCCACGTAATCCACCGACGTGACCGGCTGGGCCTTGATCGTCCCGTCGTCCTGGATGGCGGGCAGCTTGGACTCGGGCTTCGGCAGCAGCGCGCGCTTGTTGTCGATCTTGCCCTTGTCGTCCACGCCGTACAGCGCGTTGTAGATCTTGCGGACGGCGGGGCCGGAGGCCCCCGAGCCCGTACCACCCTGACTGATGGTCATGATGACGGTGTAGTCCTTGGTGTACGTGGCGAACCACGACGTCGTCTGCTTGCCGTGGACCTCGGCGGTGCCGGTCTTGGCGTGCATCGGGATCTTGTCCTGCGGCCAGCCGCCGAACCGCCAGGCCGCCGTGCCGCGGGTGGCGACGCCGGCCAGCGCGCCGTCGATCTGGCGCAGCGTCCGGGCGTTCACCGGGAGCCTGCCGTGGGAGGTGGGCTTGATCTCCTGGACGTGCTTGCCGTCGGGGCTGACGACCGCCTTGCCGACGGTGGGGTTGTAGAGCGTGCCGCCGTTGGCGATGGCCGCGTAGATCGTCGCCATCTGTATCGGCGTGACGAGGGTGTCGCCCTGGCCGATGGAGTAGTTGACGGAGTCACCGGCGCGCATCTTGTTGCCTTCGAGGCAGTTCTCGTACGAGAGCTGCTGGATGTAGGTGCCGCCCTTCTTGCCGACCTTGCACCAGACGTCCTTGTTGGCCTCCCAGAACTTCTTCTTCCACTCGCGGTCCGGGACCCGGCCGGTGACCTCGTTGGGGAGGTCGATGCCGGTCTCCTTGCCCAGCCCGAACTGGTGGGCGGTCTTGTAGAACCAGTCGCGGGGGTCCTTGGCCTTGTTGCCGCCGTCCTTCTGCCACTGCTGGTAGGCGAGGCTGTAGAAGACGGTGTCGCAGGAGACCTCCAGGGCGCGACCGAGACTGATCGGTCCGTAGCTCTTGGACTCGAAGTTCTTGAACACCTGGCCGCCGATGCTGAACGAGCTGGAGCAGTCGTAGCGGCCGTCGAAGTCGTACCCCGCGTTGACCGCCGCCGAGGTCGAGACGACCTTGAAGATCGAGCCGGGCGCGGCCTGTCCCTGGATGGCGCGGTTGAGCAGCGGGTAGTTGGAGTCCTTGCCGGTGAGCTTGGCGTAGTCCTTGGCGGAGATGCCGCCGACCCAGGAGTTGGGGTCGTAGGTGGGGTTGGAGGCCATGGAGATCACCCGGCCGGTCTTGTTCTCCATCACCACGACGGCGCCCGCGTCCGCCTCGTACTTGCGGCCGGTGTTGCGGTCGAACTCCTTGCGGGCGTCCTTCATCGCCTGGTTCAGCTCCCGTTCCGCTATGGCCTGCACGCGGGCGTCGATGCTGGTGACGACGTTGGCGCCGGGCACGGCCGGGTCGCTCTTGGCCTTGCCGATGACGCGGCCGAGGTTGTCCACCTCGTAGCGGGTGACGCCCGCCTTGCCGCGCAGCTCGCTGTCGTAGGTGCGCTCCAGCCCGGAGCGGCCGATCTGGTCCGAGCGCAGCAGCGGGGAGCGGGAGTTCTTGGCCTTCTGGATCTCCTCGTCGGTGACGGGCGAGAGGTAGCCGAGGACCTGGGCGGTGTTGGCCTTCCCGGGGGCGGCGTAGCGGCGGACGGCGGTGGGCTCGGCGGAGATGCCGGGGAAGTCCTCGGCGCGCTCGCGGATCTGGAGGGCCTGCTGGGTGGTGGCCTCGTCGGTGATGGGGATCGGCTGGTAGGGCGAGCCGTTCCAGCAGGGCTGCGGGGTCTTGGCATCGCACAGCCGGACCTTGTTGCGGATCTCCTGCTCCGGCATGCCCAGGACCTTGGCCAGCCGGCCGAGGACGGCCTTCCCGTCGTCCTTCATCTTCAGCAGCTCGGTGCGGCTGGCCGAGACGACCAGGCGGGTCTCGTTGTCGGCGAGCGGCACGCCCCGGGCGTCGAGGATGGCGCCGCGCGGGGCCGGGTCGACGACCTGCTGGACGTGGTTGCTGGCGGCCTCGTCCGCGTACTCCTGGCCGTTGCGGATCTGGAGGTACCACAGCCGCCCGCCGAGGGTGAGCAGCAGCGAGAAGACCAGGATCTGGATGGTGATCAGGCGGGTCCGGACGCGCGGGGTGCGCCCGGTCTCGGGAAGGTTGCTCACAGTCGCTTGACCCCCTTGATGCGTCCGGCCTTGTCCCGGGAGGACCCGCCGAGCAGCCCGCCACGCCGGCCGCCGACGCGGTCCACCTTGGACGTGCGGATCGTGCGGCTCGCCTTGAGGCCCTTGCTGTTGCCCAGCCAGCCGTAGGCGTTGTCCGCCTTGGTGGCGGTGCCGCCGGAGGAGCCGGAGCCGTCCCCGGCCAGCGGGTCGTTCTCCGAACGCCGGGCCAGCGCCATGACCAGCGGCACGGCGAACGGCGCGAGCAGCAGATCGTAGAGCGCGGCGGTGAACAGCAGGCTCACCAGCCCCACATGACGGGCCGCGGTGTCCCCCACCAGGGCGCCGACGCCCGCGTACAGCAGGGTGGAGCCGATGGCGGCGGCGACCACGACGATCAGCGGCATGGTGGCCGAGCGGTGCCGCCCGTTCTCGGGCCTCGTCAGGCCGGCGATGTAGCCGATGACGCAGAGCACCAGCGCGTACCGGCCCACCGCGTGGTCGGAGGGCGGCGTGAGGTCCGCGAGCAGCCCGGCGCCGAAGCCGACGAGCGCGCCGCCGACGTGCCCGTAGACCAGCGCGAGCCCCAGGACGGTGAGCAGCACCAGGTCCGGGACCGCGCCGGGCAGCTGGAGCCGTGCCAGCACGCCGACCTGCAGGACCAGGGCCACGACCACCAGCGCCGTGGAGAGCAGGATCCGGTTGATGCGCATCGGTCAGCTCCTGGGGGAAGCGCTCGCGGAGGGGTTGGGGGAGGCGGTCACGGTGACCGTCGGCGCGGGCTTGGGCTTGGCGGGCTTCGGCGGCAGGACGGTGTCGCGCGGGTCGGTGCGCGGCGCCTGGACGACCACGCCGACGACGTCGAGCTGGGAGAAGCCGACGTACGGCCGCACCTGGAGGGTCCGGGTCAGATCGCCCTTGGACGGCTCGACCTTGACGACCTGTCCGACCGGGACGCCCGGGACGAACGGCCGGTCGGCGCTGGAGCCGAACGTGACCAGGCGGTCGCCGCGCTTGACGTCGGCCCGGCCGTTGAGGAGCTGGACGCGCAGCGTGCGGTCGCCCTGGCCGGTGGCGAAGCCGATCTCGTTGGTCTTCTCCATGCGGGTGCCGACGGTGAAGTCCGGGTCGGTGGCGAGCAGGACGGTGGCGGTGCTCGGGCCGACCGTGGTGACCCGGCCGACCAGCCCGTCACCGTTGAGCACGGTCATGTCGCGGCGGATGCCGTCCCGGGACCCGGCGTCGATGGTGACCGTCCAGGAGAACCCCTGGGCCGCGCCGACGGCGATGACCTGGGCGCCCTTGATGCCGTACTGGCCGGCGCCGGCGGTCTTCAGGAGCTTGTCCAGTTCGGCGGCGCGGTTGCGGTTGCGGTCGGAGGAGCCCAGACGCGCCTTCAGGGCGGCGTTCTCACGCTCCAGTTCGCTGATGCGGGTGTGGCGCTCGCCGGAGTCGCGGACCGCGCCCACGGCGTTGCCGATGGGGTCGACGACGGTGGCGACGCCCTTCTCGACCGGGCCGAAGGCCGAGGCCGCGACCTGCCGGACACCGTCGAGCGGGGACTGCTCGCCGCCGCGGATGTCCACCGTGATCAGTGCGAACGCGATCGCGACCAGCAGCACCAGGAGCAGCCGGCTCTCTCGTGTGTCCCTCACGTGCGGCGGCCGTGTCCTTCCTCGTAGGACCGGCCGGCTGCGGGTCCGGGCCGGTCTCGCTGGGAGAGCTTGGGGAGCGGCGGGCGCCGGGTGCGTCCCCTGGGGTGGGGCCGGTGGCTCCTGCCGTTGTGCCTGGATGGTGGCACGGACCCGAACGAGGCGGAGCGCCGGGTGGGTCGTGCCGTTGTCGTGCCGTTGGGTGGTGCGGGGGTGCGGAGCTTGTGGAGGTGGGGGTGGTGCGGGGGTGTGCGGAGCCGCGGGACCGGTCGCGGACGAGGTCGGGCCGGGGGTGCCGCGGCCGGTGCGCGGAGCGGTGGTGCGGAGGACGGGGTACGGAGCGGAGGGTGCGGGGCGGCCGGGGAGCGGGGTGCGGTGGTGTCGGTCGGACCGGTGGGGGTGGGCCGCGCGGGGACGGGGCCGGGGGTGCGGTTCTCGCTCCCCCGTTCGTTCCCGGGCGGCGGGGTGCCTGTATATCAGCGATCCGCCGTACGGAGTGGCAGCCACCCGTACGGCGGATCGGGCGAGCCGCTATCTGCGCGGCTGGGAGTCCAGGACCTGCTGGAGCGCCTCGAACTCCTCGACGCACTTGCCGGAGCCCAGCGCGACCGAGTCGAGCGGGTCCTCGGCGATGTGGATCGGCATGCCGGTCTCGCGGCGCAGCCGCTCGTCCAGGCCGCGGAGCAGGGCGCCGCCGCCGGTGAGGACGATGCCGCGGTCCATCACGTCGCCGGACAGCTCCGGCGGGCACTTGTCCAGCGTCGTCTTGACCGCGTCGACGATGGAGTTGACGGGTTCCTCGATGGCCTTGCGGACCTCGGCCGCCGAGATGACGACGGTCTTGGGGAGCCCGGAGACCAGGTCCCGGCCGCGGATCTCGGTGTGCTCGTCCTGTTCGAGGTCGTACGCCGAGCCGATGGTGATCTTGATGCTCTCGGCGGTGCGCTCACCCAGCAGAAGGCTGTACTCCTTCTTGATGTGCTGGATGATCGCGTTGTCCAGCTCGTCGCCCGCCACCCGGATGGACTGGGCGGTGACGATGCCGCCGAGCGAGATCACCGCGACCTCGGTCGTGCCGCCGCCGATGTCCACCACCATGTTGCCGGTGGCCTCGTGGACGGGCAGGCCCGAGCCGATCGCCGCGGCCATCGGCTCCTCGATGATGTGCACCTGGCGGGCACCGGCCTGCGTGGACGCCTCGATCACGGCGCGCCGCTCGACGCCCGTGATGCCGGACGGCACACAGACCACCACCCGCGGACGCGCGAGGTAACGGCGCTTGTGGATCTTGAGGATGAAGTACCGGAGCATCCGCTCGGTGATCTCGAAGTCGGCGATCACGCCGTCCTTCAGAGGCCGTACCGCGACGATGTTGCCGGGGGTCCGGCCGATCATCTTCTTCGCCTCGGCGCCCACGGCGAGGATGCCGCCGGTGTTGGTGTTGATGGCCACGACCGACGGCTCGTTGAGGACGATCCCACGACCCCTGACGTACACCAGCGTGTTGGCGGTCCCGAGGTCGACAGCCATGTCACGGCCGATGAACGACATGTTGTTCCCCATGAGGATACGTCTGGCCTTCCCAACTGGAGCGAATGCTTACTTGAGGTCGGCAGGTGTGGTGCGCCCTTGGGCGCGGAAGCTTCCATCGTAGTCTCGTGGTCTCACCCACTCGAACACGGTGCGAGGTTCCTCCGCCATTGTCGGCGGTACACGGATCCGCCTTCCTTAATGGGGACGCCGTGTCGCGCCGATGCGTTCCCCACATTCCGTTGCATATGCCAAAGGGCGACCGTTTTTCGCACGGTCGCCCCTGGTCAGGTGGGAAGCGATGGGCGGCGGATCAGGACAGGCCCGGGAAGAAAATCTTGATCTCCCGCTCCGCGGACTCCTCGCTGTCCGAGGCGTGGATGAGGTTCTCCCGCGTGATGGTCCCGTAGTCGCCCCGGATGGAACCGCTGGGCGCCTTGATCGGGTCGGTCGGCCCGGCGAGCGCGCGGACGCCCTCGATGACCCGCTCACCCTCCACGACCAGCGAGACGACCGGGCCGGATGACATGAACGCCACCAGCGGCTCGTAGAAATCGCGGCCGACGTGCTCGGCGTAGTGCTGCTCCAGGATGGCGCGATCCAGGGTCCGCAGCTCCATCGCGCTGACCGTCCAGCCCGCCTTCTTCTCGATGCGGCCGATGATCTCGCCGATCAGGCCGCGCCTGACCGCGTCCGGCTTGAGGAGTACGAGGGTGCGCTGGCTCATCGGTGCGGCTCCTTGCAGGCAAATCGATTGCGGTGAGCGAAGGGTACAGGGGGGCGGTGACGGGGTGTCATCCGGACCGGGAGCGTCATCCGGGCCGGGGGCGCGCCCGGCCGCTCCGGCGCGGGCGCGGGCCGCTCGGCGACCCCGCCGCACCGCAGACCCCGCCTCCGCGCCGCCCCTACGCCGTTTCCGCCCCCGCCTGCGCGGCCCACCGCGCCTTGGCCTCGTCCACCTTGCGGCCGAAGTGCACCGACGCCCACCACAGGGCGGCGAAGACCGGGCCGAGGAAGAACATCGTCGGCACGACGAAGCCGCTGGCGATCAGCCCGATCTGGAGGGCCCACCCGAGGGCCACGCCACCCGGCCGGCCGATCATCCCGCACAGCAGGACGGACAGCAGCATGGCGATGCCGCTGACCGTCCAGACCGTGCCGACGGGCACGTCGTACAGCCGCTGCGCCACCAGAGCCGCGAACCCGATGACGAAGAACTCGCCGATCAGCGTGCTCGAACACAGCGTGCGCATGGTGTCAGTTCCTTCCCAGGAGCAGTCGGGCCTCGCCGACCGTGATCACGGAGCCGGTGACCAGCACGCCCGCGCCGGAGAACTCGCCCTCCTCCTCGGCCAGCGTGATCGCCGCCTCCAGGGCGTCGTCCAGCCGCGGCTCGACCTGCACCCGCTCGGAGCCGAACACCTCCACGGCGATCGCCGCGAGCTCGTCCGGATCCATGGCCCGGTCGGTGGAGTTCCGCGTCACGACGACCTCGGCGAAGATCGGCTCGAACGCCTCCAGCAGGCCGCGGACGTCCTTGTCGGCGCTGGCCGCGACCACGCCGATCAGGCGGCTGAAGCCGAACGCCTCGGTGACCGCGTCGGCCGTCGCCCGCGCGCCCGCGGGGTTGTGCGCCGCGTCCAGCACGACGGTCGGGCTGCGGCGCACCACCTCCAGCCGGCCCGGCGAGGACACGGCGGCGAAGGCGGTGCGCACGGTGTCGATGTCCAGCGTGCGGGCGTGCTGCGAGCCGATGCCGAAGAACGCCTCGACGGCGGCCAGCGCCACCGCCGCGTTGTGCGCCTGGTGGGCGCCGTACAGCGGGAGGAAGACATCCGGGTACTCGCCGCCCAGGCCGCGCAGGGTCAGGAGCTGCCCGCCGACCGCGATCTCGCGGGAGAGCACGCCGAACTCCATGCCCTCGCGGGCGACCGTGGCGTCCACCTCGACGGCGCGCTTGAGCATGACGGACGCGGCGTCCACCGGCTGCTGGGCCAGCACGACCGTGGCGTCCTTCTTGATGATCCCGGACTTCTCGCCGGCGATCTCCTCGGGCGTGGTGCCCAGCCGGTCGGTGTGGTCCAGCGAGATCGGGGTGACGACGGCCACCGACCCGTCGATCACGTTCGTGGCGTCCCAGGTGCCGCCCATGCCGACCTCGACGACGGCGATGTCCACCGGCGCGTCCGCGAACGCGGCGTACGCCATGGCGGTGAGCACCTCGAAGAACGACAGGCGGTACTGCTGCTGCTCGTCGACCATCCGGATGTACGGCTCGATGTCCCGGTAGGTCTCGATGAACCGCTCGGCGGAGATCGGGGCGCCGTCCAGGCTGATCCGCTCGGTGACCGACTGGACGTGCGGGCTGGTGTACCGGCCGGTGCGCAGGTCGAAGGCGGACAGCAGGGCCTCGATCATGCGGGCCGTGCTCGTCTTGCCGTTGGTGCCGGTGATGTGGATGGAGGGGTACGAGCGCTGCGGGGAGCCGAGGATGTCCATCAGCTTCTCGATGCGCTCCACCGACGGGTCGAGCTTGGTCTCGCCCCAGCGGCCCGCCAGCTCGGTCTCGACCTCGCGCAGCGCGCGGTCCAGCTCGGGGTCCGTGGGGCGGGCGGGGACGCCGTCGCCCTGCGGCGGGCCGGTCTGCGCGCGCAGCGTCCGGCTGCCGGCCTCGATCACCGCCAGATCGGGGTCACGGTCGGTCTCCGCCTCGACCAGCTCGTCGAAGGCGTCGGCCGGGTCGGGAATCGGGTCGGGATCGTCGTTCTGGGGGCGCTCGCTCACGCGGAACAGTCTACGAGGGACCACTGACAGCGGTCGCGCCGCGCTGCGGAGCGCCGGGCTCCGGGGGGCGGGGACCAGGCGGCGGGCCGGGGGCGGGGGCGGGACGGCGGGGGCCGGGCGGCGCGGGGACGGGCGGCAGGGCCGGAAGCCAGGGGTCACCCGGCCGCCGGCCGCCCGTCACCCATCACCGTCACCCGTCACCCGTCACCCGTCACCCGTCACCCGTCACCCGAAGCGAAGCACCCCCGCAGCCCCCCTCGGGCACCCCCTCAGCCCCCTACTTCAACGCCGCCGCCATCATCGCCCGCGCGATCGGCGCCGCCAGCCCGTTGCCGGAGACCTCGTTGCGGGCCGCGTGGCCGTCCTCCACGACCACGGCCACCGCCACCTGGTGCCCCGCGTCGTCCTGCGCGTAGGAGACGAACCACGCGTAGGGCGTGCCCGCGTTGTCCACCCCGTGCTGGGCCGTACCGGTCTTGCCGCCGACCGTCAGCCCGCCGATCTTCGCGTTCGAGCCGGTGCCCTTCTCCACCACCGTCTGCATCGCCGACCGGAGCTGCTCGGCGGTGCGTCCGGAGACCGCCGTGCCGTACGTCTTCGGGGCCTTCTCCTCGATGGTGTTGCCGTCCCCGTCGGTGATCTTGTCGACCAGCTGCGGAGTCTTCAGCTCGCCTCCGTTGGCCAGGGCGGAGACGACCATGGCCATCTGGAGCGGCGTCGCCTGGTCGTCGAACTGGCCGATGCCGGACAGCGCGGTCTGCGCCTGGTCCATGCCGGAGGGGTAGACGCTCTTGGCGGCCCGTACGGGGGTGTCCACCTTCCCGTCGTTGAAGCCGAACTTCTCCGCCTGGGCCGCGACCTTCTTCTGGCCGAGGTCGGCGGCCATCTTGCCGAAGACGGTGTTGCAGGAGTACTGGAGCGCGGTGCGGATCGTCGCGTTCTCGCAGGGCGCCGACGCGCTCTCGTTGCGCAGCACGGTCCGGGTGCCGGGCAGGGTGTACGGGTCGGGGCTGGCGGTGGGCTGGTCCACGGACGTGTACAGGCCGTTCTCCAGCGCGGCGGCGGCCACCACGAGCTTGAAGGTGGACCCCGGCGGCAACGGCTGCCGCAGCGCCCGGTTGACGTTCGGCTTGGCCTCGTCCTGCTCCAGCGCCTGCCACGCCTTCTGGTCGGCGGTGCCGGACCCGGCGAACTTCCCCGGGTCGTACGAGGGCGTGCTGACCATGCCGAGGATCCGCCCGGTCGCCGGGTCGAGGGCGACGGCCGCGCCGGTCTTGCCGCCGAGCGCCTCGTAGCCGGCCTTCTGGACCTTCGGGTCGATGGTGGTGGCCACGTCGCCGCCCTTGGGGCGCTCGCGGGTCAGCGCGCCGGCCGGGTTCTTCAGACGGCTGTCGGTGCCGTCGAGGACGTCGGCGTACAGGCTCTCCAGCTGGGTGCTGCCGTACACCTGGGACGAGAACCCGGTGACGGGCGCGTACAGGGGCCCGTCCGTGTAGGTGCGCTTGTACTTCAGGTTGCCGGAGGTCGCGGCGGAGCCCGTCACCGGCTGCGCGCCGACCAGGATGTTGCCCAGGGGGCGGGCGTACTTGGCGATCGTCACCCGGGGGTTGTGCGGGTCCTTCTGGTACGTGCTCGCCGTCGCCCCCTGGATCCAGGTGGTCCAGGCGAGCAACGCGAGCACCAACGCGAGACAGAAGACCGAGACACGGCGCAGTGCTCTGTTCATAGGGGGCGGCGACTCCTCGCTGTGCTCTCGAAAGGGCATTCGTGCGCTTTTCCCGGAAAACGGCCGGAAACAGCCCTATGGTTCCGCCGCTACATGAGAGGTGGGTGAGAAAGCCTCGTAACGGAAAGTGAGAAATCACCGGTGCCCAGCGGAAACCTCCACCCCTCCTGATCACCGGGCCACTCCCCCCAGGGAGAATCCCCCAGGGCCCCGAGAGAGACCCGGCGCGGCCCCGGAAGACCTCAGCGGAAGAGCGGGAGCGGAACAGCGTGCGTATGCCGGCCATCAGTCAGCGGATGCACTTGGTGCTGCTGACCGCCTGGACCATCCTCTGGTTCGCCGTCGTCGAGCCGAACGGCGGCTTCTCCTGGCACTACCTGCGCACCGGCGGCGAGCTGATCTACCAGGGCTCCTCCGGTGACGGCACCGGCGGCCTCAACCTCTACGCGCACCACCCCGAGCTCCAGATGGGCCCGGTCAGCTTCCTGGTGGCGGGGCTGTTCAACCCGTTCCCGGAGCACACGGGGCAGTTCCTGGCGGCGGCCCTGATGTCCTTCCTCGGGCTCGTCATCCTGGTGCTCGCGGGCCGCAGCGCCGCCCAGCGGTTCCTGGGCTCGGGCATCAACCACCAGCGGCTGCGGCAGCGCGTCCTGATAGCCGGGCTCGCCTTCATCCCCATGTGGATCGAGGTCGCGGTCCGCTTCGGGCACCTGGACGACGTCCTCGCCCTGTTCTTCACGGCCCTGGCCGTGCGCTCGCTCACCCGCGGCAACGCCGCGCTGACCGGCGTCTTCCTCGCCCTGGCGATGGACTCCAAGCCCACCGCGCTGGCCTTCGTCCCGCTGCTGCTCGCCCTCCCGAAGGAGAAGTGGCTGCGGGCCGCACTGTGGTGCGCCGGTCTGGTGGCGGTGGCGTGGCTGCCGTTCTTCATCGTGGACGCGCAATCGTTCGCAGCCGCGAAGTTCGCCATACCGAACCACCCCGCGTCGGCGCTGCGCTGGCTCGGCGTCGGCGACCCGGAGACCCCCGGCTGGGACCGGCCCGCGCAGTTCGCGCTCGGCCTGGTGCTGGGGTGCCTGGCGGTGTGGCGCGGCCGGTGGGCGGCCGTGGTGCTGCTGGGCGCCAACGCCCGCATCGTCCTGGACCCGAGCGTCTACACGTACTACACGGCGTCCGTCCTGCTGGGCACCCTGCTGTGGGACGTGATCGGGCAACGGTGGCTGGTCCCGTGGTGGAGCTGGCTGGCGCTGATCATCCTGTACGGCAGCGTCTTCGTCGTCCCCAGCGACTCGGCCCGCGGCCTGATCCGGCTGGGCTTCGTCGCCCTCTCCACGGCCTACGTCCTGCTGTGGCCCGTACGGGAACGCGGCACCGGCAAGCGCCCACCGGGCCTGCCCGCGCGCACGCTCTCCCGGGTGTTCCCCACGGAGCCGCAGCCGACACCGAGCATCCCGGCGACGGAGCCGGCACCGGAGTCGGCCCCCGCACCGGGGACGCCGCCCGGGCGCTGACGGGGCCGGCGCCTCCCCATACGAACGGGGCGCGACCGGGAAATCCCGACCGCGCCCCGCGTCCGTCTCAAGGCCCTGGCGTCACGCCTTCGGCAGCGACTCCAGCTGCGCCGTGATGCGGGCGATGTCCGCCTCGGCCGTCTCCAGCCGCTTGCGGATCTTGTCCTTGACCTGGTCCGGCGCCTTGGCGAGGAACGCCTCGTTGCCGAGCTTGGCGGTGGTCTGCGCCTTCTCCTTCTCGGCGGCGGCCAGGTCCTTCGTCAGCCGCTTGCGCTCCGCCTCGACGTCGATGGCGCCGGACAGGTCCAGGGCCACCGTGGCCCCGGCGACCGGCAGCGACGCCGTGGCGGTGAAGCCCTCCTCGGCCGGCTGGAGGCGCAGCAGCGAGCGCATCGCGGCCTCGTGCGCGGCCAGCGCCGTGCCGTCCAGGTCCAGGCGGGCCGGGACCTTCTGGCCGGGCTGGAGGCCCTGGTCGGAGCGGAACCGGCGGACCTCGGTGACGACCTGCTGGACCGTCTCGATCTCCCGCTCGGCCGCCGCGTCGCGGAAGCCGCTGTCCTTGGGCCATTCGGCGACGACGACCGACTCGCGGCCGGTCAGCGCCGTCCACAGCGCCTCGGTGACGAACGGGACGATCGGGTGCAGCAGCCGCAGCGTGACGTCCAGCACCTCGCCGAGCACCCGGCGGGAGGCGTCGGCGGCCGGGCCGCCCGCGGCGAAGGTGGTCTTGGACAGTTCGACGTACCAGTCGAAGACCTCGTCCCACGCGAAGTGGAAGAGCGTGTCCGAGAGCTTGGCGAACTGGTAGTCGTCGTAGTACGCGTCCACCTCGGCGACGACCGTGTTCAGGCGGGAGAGGATCCACCGGTCGGTGGCCGACAGCTCCTCGGCCGGCGGCAGGTCGCCCTCCACCGTGGCGCCGTTCATGAGCGCGAAGCGGGTCGCGTTCCAGATCTTGTTGGCGAAGTTGCGGGAGCCCTGGACCCAGTCCTCGCCGATGGGCACGTCCACGCCCGGGTTGGCGCCGCGGGCGAGCGTGAAGCGGACGGCGTCCGATCCGTACTTGTCCATCCAGTCCAGCGGGTTGACCGCGTTGCCGAAGGACTTCGACATCTTCTTGCCGAACTGGTCACGGACCATGCCGTGCAGCGCGATCGTGTGGAACGGCGGGGTGCCGTCCATCGCGTACAGGCCGAACATCATCATCCGGGCGACCCAGAAGAAGAGGATGTCGTACCCGGTGACCAGCACGGAGTTCGGATAGAACTTCTCGACGCTCGGCGTCTTCTCGGGCCACCCCAGCGTGGAGAACGGCCACAGGCCGGAGGAGAACCAGGTGTCCAGGACGTCGGTGTCCTGCGTCCAGCCCTCGCCGGTGGGCGCCTCGTCATCCGGGCCGACGCACACGACCTCGCCGTTCGGGCCGTACCAGACCGGGATGCGGTGGCCCCACCACAGCTGGCGCGAGATGCACCAGTCGTGCAGGTTGTCCACCCAGCCGAAGTAGCGGGACTCCATCTCCTTGGGGTGGATGGCGACCTTGCCGTCGCGCACCGCGTCCCCGGCGGCCTTGGCCAGCGGGCCGACCTTGACCCACCACTGCATCGACAGCCGCGGCTCGATCGTCGTCTTGCAGCGCGAGCAGTGACCGACCGAGTGGGTGTACGGACGCTTCTCGGCGACGATGCGGCCCTCGGCGCGCAGCGCGGCCACGATGGCCGACCGGGCCTCGAAGCGGTCCAGGCCCTCGAACGGGCCGTGCGCGGTGATCACGCCGCGCTCGTCCAGGACGGTGAGGCTGGGCAGGTCGTGGCGGCGGCCGATCTCGAAGTCGTTCGGGTCGTGGGCCGGGGTGACCTTGACGGCGCCGGTGCCGAACGCGGGATCCACGTGGGTGTCCGCGACGACGGGGATGCGGCGGCCGGTCAGCGGCAGCTCGATCTCGGTGCCGACGAGGTGGGCGTACCGCTCGTCCTCGGGGTGCACCGCGACGGCGGTGTCACCGAGCATCGTCTCGGCGCGCGTGGTGGCCACGACGATGGACGCGTCGCCCTCGCCGTAGCGGATGGAGACCAGCTCGCCGTCGTCGTCCTGGTACTCCACCTCGATGTCGGAGATGGCCGTCAGGCAGCGCGGGCACCAGTTGATGATGCGCTCGGCGCGGTAGATCAGCTCGTCGTCGTAGAGCCGCTTGAAGATCGTCTGGACGGCCTTGGACAGGCCCTCGTCCATGGTGAAGCGCTCGCGCGACCAGGCCACGCCGTCGCCCAGGCGGCGCATCTGGCCGGAGATCTGCCCGCCGGACTCGGCCTTCCACTGCCACACCCGCTCGACGAACGCCTCGCGGCCCAGGTCGTGCCGGGACAGCCCGTCCTTGGCGAGCTCGCGCTCGACGACGTTCTGGGTGGCGATGCCGGCGTGGTCCATGCCGGGCTGCCACAGCGTCTCGTAGCCCTGCATCCGCTTGCGGCGGGTCAGCGCGTCGATCAGCGTGTGCTCGAACGCGTGGCCGAGGTGCAGGCTGCCGGTGACGTTCGGCGGCGGGATGACGATGGTGTACGGCGGCTTCTCGCTCTTCTCGTCCGCCTCGAAGTAACCCCGCTCTACCCAGCGCTCGTACAGCGGCCCCTCTACCTCGGCCGGCGCGTACTGGGTCGGCAGTTCGGGGGGGCTGGCTGGCTGATGCTGAGTGTTCTCGGTCACGAGGCAGATTGTACGGGCGCGGAAGTCGCGGCCTCGAATCGGTTTCGCCCCCGGAGCCCCGGCCGCCGGCCGCGTCGTACAGGATGTGGGGGACCCAACGGGCCCCCGCGGTCACACCCGTCACTTCTGACCTGCCGTCGCGCGGGTGGATCATGGACCGCCGCCCGTGCGGTCATTCCGACGTGCTCACGGGCACGTGGTCACGCACCACCGTCATGCACCGCCGTCACGAGGGGAACCGCTCCATGAGCTACAACCAGCCGCCGCCGGGGCCGTACGGCCAGCAGCCGCAGCCCGGCCCGTACGGGCAGCAGGCCCCGTACGGCCAGCCGGCCGCCCAGCCCGGCCCCGGCTACCCGTCCCAGGGCGGCCAGCTTCCCCCGCAGCACGGCTACGCCTCCCCGCACCAGGCGCCCCCGGCGGCCCACCCCCAGCAGGGCGGCGGGTACGGCCCGCAGGCCGCTCCTTACGGGCAGCAGGCTCCCCAGACGCCGTACGGCCAGCAGCCGGGCCCCTACGGGCAGCAGGGCCAGGCCCCCTACGGGCAGACCCCGCCCGCCGCCAACGGCGGCGCGGGCAACGCGAACGGCCGGCCGGGCGGCAGCAAGAAGACCAAGCTGATCATCGGCGGGGTGGCCGTGGTCGTGGCCGTCGCCGTGGGCGCGTACTTCGCCTTCGGGGCACGCGGCCAGGTCAAGCCGTACAAGCTCGTCGCGGCGGACACCCTGCTCGCCGGGAAGTACACGAAGATCCAGAACCCCGACGGCGGCGGGCTGGAGGGCAAGACGGGCCTGTCCAACGACAAGGACCTCAAGGCCATGGGCATCACCGACAGCACCGGCGTCACCGCCACCTACGGCAGCTCCGACAAGTCCGAGATCCTGTCCATGACGGGCATCTACGGCACGATCGGCGACCCGGAGAGCGTGGTCACCCAGACCTTCGCCCAGGTGGAGGACTCGCAGAAGAAGCAGTCCAAGGGCGCGGCGGTGGAGACGATCACGCCGATGACCGAGTACTCGCCCAGCGGCTTCGACGGCGCGATCATGAAGTGCGGTGCGAAGAAGAGCACCGCGGCGACGCCCGACGGACAGCGCAAGAGCTTCGTGGGCTACACCTGCGTCTGGGGCGACTCCAGCGCCATCGGCGTCGTCAGCGGCGTCGCCCCCACCGAGAAGGCCCCCAGCGCCGAACAGTTCGCCGAGACCACCGCGAAGATCCGCACCGAAATGCGCAAGGAACTCTGAGCACCGCGCACAGCTGACACAAGGAGGGGCCGCCCGATCCCGGGCGGCCCCTCCTACGCGTACACAGCGAGCGTCAGGCGCTCTTCTCGTGGTGCTCCCCCGACTCGCCGCCCCGGCTGCGCGGGACCAGCGTCGGGTTGACATTCGAGTGGACGACGTCGGCGGTGATCACGACGCGGGCCACGTCCTTGCGGGACGGCACCTCGTACATCACCGACAGCAGGACTTCCTCCATGATGGCGCGCAGGCCGCGCGCGCCGGTGCCGCGCAGGATGGCCTGGTCGGCGATGGCCTCCAGCGCCGGGCGGTCGAAGTCCAGCTCCACGCCGTCGAGTTCGAACAGCCGCTGGTACTGCTTGACGAGCGCGTTGCGCGGCTCGACCAGGATCTGCAGCAGCGCCTCGCGGTCCAGGTTGTGCACCGAGGTCAGCACCGGCAGCCGGCCGATGAACTCCGGGATCATGCCGAACTTGACCAGGTCCTCGGGCATGACGTCCCGGAGCGGGTCGCGGGTCTCGATCTCGCGCTTGGAGCGGATCGTGGCGCCGAAGCCGATGCCCTTGGCACCGGACCGCGCCTCGATGATCTTCTCCAGCCCGGCGAACGCGCCGCCCACGATGAACAGCACGTTCGTCGTGTCGATCTGGATGAACTCCTGGTGCGGGTGCTTGCGCCCGCCCTGCGGCGGTACGGAGGCGGTGGTGCCCTCCAGGATCTTCAGCAGGGCCTGCTGGACGCCCTCGCCGGAGACGTCGCGGGTGATCGAGGGGTTCTCGCTCTTGCGGGCGACCTTGTCGATCTCGTCGATGTAGATGATCCCGGTCTCGGCCTTCTTGATGTCGAAGTCCGCGGCCTGGATGAGCTTGAGGAGGATGTTCTCCACGTCCTCGCCGACGTACCCGGCCTCCGTCAGCGCGGTGGCGTCGGCGAACGCGAAGGGGACGTTGAGCATCCGGGCGAGCGTCTGCGCGAGCAGCGTCTTGCCGGAGCCGGTGGGGCCCAGCAGCAGGATGTTGGACTTGCCCAGCTCGATGCCGTCGTCGCCGCCGCGCCCGCCGCCGTTCTCGCCCGCCTGCACCCGCTTGTAGTGGTTGTAGACGGCGACGGAGAGCGCCTTCTTGGCGGGCTCCTGCCCGACGACGTAGCTCTCCAGGAACTCGTAGATCTCGCGCGGCTTGGGCAGTTCCTCCCACCGCACCTCGGAGGTCTCGGCGAGCTCCTCCTCGATGATCTCGTTGCAGAGGTCGATGCACTCGTCGCAGATGTACACACCAGGTCCCGCGATGAGCTTCTTCACCTGCTTCTGGCTCTTTCCGCAGAACGAGCACTTGAGCAGGTCGCCGCCGTCACCGATGCGTGCCACGAGGTGCTTCCCCTTCGCCTGGGATCCGCATTGCTCCGCGGACCCGGGTGCTTGCCTATCGACGGTACCTTGCTGGGCCCCCCGTTCGGGCCCCCCTTGGACCGACTTGGTTCACTCGGTCCTCCCCGGTCCAAGGGGGCGTCTTCCCGGCATCGTTCGCCGGGAGCGCGGTCAGGCGGAGACGGAGGTCTTCCGCGTCGAGACGATCTGGTCGACCAGACCGTAGGAGAGCGCCTCCTCGGCGGTCAGGATCTTGTCGCGCTCGATGTCGTCGCGGATCTTCTCGATCGGCGTGGTGGAGTGCTTGGCCAGCATCTCCTCCAGCTGCGCGCGCATGCGCAGGATCTCGTTGGCGGCGATCTCCAGGTCGGAGACCTGGCCACGGCCGGTCTCGCTGTACGGCTGGTGGATCAGCACCCGCGCGTTGGGCAGCGCCATCCGCTTGCCGGGCGTGCCGGCGGCGAGCAGCACGGCCGCGGCGGAGGCCGCCTGGCCCATGCAGACCGTCTGGATGTCGGGCTTGACGAACTGCATCGTGTCGTAGATGGCGGTGAGCGCCGTGAAGGAGCCGCCGGGCGAGTTGATGTAGATCGAGATGTCGCGGTCCGGGTCCATCGACTCCAGGCACAGCAGCTGCGCCATGACGTCGTTGGCCGAGGCGTCGTCGATCTGCACGCCGAGGAAGATCACCCGCTCCTCGAAGAGCTTCGCGTACGGGTCGTACTCGCGCACACCCTGCGAGGTGCGCTCCACGAACCGCGGAACGATGTAGCGGGACTCGGCGCTGGGGCCCTCGTAGAGGCCGCTGGTGTTGTTCATCTGGGGGTTCACCGTCCTGATGGCGATCAAGTGGGCTGGGGTCGGCTGCGGGGCGCGTGGCCCGGGGCTGCTCAGGCTCCGGTGCCGCCCCCGCCCGGAACGCCGGCGGCGGTGGTCATGACGTCGTCGATGAGGCCGTACTCCTTGGCCTCGTGGGCATCGAACCAGCGGTCGCGGTCGGAGTCGCGGGTGATCTGCTCGACGGTCTGGCCGGTGTGCAGGGCCGTCAGCTCGGCCATGCGCTTCTTGGTGTGCAGCAGCCGCTCGGCGTGGATCTTGATGTCCGAGGCCGAACCCGCCAGGCCCGCGGAGGGCTGGTGGATGAGGATCTCCGCGTTCGGCAGCGCGAACCGCTTGCCCGGAGTGCCGGCGCTCAGCAGGAACTGGCCCATCGAGGCCGCCAGGCCCATGGCGATCGTCACCACGTCGTTCTTGATGTACTGCATGGTGTCGTAGATCGCCATGCCGGCCGAGATCGAGCCGCCCGGTGAGTTGATGTAGAGGAAGATGTCCTTGTCCGGGTCCGCCGCCAGGAGCAGCAGCTGCGCGGTGATCTTGTTGGCGATGTCGTCGTCGACCGGCTGGCCGAGGAAGATGATCCGCTCGCCGAGCAGCCGGTTGTAGACCTGGTCGCCGAGGCCACCGAAGGTCGGCTCAGCGGCGGCGGAAGGCATCGGGATCGTCACGTGTCCACCTGCTCGTTGTCGGACGGCCGACGGCCGTCTCAGCGTCGTCTTCTGGGGCGCGGGGAGTCGCGCCGTCTCGTGCGCCCGGCGCGGATTCGGGGACTCCCCTGCCCTCGTATCTACGGACCCTAACGCGCAGGTAGGGCAACGCCATCCCGCATCGATAACTGTTCGCTGTGAGCGCAGGCTCGCCCGCCGCACGCGGCACGGACGGGCGGCCCGGGCCGGCCCTCCCGGGACGACGACGGGCCCGGACACGCGGGCGTGCGTGTCCGGGCCCGTCCTCAGGTCACCGGGTGACCGGGAGGCGGGGGGCTCAGCCCTCGTTCTTCTCCGCGGCGGCCTCGTCCTTGGCCTCGTCCTCGGCGGCGGCCTCGACCGTCTCGGCGGTCTCGTCCTCGTCGTCGTCCAGGTCGACGACCTCGCCGTTGGTGTCCTTGACGGTGGCGGCCTCGACGACCAGCGCCAGGGCCTTGCCGCGGGCGACCTCACCGACGAGCATCGGCACCTGGCCGCCCTCGACGACCGCCTGCGCGAACTGGTCGGGGGACATGCCGGAGGACTGGGCGCGACGCAGGAGGTGCTCGGTCAGCTCCTCCTGGCTCACGTTCAGCTTCTCCTTGGAGACCAGCTCGTCCAGGATGAACTGGGTGCGGATGCCCTTCTCCGCCTGCTCCTTGGTCTCGGCGTCGAACTCTTCCTCGGTCTTGCCCTGGATCTCCAGGTACTTCGCGAGGTCGAGGCCCATCTGGCCGAGCTGGTGGTGCTCCAGGTTGTGCTTGCGGGTGCGGATCTCGTCCTCAAGCAGCTTCTCGGGCATCGGGACCTCGACGAGCTTGAGCAGCTCGTCCAGGACCTTCTCCTGAGCCTGGGTGGCCTGGTCGAACTTCTTCATGCGCTCCAGGCGCTTGCGGCTGTCGGCCTTCAGCTCGTCCAGCGTGTCGAACTCGCTCGCCATCTGGGCGAACTCGTCGTCCAGCTCGGGCAGCTCACGGGCGGCGACGGCGGAGACCTTGACCGTGACCTCGGCCTCCTTGCCGGCGGCGGAGCCGCCCTTCAGCTCGGAGGTGAAGGTGGCCGAGCCACCGGCCTCCAGGCCCTTGACGGCCTCGTCGATGCCGTCCAGCAGCTCGCCGGAGCCGATGGTGTAGCTGACGTCCTTGGCGACGCCGTCCTCCAGCACCTCGCCGTCGACCTTGGCCTCCAGGTCGATCGTGACGACGTCGCCCTCTTCAGCGGCGCGCTCGACCGGGGAGGTGGAGGCGAAGCGCTCACGGAGCTGCTCGACCGACTTCTCGACGTCCTCGTCCGAGACCTCGACGGAGTCGACCTCGACCTCGATGCCGGAGTAGTCCGGGATCTCCAGGGCCGGGCGGATGTCGACCTCGGCGGTGAAGGTCAGCAGCTCGCCGTCCTTCAGCTCGGTGATGTCGACCTCGGGCTGGCCGAGGACGTTGAGCTCGCCCTCGTTGACAGCCTCGGTGTAGAACTTCGGGAGCGCGTCGTTGACGGCCTCTTCGAGCACGGCGCCACGACCGAACCGCTGGTCGATGACCCGGGCCGGGACCTTGCCCTGACGGAAGCCCTTCACCGTGACCTGCTGGTTGATCTTCTTGTACGCCGCGTCGAGGCTGGGCTTGAGCTCCTCGAAGGGCACCTCGACAGTGAGCCGAACCCGGGTCGGGTTCAGGGTCTCCACGGCGCTCTTCACGGTTCGGTCTCCTTGGGGCTGACTTCTGGGGTTTCGCTTGGGATCTTCCGGTGCCTGTCGGCCAGGTTTCCGGCGGATCGCGCCCGGGAGAAAGACACACGGGCAAGCAGCTTGCATAGTAACCGCAAGCGGGAGGCCCCCCACAACGTGATCTTCGCCCGCCTCCGCACCCGGCCGCCCCCTCCCGGGGCTCCGGGCCACCCGTGCGGCGGCCGGCGCCCCGCGCACGGCCTGCGGGCTCCGCCGTCACACGCCCTCACGGGCCGCTTTCCGGGCGCCGCCCGCGGGCCTGGCCCCGGCGGCCCTCCGCCGCCGGGCGACGCGCTCCCCGGTGACCCGGCGTAGGCCATCCGGCCCCTACCGGGCGGCGGCCCGGTGCCGTACGGTCCGAGGGCTCCGTGCGGAGCGCCGGGACCGGGAAACCCGGGCCGGTGCGCCATACACCATGGGCCCGAGGGGACCGCATGGTTTCGGACGTCCGCGATCCTTCGCGAAGGACGTCATGCGTGAAGCCGGGAGCCTGAGCTCCCGGCTTCCTGGTCGGGGTGGCCGGATTCGAACCGACGACCTTCCGCTCCCAAAGCGGACGCGCTACCAAGCTGCGCCACACCCCGTCGGTGCGACACGTAGGGTACATGGCCGCGGGCTGCCCGACCGCCAATTGTTGCGACGGGAGGGGGAGCGCACGGAAGCACACGGAGGGGGTGTGCGATGAACCGCCCGGACCCGCTACGATGCAGTGCGTGCCGAGGTCCCTGTGACCGGTGGCGCTCGCGGGCGTAGCTCAATGGTAGAGCCCCAGTCTTCCAAACTGGCTACGCGGGTTCGATTCCCGTCGCCCGCTCCAGCAGAAGGCCCCCTGGTGTTCCAGGGGGCCTTCTCGCGTCGGCGGCCGGAGGCGGCACCCGGCCCCGACCAGCACGGAAGAGGGGTGTGGCAACCACCACACCCCGGACTGCGGGACGCCCTTCATGGAAGGCGGGCCGCCCCCGGTCGGGCGCGGCCCTCTCGTCGTCCGCCCCGTGGCCGTCCCGGCGTCCGGGAACGGGGGCGCCGGCGAACCGCACGTCCTGCGGGTCGTGCGGATGGCGGGGCGGGGCGGGGCGCCGGCGGAGGCGAAGGCGCTAGAAGCTGATGTTGTTGATGGTCTCGGCGACCGAGTTGAAGAACCGGTTGATGGACGGGGCGATGCCGGTGGACGCCAGGAAGAAACCGAAAAGGACGGCGACGAACGCCGGTCCCGCCTTGAGTGACTTGCCCCGTATCAGGACGATCATGATGATCCCCAACAGCAGCACCACTGAAAGCGAAAGAGCCACAACTCATCACACCCTTGGTCGGATCGCCTCGCCGGCCTCGGAAGCATGCAGCCGCGCATACCCCCGCTCGGCACCCATCGTGCCACCAACTCCCTGCCCAGTGGAGGCGGGTGGCGAATCATCGGCCAAGGCTTTGCACATCCTGTGTGCAGTTGTGACCCCTGAGACGCGTGCATGAGGGCCGTGCGGGCGTGGTGACGAGGTGGAGACCGGGTTCGGGTGATCGGCCGGATCGTTTCGCTCCCGCTGGCCGGGAATCGGTGGGACATTACCGGACGGGCCGGGGAAATCGGCCTTTACGGGTGTGCTGGATGGGGCCGCGGGGAACGCCGGAACCCGTCCGTCCGGTGGGACGGCGGGGGCGCCGGTGTCAGTCCCGGCAGATCAGGAGGAGCGCACGGTCGTCATTGACGTCCTTGGCCACCGCTTCGATCAGGTGCCAGGCCGCGCCCGCGAACCCGCCGGGAACGTAGCGGTCCGCCTCGCCCGTCAGGCGGTCGATGCCCTCGGCGATGTCCCGGTCCGGGGCCTCCACCAGGCCGTCCGTGAAGAGCATCAGCACGTCGCCGGGGCGCAGCGTCCCCTTCACCGGGTCGAACTGGGCGCCGTCGTACACGCCGAGCAGCGGGCCCTCGGCGGCCTTCTCCTCCCAGCGGCCGGTGCCCGCGCTCAGTTGCAGGGCCGGGAGGTGACCGGCCGACAGGAGCTCGTAGTCGCCCGACTCCAGGTCCAGCACGAGGTGGATGGAGGTCGCGAAGCCCTCGTCCCAGTCCTGGCGCAGCAGGTAGCCGTTGGCGGCGGGGAGGAAGCCGTGCGGGGGCAGGGAGCCCAGGAGCCCGCCGAAGGCGCCGGACAGCAGGAGGGCGCGGGAGGCGGCGTCCATGCCCTTGCCGGAGACGTCGGTGAGGACGACCTCCAGGATGTTGCCGCCGTGGGTGCGGGAGGCCACCACGAAGTCGCCGGAGAAGGACTGCCCGCCGGCCGGGCGCAGCGCCATCTCGTGGTGCCAGCCCTTGGGGAGCTTGGGCAGCTTGCTCTGGACGCGGATGCGTTCGCGCAGGTCGAAGAGCATGGTGCCGCCGCGCCGCCAGGGCACCCCGACCCGGCTGCGGAACTGCGCGATGAGCAGGCCGAAGAGCCCGACGGCGGCCATCACCAGGACGGTGCCCGGAGTGATGCGTTCCGGGCCCTCGTCGTACGGGCCGAGCAGCGACGCCTCGACGATCAGGGCGGCGGCCGAGGTCCCGTACAGGGTGAGCAGGTTGGCGGGCCGCAGCAGCAGGCCGCCGGCGATCACCGGGAGGACGAGGGCGGCCGGCGCGATCCAGTCGGGGCGCCAGATGGTGCCGCAGGCGATGGCCGGAATGGCGAGCAGGAGGGCGACCAGCGCCACCCAGTCGGAGCCGTCGCCGCGGAAGTAGTCGACCCCGGCCTTGCGCACGCCGATGCGGACCCGGTGCATCGCCTTGCGCATCCGGGCCGTCAGGGACTCCGCTCCCGTACCGCTCGCCATTGCTCTGGGACCTTATCCACCCGTTCGGGGACGCGTCGATTCGCGGCACGCCTCTACGGGCGTTTCCGCGGAAATCACGTTCGAAATACGGTCGCGCGGACGGAAGGCGTCCTGCTAGCCATGACGCATGACGACGGAGTTACGGACACTGCGGCCGGAACAGTGGGACCACTGGTACGGAAGGTTGGAACGTGCTTTCGGAGCGGTGGTGGAGTCGCCCGAGGAACGCGGGCTGTATGAAGAACTGACCGAGACCGAGCGGTCCCTCGCGCTCTGGGACGGTGACGAGTGCGTCGGCACGGCCGGGGCGTTCTCCTTCCGGATGACGGTGCCGGGTGGCGCGCTGGTCCCGACGGCCGGTGTGACGATGGTCAGCGTGCAGTCCACGCACCGTCGGCGGGGGCTGCTGCGCCAGATGATGCGGCGTCAACTGACGGACGTACGGGAGCGGAACGAGCCGCTGGCCGTGCTGACCGCGTCGGAACCGGCCATTTACGGCCGATTCGGGTACGGCGCGGCGACCGAGGCCATCTCGGTGACCGTCGACACGACGCGCGTGACGCTCGCCACACCGGAGATCAAGGAGCCCGGCACCCTGCCCGACGGCCACGGCGCCGACGGAGGCCGTCCCGCCCACCACGTGGACGAGGTACGCATGCGGCTCGTCACGCCGGAGGAGGGGCTGGAGGCGTGCGAGCGGGTTTACGCCCGGCTCGTCCCGCGGCGGCCGGGAATGCTCGCCCGGCAGCCCGGCTGGGAGCGCGAGCCCATCCTCGACCCGGAGAGCGAGCGCCACGGCGCCGGCGTGCTGCTGTGCGTGCTGGCCGAGGTGGACGGGGAACCGCGCGGCTACGCCCGGTACGCGATCAAGTCGGACTGGGGCCCGGGCGGGGCCGACGGCACGGTGCTGGTCCGGGACGTCGAGGCGCTGGATCCGGTGGTGTACGCGGCCCTGTGGCGCTACTTGGCCGGTATCGACCTGACCACCAAGGTCTTCGTACGCAACCTGCCCGCGGACGACCCGGTGCTGCATCTGGTGTCGGACATCCGCCGGTGCCAGGTCGGCGTCCGCGAGTCGATGTTCGTCCGGACGGTGGACGTCGGCGCGGCGCTGGCGGCGCGGACGTACGCGACGCCGGTGGACGTGGTGCTGGACGTCACCGACCCGTTCTGCCCGTGGAACGAGGGCCGCTGGCGGCTGTCCGGCGACGGCAAGGGCGCGGTGTGCGAGCGCACCTCGGACCCGGCCGAGCTGACGCTGTCCGCCCGCGACCTGGGCTCGGTCTACCTGGGCGGCTACGCGCTGACCGCGCTGGCGGCTGCCGGGCGGGTGCGGGAGGTGCGGCAGGGCGCGCTGCGGGAGGCGTCGGTGGCCTTCGGGTCGGACGTCAAGCCGTGGCTGCCGCACGGGTTCTGAGCCGGTGGACGGGGCCGGGCGGGCCGCTCGGGTCCGGGGCGGCTGACGCGGGGCCGGGGCGGCTGACGCGGGTCCGGGGAGGACCCGTGCGGGCGCGCCTGCCGGCCGGTTGCCGCTGTCGGCCGTGGGGTTTCGCGTGGCCGCCGACGGGCCTGCGGGCGGGGGCGCAGGCGCGGGGTCGCGGGTCGCGGGGTCGCGGCGGCCCGGCGGCGGCCGGTGACCGACCGTGGGGCCGTTCAGGTCCTTAGGCCCGTTCGGGTCCGTGGGCTGTTCGGGTCCGTAGGGCCGTTCAGGTCCGGTGTCGGCCCGTGCGGGCCGTGCGTCAGGGCCGCTGGCAGGTGGGGCACCAGAAGAGGTTGCGGGCGGCGAGGTCGGCGGTGCGGATCTCGTCCCCGCAGATGTGGCAGGCCTGGCGGGCGCGGCGGTAGACGTAGACCTCGCCGCCGTGGTCGTCCACGCGCGGCGGGCGGCCCATGGCCTCGGGGGTGTGTTCGGGGCGGACGGTGTCGATCCGGTTGTTCCGGACGCCCTCGCGCATCAGCTCGATCAGGTCCGACCAGATGAGGTCCCATTCGGACCGGGTGAGGTCGCGGCCCGCGCGGTATGGATCGATGCCGTGCCGGAAGAGGACCTCGGCGCGGTAGACGTTGCCTACGCCCGCGATGACCTTCTGGTCCATCAGCAGGGCGGCGACGGTGGTGCGGCTGCGGGAGATCCGCTTCCAGGCCCGTTCGCCGTCGTCGTCCGGGCGCAGCGGGTCCGGGCCGAGCCGGTCGTGTATCGCGCGCTTCTCCTCGTCCGTGATCAGCGCGCAGGTGGTGGGGCCGCGCAGGTCCGCGTACGCCGTGGGGGTGGCCAGGCGCAGCCGGACGGTCTCGGCGGGCGGCGGCGCGGCGCCCGCGCCGAAGTCCAGCTTGCCGAAGAGGCCGAGGTGGACGTGGACCCAGCCGGTCCCGCCGAACCCGAGGAAGAGGTGCTTGCCGTGCGCCTCGGCGGTGGTCATGACCTGCCGGTCCAGCAGCGCCGCGCCGTCGGAGAACTTGCCCTGCGGGCTGCTCACCCGCAGCCGTTCGCCCTCGAAGCGGGCACGGTGGTCCAGCGCGAGGCGGTGGATCGTGTGCCCTTCGGGCATGGGACGGCGCTCCTCGGGTGGGCCGGCGCCGGAGCCGGATGGGCTCGGGGCCGGAGGCGGGCGGGTCGGGGGCCGGAGGCGGCGGGTCGGGGGCCGGAGCGACGCGTTCCCGCCCGCCTCGGTGGGCGGACGGGAACGCGGGGCCGGGCGCGGCTCGCGGTGGGGCGCGCGGCCTGTCACGGCCGGGCGCGGCTCCCGGTGGAGCGCGCGGGGCCCGTCACGGCTGGGCGCGGCTCCTTACGGAGCGCGCGGCGGCGTTACGGCTGCTGCGGGTGGTGCGCCGGGATGGGGGGCAGCTCGCCGGTGGTCTCGTAGGCGGCGAGCATGTCGATGCGGCGGGTGTGCCGCTCGTCACCCGAGTACGGGGTGGCGAGGAAGACCTCGACGAACTTGGTGGCCTCGTCCTGGCTGTGCATCCGGGCGCCGACCGCGACCACGTTCGCGTTGTTGTGCTCGCGACCCAGGCGGGCGGTCTCCTCGCTCCAGGCCAGCGCGGCCCGGACGCCCTTGACCTTGTTGGCGGCGATCTGCTCGCCGTTGCCCGAGCCACCGATGACGACGGCCAGGGCCTCCGGGTCGGCGGCGACCTTCTCGGCGGCGCGCAGGCAGAACGGCGGGTAGTCGTCCTGGGCGTCGTAGATGTGGGGGCCGCAGTCGACGGGGTCGTGGCCCTGGGCCTTGAGCCAGTCGACGAGGTGGTTCTTCAGTTCATAACCGGCATGGTCGGAGCCGAGATACACGCGCATGAGTCCGAGTGTGGCACGAAGCGTGCGCGACGGGCGCCGCGGGTCGGCGTACCGGGGAACGGCCGGGGAATGTGACGTGTGTTACGCGAGGGGCTGGGGAGGCCGGTCCGGGGCGGCCCGCGACCCGCTCGGCGGCCCGTGCACGTCAGGACATTCGTACAACGAATTGGAATCGTTTCTTCCTTAACGGACGCCAACCGGTTTCTAATGCGGGAACCCCGCACACCACGCGGAGGAATCCACGCAAGTCGGACCATCCACACAAGGACGGTACACATGGGCGCGCTTCCACCCGCTCCGACGACGGGCCGGACGACCGAGCACACCGGCGGCGGCTCCCCGCCGCCGGACGGCCTCCAGGCCGGGCTCAAGAACCGCCACCTGTCGATGATCGCCATCGGCGGCGTGATCGGCGCGGGGCTGTTCGTCGGCTCCGGGGCCGGCATCTCCGCCGCCGGTCCCGGCATCCTGATCTCGTACGCGCTGACCGGCCTGCTGGTCGTCCTGGTGATGCGGATGCTCGGCGAGATGGCCGCGGCCTCCCCCACCTCCGGGTCCTTCTCCGCGTACGCGGACCGGGCGCTGGGGCGCTGGGCGGGGTTCACGATCGGCTGGCTGTACTGGTTCTTCTGGTCGGTGGTGCTGGCCGTCGAGGCGACCGCCGCCGCGGCGATCCTCACCAACTGGGTGCCGGCCGTCCCGCAGTGGGCCTGGGCGCTGCTGGTGATGATCGTGCTGACGGGCACCAACCTGGTCTCGGTGAAGTCCTTCGGCGAGTTCGAGTTCTGGTTCGCCGGGATCAAGGTCGTGGCGATCGTCGTCTTCATCCTGGTCGGCGCGCTGGCGATCTTCGGGCTGCCGCCGGGGGACGAGGCGGTGGGCCTGAGCAACCTCACCGGACACGGCGGGTTCCTGCCGAACGGGCCCGGGGCGATCCTCTCCGGGATGCTGCTGGTGGTCTTCTCCTTCATGGGCAGCGAGATCGTCACCCTGGCGGCGAGCGAGTCGCCGGACCCGGTGCGGGCCGTCCGCAAGGCCGTCAACAGCGTCATCTGGCGGATCGCGCTCTTCTACATCGGCTCGATCACGGTGATCGTCACGCTGCTGCCGTGGGACGACAAGGCGGTCGCGGAGAGCCCGTACGTGGCCGTGCTGCGGTCGCTGGACATCCCGTACGCGGGCACGGTCATGGACGTGGTCGTGCTGACGGCCGTGCTGTCCTGCCTGAACTCCGGCCTGTATACCGCGTCCCGGATGGCCTTCTCGCTCGGCGAGCGCGGGGACGCGCCGAGGTCGTTCGCGCGGGTCAACAAGGGCGGCGTGCCGGCGGTCGCCATCTGGGCCTCGGTCGCCTTCGGATTCGTCGCGACGATCTTCAGCTACACCTCGAAGGACACCATCTTCCAGTTCCTGCTGAACTCCTCGGGCGCGGTGGCCCTCTTCGTCTGGCTGGTGATCTGCTTCTCGCAGCTGCGGATGCGCAAGGTCATCGAGCGCGAGACGCCGGAGCGGCTGACCGTGCGGATGTGGATGTACCCGTACCTGACGTACGCCACGATCGCGCTGATCCTGTTCGTGGTGGGCTACATGTTCTACGACCCTGACGGGCGCGAGCAGATGGTGCTGTCCGTGGTGGCGGGCGTGCTGGTGCTGGCCGTCGGGCTGGTGCGGGACCGGCGGCGCCGGGCGCGCGGCACGGGCGGCGAGCCCGGTCAGGACGTGCGGAAGGACGCCTTGACCCGCTCGTAGGCGCGCAGGGCCGGCGCCTCGACGGAGTCGAGATACCAGACGTTGAGTTGGTAGGTCCGGTACTTCGTGCGGAAGCCGAGCTGCCGCCCGTGGGCCGGTTTGTCGCCGTCCCTCAGGTAGGCGAACTCCCAGACAACGGCCGGGTGCCCCTGGAACGTCGAGCGCTCCAGGCGGATCTTCCGGTAGCCCGGCACGTCGTGCTGCTCCCGCTCGTACTGCCGCCAGATGGCCAGGAGGTCGCCGCCGGAGGAGGCGTTCTGGCGGGCCGAGATCAGGACGGCGCCGTCGGTGGTGCTGTACGTGACGTCGCTGGGCGACTCCGCGGTGCGGTTCCAGCCGGCCGGCGGCACCCAGCTGAACCCGTCCTCGGTGCGCCGCTCGCCCCGTGGGGTGGTGGTGCCGGCGCTCGGCTCGGTTCGGGTGGGCGGGCTCTGCGGGCCGCTGCTCTCCGCCGCGGGCGGGGCGCCCTTCCGGCCGTCGTCCTGCGTGACGAGGATGCCGGCCACCGCCGCCCCGGCGACCAGCGTCGCGGCGAGGGCGGCCAGGGCGGTGCGCTTGCCGCGGCGGGAGCGTGGGGGGCGGCGGGGAGTGGGGGCTGTGGTGGTGGCGGGGAGCTCTGGCGTTTCAGGCGTTTCGGCGGGTTTGGGTGGGGTGGCCTGGGCTTCGGGGGTGGCGGCTTCCGCTGGTTCGGGTGGGGGGCTCGGGGGCTCGGTGGGGGGTCGGTGGCCGAGTTTGACGGTGGCGTCGTGTTCGGCGGGGGCGCCGGTCGGTGCGGCCTCGGGTGCGGTCCGTTCGCGCTCGGGTGCGGTTGCCTGCCCCGTCCCGGCCGCCGTCTCGTCCGTCTTGTCCGTCTCGTCCGCCGTCCCCTCCCGTCCGGCCGTGCCGCCTGACTTCTCGTACGCGTCCTCGGCCTTCTCCGGCGGCTCCGGCTCCGCCCACCCGGGGGTCGTCCCCGCCGGTACGTCCGTGACCGTCGGGGTGCGGGCCTGCGGCGGCTCGGAGGGGGCGGGCGCGGCGGCGGTGTCCGGGACCGGCTCGGCCAGCGGGGCCAGGGCCGCCTCGACGGCGGCCAGGTCCGGGCGGTCCTCCGGGGTCTTGCGGAAGAGGGCGGTCAGGATGCCGGTCATCGGTCCGGCGGCGGGCGGAATCTGCGGCTCCTCGTACAGCACCGCGTGCAGGGTCGCCAGGGTCGTCCCCCGGCTGAACGGTGACTCGCCGACCAGCGCGGCGCACAGCGTGGCGCCCAGCGACCACAGGTCGGACGGCGGGCCCTGGGTGCGGCCCTCGACCCGCTCGGGCGCCATGTAGTCGGGCGAGCCGATGAGCATCCCGGCCATGGTCAGCGCCGCCGCGTCCTGGACGGCCGCGATGCCGAAGTCCGTCAGCACGACCCCGCCGCGGTCGTCGATCAGGACGTTGCCCGGCTTGATGTCGCGGTGCAGGACGCCCACCGCGTGCACCTCGCGCAGCGCGCGGACCAGCCCGCGGCCGATCCGGGCGGCCTCGACCAGGGTGAGCGGCCCGTCCTGGACGAGGACCTGCTCCAGGGAGCGGGAGGGCACCAGCTGCATGACGATCCAGAGCCGGTCGCCCTCCTCGGCCACGTCGTAGACGCGGACGACGTTGGGGTGGTCGATCCGGGCGGTGGCGCGCGCCTCGCGGAGGCTGCGCTCGCGCTGGATCGCGCCCTCCTCGCCGGCGAGTTCGTCGATGCGGATTTCCTTGACCGCCACCCACCGGTCCAGGGTTTCGTCCCGGGCGCGCCAAACGCGGCCCATTCCGCCCTGACCGATCAATTCCGTCAGACGGTAGCGACCGGCAGCCAAACGCCCGTGACCCAGACCGCTCGAATTCCCCACCATGCCCAGCCCCCACAGCACCGGCGGAATCTTGTGGTACCCATCAAATACCTCTGGAGAGGATGCAGATAGGGGGGTTCAGGAATGTTCGTCAAACACCGGGGAAAACACGCGTTCATGGTGGCCGCAGGCACTGCCGCGCTGGTGCTGCCGCTGGGGTCGGTGGCGTGGGCCGCCGAGCCCGCACCGGGCAGCAGCCAGGGCGGATCGCCCGGCCCGAGCGCCCCGTCCGGTTATCGGGTGACGACCGAACTGCCGAAGACCATCAATGTCGACACCGACTCCGGAGCCACCACACTCACTGCCAAAGTCGTCAATCAGGGGGACAAGGCGACCGATGCCATACGGATGTCGGTGGTCGGCTACAAAGGAATGACGGTCAAAAACGTCGATGGCTGCATGCCCATACCCGAAGGAAGGCTCCCCAAGGGGTCGAACAGCGGGTTCGTGTGTGCCATCGACAAATTGGACAGCGGTAAGAGCCGTTCCTACAACGTCACCGCGCGATTCGATCTGAAGAAACAGGGGAAGATCTGCCTGCCGGTGACCCTGGGCAACACCACCACGTTGTTGTGGCAGCAGGGACCGGTGGACTTCGGTACCACCAGGCCGATTCCCGACGCCCCTGACACCCCGCTGCTCCTGGGCACGGCGAACGTACCGGCCGGCGCGCCGGGAGCCGGGTCGCCGTCGAGTCAGCCGCCCGCCCAGAAACTGCCCAGCACCGGGGCGCCGGACGTGCTGCCGATGGCGGCGCTCGCCGCGGCGCTGGTCGCGGCGGGTGGCACGGGGGTGTGGTGGACCTCCCGGAGGGCCCGTCGCCACTGAGGCCGCGCCCGCTCCGGACGCCACCGCCCGCGCGCGCCGGGCCGACCACCCGGCGCGCGTGCGCGGGCGGAGCCCGTTCCCGTCCCCGTTCCGCTGGGGGTTGCCCACATCCCCGTAAGAAAAAAACCGGGCCCCGCGCCACCCCCCGGTGGCACGAGACCCGGTCACGATCGATCCGGTACCGACCTGATCTCGATCCGATCCGCTATCGACCCGATCCGGCCGCTCAGCCGCGGCGCCCCGCGAGCTTCCAAGCCGTCGGGAGGGCGCCCATCGCCAGCGCCGCCTTGAGCGCGTCGCCGATCAGGAAGGGCACCAGGCCCGCCGCGACCGCCTGGCCGAGGGACATGCCGGTGCTCAGGGCCAGGTAGGGGACACCGATCGCGTAGGTGACCGCGGTGCCGACCGCCATGGTGCCGGCGGTGCGCAGCACGCCCCGGTCGCCGCCGCGCCGGGCCAGCGCGCCCACGACGGTGGCGGCGAGCAGCATGCCCAGGACGTAGCCGAAGGACGCGCCGCCGGCGCCCGCCTTGCCGTCCGCGAACCAGGGCAGCCCCGCCACGCCGATCAGCGCGTACAGCGCCATGGACAGGAAGCCGCGGCGGGCGCCGAGCGCGGTGCCCACCAGAAGGGCGGCGAAGGTCTGGCCGGTGACCGGGACCGGGGAGCCGGGGATCGGCACCGCGATCTGCGCCGCGACGCCGGTCAGCGCGGCGCCGCCGAGCACCAGCGCGGCGTCGCGGACGCGGGCGCGGGAGGCCGTCGCGGCGGGGAGCAGGTCGGCGAGGACCGCTCCGGTGCGGGTGGGGGCGGCAGCAGTGCTCATCGGGACTCCGCGGGGTGAGACGGGAAGGGACGCGTCGACGTTAGTCCAGCGGGCCCGTGGCGATCATCGTGTGGCGGCGACAAAGCCCCACCGGCCCTCTTGGAGACTTCCGAACATCGCTGAGCCTGCCCGGGCGACCCGGCCCCGACCACGTTTGCGCAGGTCACGTGATGCTCGTCACGACGGGTGCGGTCGGCGGGGGCCCGTTTTGTGGTAGCGCTGAACTTTTGGGGAAACTGAGGGCGATACGGGGACGGACGACGTCCCAGGCCCTTGACGAGAAGCACGAGAGCGCGAGAGCACGACAGCCCCTCGGCCCTCGGCGAGGACCCCTGGCCCCTTACGAGAGTACGAGCCCATGCACGACGCACCGACCGCCGCCGGGAAGACCTCTGCCGGCGGCGGCGCCGGCGAGGCAGAACCGCTGTCCGCCGGGCTCAAACAGCGCCACCTGACGATGCTCGGCCTGGGCGGGGTGATCGGCGCGGGCCTGTTCGTGGGGTCCGGGGCGGGGATCTCGGTGGCCGGTCCGGGCATCGTCGTCTCGTATCTGATCGCCGGCGCGCTGGCCATGCTGATCATGCGGATGCTCGGCGAGATGTCCTCCGCGATGCCCGCCTCCGGCGCGTTCTCGGTGCACGCGGAACGGGCGCTGGGGCGCTGGGCGGGGTTCAGCGTGGGCTGGCTGTACTGGTTCATGCTGGTCGTGGTGCTGGCGGTGGAGGCCACCGGCGCGGCGCAGATCGCCAACGGGTGGCTGCCGGCGGTGCCGCAGTGGGGCTGGGTGCTGCTGTTCATGGTCGTCTTCACGGCGGCCAACCTGACCGGGGTGAAGAACTTCGGCGAGTTCGAGTTCTGGTTCGCGACGCTGAAGGTCGGCGCGATCGTGCTGTTCCTGGGGCTGAGCCTGCTCGCGATCTTCGGGGTGCTGCCGGACACCGATCCGGTCGGCTTCACCAACCTCACCGGGCAGGGCGGTTTCCTGCCGCGCGGGTGGGACGGGGTGATCTCCGGGGTGATGGCGGTGGTGTTCTCGTTCGGCGGCCTGGAGGTCGTCACGATCGCCGCCGCGGAGTCGGCCGACCCGGTGCGCAACGTGGCGCGGGCGGTGCGCAGCGCCGTGTGGCGCATCCTCTTCTTCTACGTCGGGTCGATGCTGGTGATCGTCACGCTGCTGCCGTGGTCCTCGCAGCAGCCGGGCAAGAGCCCGTACGTGGCGGTGCTGAACAGCGTCGGGGTGCCGGGCGCCGGCCAGATCATGAACGTGGTGGTGTTCGTGGCGCTGCTCTCCGCGCTGAACGCCAACCTGTACGGGTCCTCGCGGATGATCTTCTCGCTGGCCGAGCGCGGTGAGGCGCCGCGGTCGCTGCTGAAGATCGCGGGCGGCGGGGTGCCGCGCCGGGCGGTGCTCGCATCGGTCGCCTTCGGCTTCGTCTCGGTCCTGCTCAATCTCAAATGGCCGGATTCCGTCTTCCTCTATCTGCTCAATTCGGTGGGCGCGGTGCTGCTCTTCGTCTGGGGCCTGATCGCCGTCTCGCAGCTGCGGCTGCGCCGCCGGATCGAGCGCACGGCTCCGGAGACGCTGACCCTGCGGATGTGGGGCTTCCCCTATCTGACGTGGGCCGCGCTGGCCGCCATGGGCGCCGTCCTCGTCCTGATGCTGATGGACGAGGGGTCGCGCCCGCAGGTGCTGTGGTCGGGCGTGGCGACGGGTGTGGTGCTGGCGGTGGCGGGGCTCCGGGAGCTGCGCGCACGGCGGGTGCGCGACTGAACGGGGACCACGGGCGGCGGGGAGCGGCGGGTCCGGGGCGGGCCGCAGCGGGTTCGAGGCGCGTCACGGCGGGTTCGCGATCGAGTACGACCCTTTCGCGACGGAGTACGACTCCTTTGCGACCGAGTACGCCCCCTTCGCGACCGGGCGCGCCCGCCCTGCCACCCACCGCCGCGTCGCACGCCCCGTTCGCGCCCCACCGCCCCGCGCCCCGTTTACGCGCCATCTTTTAACGGCCGGATCGTGCGGTGCGCTGCGTCACTTCTCGCCCCTTCCTTAACGGAATGAGCACGCACGGTCACGATCACGTCTGAATAGCGAACATTCGCTGCACGACTGTTGCCCTCAGCGGACAGGCGCCCACAAACTGAGCGCGCTTTACACCACGCTCCGCTCCGTTCTCACCAACTGGGACAGGTACCCCCATGAATCGGTCACCTTCGTCCGCCGTGCCCGCGCACGAGCGGACCGACGAGGTCCCGGGCGCCGGCCTGGACGGCGGACCGTCGCTCTCCAACGGCCTCAAGCAACGCCATCTGTCGATGATCGCCCTGGGCGGCGTGATCGGCGCGGGCCTGTTCGTCGGCTCGCGCGGGGGCATCGCGGCGGCCGGTCCGTCCGTCGTGATCGCGTACGCGCTCTCCGGCGGTCTGGTGCTGCTGATCATGCGGATGCTGGGCGAGATGTCCGCTGCCAACCCGGCCTCCGGCTCGTTCTCCGTGCACGCCGGGCGCTCCATCGGCCCGTGGGCCGGGTTCACGGCGGGCTGGATGTACTTCACGATCCTGTGCGTGGCGGTGGCCGCCGAGGCGATCGGCGCGGCCGGCATCATGACGACCTGGTTCCCGGGCAGTGAGCCCTGGATGTGGGTCCTGCTCTTCATGATCGTCTTCTGTGGCGCCAACCTGGCGGCGGTCGGCAACTTCGGCGAGTTCGAGTTCTGGTTCGCGGCCCTGAAGATCGCCGCGATCGGCCTCTTCCTGGTCCTGGGCGTGCTGGCGATCCTCGGCCTGCTGCCCGGCACCTCGGCGCCCGGCGTCTCGCACCTGACCGGGGACGGCGGCTTCCTGCCGCACGGCATGGAGGGCCTGGTGAGCGGCCTGCTGGCGTCCGTGTTCGCGTACGGCGGGCTGGAGACGGTGACGATCGCCGCCGCCGAGTCCCAGGACCCGGTCCGGGGCGTGGCGCGGGCGGTGCGCACGGCCATGTGGCGGATCGCCCTGTTCTACGTCGGCTCGATGGCGATCATCGTCACCGTCATCCCGTGGAGCGCCCCCTCGATCGCCGAGAGCGGCCCGTACGTCGCCGTGCTGGACTACCTGAAGATCCCGGCGGCCGGGCAGATCATGAACGTGGTCATCCTGGTGGCGCTGCTGTCCGCGATGAACGCCAACATCTACGGCGCCTCGCGGATGGCCTTCTCCCTCACCTCCCGCGGTCAGGGCCCGGCCTTCCTCGCCAAGGTGAGCGGCGGGGTGCCGCGCCGCGCGGTGGTGCTGTGCTCCGCCTTCGGCTTCATGGCGGTGCTGTTCAGCTACTGGTGGCCGAACACCGTCTTCCTGTGGCTGCTCAACATCGTCGGCGCGGGCACGCTGGTCGTCTGGGGCTTCATCGCCGTCTCGCAGCTGCGGATGCGCCGCCGGATCGAGCGGGAGGCCCCGGAGCGGCTCGTCGTGCGGATGTGGGCGTACCCGTTCCTGACGTGGGTGGCGCTGGCCGGGATCGTCGGCGTGCTGCTGCTGATGCTGCGGGACCAGGACCAGCGGGTGCAGCTGGTCTTCACCGGCGGGTTCAGCCTCGTCCTGGCGGTCGTCGGGCTGCTGCGGCAGAAGGCCGGGCGGGGCCGGACCGAGGAACCGGCGGCCCAGGAGCCGGCCGAGCGGGGATAAAAGGGACGCACCGGCCCCGGTTCGCGCGGAGGCGGTGCGGGATCTCCTTCCGGAGTCCCGCACCGCCTCCTTCTTTTGTCCCAGGACCGGCCCTGCGTCCTGCCGATGATCACTGTTGCTGATAGCGTGCTGCTGCAATTGAGTTGCAATAAGAAGCCGTAAGCAGTTGGAGGGTTCCGGTATGGCCACCTACACACTTCCTGAACTTCCGTACGATTACGCGGCGCTCGCTCCGGTCATCAGCCCCGAGATCATCGAGCTGCACCACGACAAGCACCACGCCGCGTACGTGAAGGGCGCCAACGACACCCTCGAACAGCTCGCCGAGGCCCGCGACAAGGACCAGTGGGGCGCCATCAACGGCCTGGAGAAGAACCTCGCGTTCCACCTCTCCGGCCACATCCTGCACAGCATCTACTGGCACAACATGACCGGTGACGGCGGCGGCGAGCCGCTGGAGAAGGACGGCGTGGGCGAGCTCGCGGACGCCATCGCCGAGAACTTCGGCTCCTTCGCCAAGTTCAAGGCCCAGCTCAGCAAGGCCTCCGCCACCACGCAGGGCTCCGGCTGGGGCGTCCTCGCCTACGAGCCCGTCACCGGCCGCCTGATCGTCGAGCAGATCTACGACCACCAGGGCAACGTCGGCCAGGGCTCGGTGCCCATCCTGGTCTTCGACGCCTGGGAGCACGCCTTCTACCTGCAGTACAAGAACCAGAAGGTGGACTTCATCGAGGCCATGTGGAAGGTCGTCAACTGGCAGGACGTCGCCAAGCGCTACGCCGCCGCCAAGGAGCGCGCCAACAACCTGCTGCTGGCCCCGTAAGACCGGTAAGTCCTGTTATCGCGGTGACCCCCGTTTACCGCGATAACGCCGGCAACCCCGGCAACCCGGTAAGCCGGTTGTCCCGGCACCCGGAGACGCCACCCCCCACAGCGCCCTGCTCGTGATCGTCTTCTCACCCGTCACGCGGCAGGGGGAAGTGGTGCGGCCCCCGCGCGGTCGACTCGCGCGGGGGCCGTACCCATGACCACGAACTCCCGGGCCAGCCCGGTCTCGTGGAGGCGGGCGAACGGCGCGAACGGCACGCCGAACTCCGACTGTCCCCGGTCGAAGTTCCAGCTCTTGTGCACCTGGAAGCGGTACGCCACCTCCATACGGCCGTCCTCCGCCACCCGGACGGTACCGCTCAGCCGGTACTGCACCCCACGCAGGGCCAGCCACCAGTCCACGCTCCCCCGCCGGGTGATCAGCGCCCCGCGCCAGCCGCTGTCCGCGCGGTGCGTGCCCACGCCGCGCCCGGCGGCCTCCGCCCGCCAGCGCCGCAGATGCCGCGCCACGGACGCCCGCACCACCGGCAGCCGCAGCACCTCCTCGGCGTCCACCTCGTACGGCTCCCCGCCACCCCGCAGGTAGTGCCGCAGCATCCCGGCCGCCCGCCGCCACCCGCACGCCGCCCACAGCGGCGGCAGCGCCCGGCACACCGCCCGCACCACCCGGTCCCGCGGCCGGACGGGCAGCGCCCCGCAGGGCGCGTTCCCACTCGGCAGCCCCGGCGCGGACCGGCCACCGTCCCGTCCCACCGGCCGCCCGGCCTCGGAAGTGCCCATGCCGGGACCCTAAGCAAGGGCGTACGGGGGCGCCTGTCGGAGTGGGCGACCGGGGGTGGGGGCGCCTCCCGGGCCCGGGAGGCGGAGTGGTCCCGTCCCGTCTTAACGGATGGGGACACGGGTGGCACGGTGGCGCCATGGGGAACACGAAGCCGTACTACTGCACGACCTGCGGGGCGTACGAGCCGCACCGCGCGCCGGAGACCGAGCGGGAACGGGAATGGCTCCGGCACACCTTCCACAAGAGATACGTCGAGGACTACTGGATCTGCACCGTCCCCGACTGCCGCAACGTCCGCTACGCCCGGAAGGTCTACGATCCGCCGATCCCGATGCCGGACTTCGACTGACGGCCCCGGGCGGCGGCCGGGGGGCCGGTCGGGCGGACCGCTCCCCCGGCCGGGCTCGGTCGAGGACGGATCACGCGTCCTCGTCCCTGTAAGACAGGCACAGGACAGGCACAGGACAAGCTCGGATCGGCTCCCGCGTCCCCGTCCTCACACGACAGCCTCAGCCGAAGATCGACTCCCCCGTCCCAGCCCTCACACGACAGCCTCAGCCGAAGCCCGGCTCCCGCGTCCCCGTCCCCACACCCCGGACTCAGTCGAAGATCGGCTCCTGCGTCCGCGTCCGCTTTATCTCGTAGAAGCCCGGGACGGACGCGACGAGCAGGGTCCCGTCCCAGAGCTGCGCGGCCAGCTCGCCCTTGGGGGCCGGGGTGACGACCGGGCCGAAGAAGGCGATCCGCTCGCCGTCCGGGCCGGGGACCGCTATGACGGGCGTGCCGACCTCCTGCCCGACCAGGCCGATGCCCGCCTCGTGCGAGGCGCGCAGCTCCTTGTCGTACTCCTCGGACTCCATGAAGTCCGCCAGGTCGGCGGGCAGCCCGGCCTCTTCGAGGGCGGCCACCACGGTCTCGCGGTTCTGCGGCAGTCCCTGGTTGTGGAAGCGGGTGCCGAGCGCGGTGTAGAGGCGGCCGAGCACCTCTTCACCGTGGCGCTGCGCGGCGGCGACGCACACCCGCACCGGGCCCCACGCGGGGCCGCTCATGAGTTCCTGGTACTCCTCGGGCAGCGTGTCGAGCTTGTTCTCGTTGAGGACCGCCAGGCTCATGACATGCCAGCGCACCTTGATGGGACGCAGCTTCTCGACCTCCAGCATCCAGCGGGAGGTCATCCACGCCCACGGGCACAGCGGGTCGAACCAGAAGTCGGCGGGGGTGACGGGGGTCTGCGGGGCGGCGGGGGCGTCAGGAGACATCACAGACACGATCTTTCCTCAGGAGGGCCGGTTACCGGCCGCTTCAACCATGGGTGGGCGTGCCATGATTCCCAGTGTTCGAGATACGAGACGAGGACGAGGGAGTCGCGTCGTGCCCGGAGAGAACCTGACCCGAGACGAGGCCCACGAGCGGGCCGGGCTGCTGCGCGTCGACGGGTACGACGTGGCGCTTGACCTGCGGTCGGCCGTCGGGAGCGGCGAGGCCGCCCGCACCTTCCGCTCGCGCACCACCATCCGCTTCCGCTGCGCCGAGCCCGGCGCCGCCACCTTCGCGGACCTGGTCGCGCCGTCCGTCACCGCCGTGACCCTCAACGGCCGCGAGCTGGACCCGTCCGCCGTGTTCGACGGCGCGCGGATCGCCCTGGACGGCCTGGCCGCCGAGAACACCCTGACCGTCGACGCCCAGTGCGCCTACAGCCGCACCGGCGAGGGCCTGCACCGCTTCGTGGACCCCGAGGACGGCGAGGTCTACCTCTACACGCAGTACGAGCCGGCCGACGCCCGCCGGGTCTTCGCCAACTTCGAGCAGCCCGACCTCAAGGCCCCGTTCCACTTCGAGGTGACGGCCCCCGAGGGCTGGGTGGTCCTCAGCAACGGCGCCACCGAGAGCACCGCCCCGGCCGGGGACGGACCGGGCACGACCCACCGCTTCCTCCCCACCCGCCCCATCTCCACCTACATCACCGCCGTCGTCGCGGGCCCGTACCACTACGTCTCCGACACCTACCGGCGGACCTTCGAGGACGGCACCGAGCTGGAGGTCCCGCTCGGCGCGCTCTGCCGCAAGGGCCTGGCCAAGCACTTCGACGCGGACGACATCTTCCTCGTCACCAAGCAGGGCCTGGACTTCTTCCACGATCACTTCGACTACCCGTACCCGTTCGGCAAGTACGACCAGGCCTTCGTCCCCGAGTACAACATCGGCGCGATGGAGAACCCGGGCTGCGTGACCTTCCGCGAGGAGTTCGTCTTCCGCGGCAAGGTGACCACGGCCTCGTACGAGCGCCGGGCGAACGTCATCCTGCACGAGATGGCGCACATGTGGTTCGGCGACCTCGTCACCATGCGGTGGTGGGACGACCTGTGGCTCAAGGAGTCCTTCGCCGACTACATGGGCGCCCTGTCCCTGGTGGAGGCGACCCGCTTCACCAACGGCTGGATCACCTTCGCCAACGGCCGCAAGGCCTGGGCCTACCGCGCCGACCAGCTCCCCTCCACCCACCCGATCACGGCCGACATCCGTGACCTGGAGGACGCCAAGCTCAACTTCGACGGCATCACGTACGCCAAGGGCGCGTCCGTCCTCAAGCAGCTCGTGGCGTACGTCGGGCGGGACGCCTTCATGGAGGGCGCGCGCCGCTACTTCAAGCGCCACGCGTACGGCAACACCGAGCTCGGCGACCTGCTGTCCGTCCTGGAGGAGACCTCCGGCCGCGACCTGGCCGCCTGGTCGCGCTCCTGGCTCCAGACCGCGGGCGTCAACGCCCTCACGCCCCAGGCCACGTACGACGCCCAGGACCGGATCACCGAACTCGTCCTCCACCAGGAGGCCGCGCCCGACCACCCCGAGCTGCGCCCGCACCGGGTCGCGGTCGGCCTGTACCGGCGCCAGGACGCGGACTCCTCGCTGGTCCGGTACGCCCGCGCCGAGCTGGACGTCTCCGGGCCGCGCACCGTCGTCACCGAGCTGGCCGGCGCCGAGCGCCCCGACCTCATCCTCGTCAACGACGACGACCTGACGTACTGCAAGGTCCGCTTCGACCAGCGCTCGCTGGACACCCTGCGCGACCACCTCGGCGACCTGACCGACCCGCTGGCCCGCGCCCTGTGCTGGTCCGCGGTGTGGGGGCTGACGCGGGACGGGCTGATGCCGGCCCGCGACTACCTCGCCCTCGTCCTGCGGTTCGCCGGCCGCGAGTCCGACATCGGCGTCCTGCAGTCCCTGCACGCCCAGGCCCGCACGGCCCTGAACCACTACACGGCGCCCGACCACCGCGAGACGGCCGCCCGCGAACTGGCCCAGGGCGCCCTGCACGAACTGCGGATCGCCGAACCCGGCAGCGGCCACCAGCTCTCCTGGGCCCGCTTCTTCGCCTCGGTCGCCTCCACCGCCGCCGACCTCCAGCTCCTGCGCGGCCTGCTCGACGGCACGGCCCGCATCGACGGCCTGGACATCGACCAGGAACTGCGCTGGACCCTCCTGGAACCGCTGGCCGCCCACGACGCCGCCGACGAAGCTTTGCTCGACGCCGAACTCGCCCGCGACGACACCGCCTCCGGCAAGCGCCACCACGTCCGCTGCCTGGCCGCCCGCCCCTCCCCCGAGGTCAAGGCCCGCGCCTGGGCCGACGTGGTCGAGTCCGACGCCCTGTCCAACGCCCTGGTCGAGGCCACCATCTCCGGCTTCGACCAGCCCGGCCAGCGCGAACTCCTGGCCCCGTACGCGCCGCGCTACTTCGCCGCCATCGAACGCCTCTGGCAGGAACGATCCATCGAGATCGGCATGGCCGTCGTCCGCGGCCTGTTCCCGATGCTCCAGGACAACGAGGAGACGCTGCGGGCCACGGATGAGTGGCTGGCGAGCCATGAGCAGGCCGCTCCTGCTCTGCGCCGCCTGGTCGCCGAGTCCCGCGACGACCTGGCGCGGGCGCTGCGGGCGCAGGGGTGTGACGCGGGAGCGTAGGGGTTAGGGAAATGAGGGGGCGGACGAGGGTCCGCCCCCCATCTCCCACCCGCCCCTCGGCCACCGAACATCCGTTCTTTAGTACAGGCTCGTCCGGATTCGTCGACGAGCCTGTCACAGCGGTTAGGGCGCGGGGCGGCCCCGGGAAAAGGCCCGGGCATGAACCACACCTCCCCCTCCGGCGACCACCCCTTCACCTCTGGGGAGCACCCCTCCACCTCGCTCCCGCCCCTCCCCCAGCGCCACCCGTCCGGCCCCGGCTTCCGCGTCCTCGCCACCGAACAACTGCGCGCACACGGCGTCTCCCCCACCGAGGCCACCGAACGCTGCCGCCCCGGCGGCCCCTGGCAGCAGTTCCTGCCGGGGGTGTATCTGCTGCACTCGGCGCCGCCTACGGGGGAGGAACGAGTGCACGCGGTGTTGGCGTATGTCGGTGGGCGGGGGGTGGCGGGGGGTTCGGGGCAGCCTGGCCACACGGCAGTTTCGGCGCAGGGGGGCGGTCGGAGGGCGCTCTTGGAGGAGCCGGACGGTCAGGGGGTGACTGCGGTCCCGGCGAAGAACGACACAGTGGTCCCGGCACAGGACGACACGGTGGTCCTGGCGCAGGCGGACGGTCAGAGCACGCTCCTGGAGAAGCCGGACGGTCAGGGGGTGACGACGGCAGTCCCGGCACAGAACGACACGGCGATCCCGGCCCAGGCGGACGATCAGCGCGCGCTCCTGGAGAAGCCGGACGGTCAAGGCATGACAACGGTCCGAGCCCAGAACGACACGGCGATCCCGGCCCAGGCGGACGGTCAGGGGCCGGTGACCGTTCCGGCACAGCCGGCCGAAACGGCAGTCCCGACGCAGACGGACGGCGCTACGCCGGAGGCGCCCCCGCCACACCCGGACGTCACCGCGGAACAGCCAAGCAGCACCACGGAACAGCCAAACGTCACCGCGAAACAGGCAAACGCCACCGCGGAACAGCCAAACGCCACCGTGGCGGCGCAGTCACCGGAGCTCCAACCCCCGGGTCCGGGGCCAGAGCCACCCATCACCGACCCCGCGCGACCGGCCGCGCCGAACGAGGGCCCCGCCACACCCTCACCCACCGAACCAGCGCCCGAAGCCGTGATCACCGGAGCCGCAGCACTGGCCCTCCACGGCTTCCGCTCCATCCCCCCACTGGCCTGCCTCGACCACATCGACGTACTTGTACCCGCCACCTGCCGGGTACGCTCCGCCGGCTGCGCCCGCGTCCTGCGCGTCCAGGTGCTGCCCCGCCCCGAACTGATCGGCGGCGTGCCGGTCGCCCCCGTCCCCAGAGCCCTCGCCGACGCCGTCGACCGGCTGACGGACGCGGTGGCCGTGCGCCGCCTGCTGGTCGAAGCGGTACGCGGCGGCCACTGCGAACCCCAACCCGCCGTCCGCGAACTCTGCCGGGCCCGCCTGCTCGACCGCCCGTACGTGGCGGCGGCGGTGGACTCCATGCTGGCCGAAGGCCGCGCCCTCGCCGAGGGCCGCCTGTACATGCTGGTGGCCGGCCACGCCCTCCCGGACCCGCTGTGGAACGTGGACCTACGGCTCCCGGACGGCCCACCACTGGGCGGCGTGGACGCCTACTGGCCCGACCACGGGGTGGCCCTGGAAATCGTCATCCGCATCCCACTGACGACGCAGCAGTCGGACGCCACCCCACCCGAAGCACCCGAAACCGATCCGCCGGAGCCGGCCCCCGACGTCACCCGCCCGGGAACCTCCCGCCGCCGCGAACGCTTCGCCCAGGCAGGCATCACCCTCATCGAAGTCACCCCCAAGGCCCTGCGCGAAGCCCCGGCCCAGCAGGCGACGGTGATCCGTACGGCCCTGATGGCCTCCGCGGACAACGACCCGGGCCCGTACGTACGCGCCCTGCCGCGTTAGGCCGGACGGCTCACCACCAATAACGCGGGTACGCCCGCCCGAGCACGCGATTACCCGCCCACCCGAGCACGACCACCAGGCAGGTGGCCAGCACGAGCAGCCCCAGGAAGGTCGCATACGCGGGAAGGACCGGCCCGGTCGGCGGCTGAAGGGCGACGAACAGCGCGGTCGCCGCCGCAGGCGAGTGCGGCGTACGAGCCAACGCCATCACCCCGAGCGTCACCCCACTCGCGACCGCCGCCCCCCAAGCCCCCGGCCCGGCCACGGCCACCGCCGCGAAGCCGGTAAGCGCACCCAGCAGGTGACTGCCGACGACGCTACGCGGCTGGCTCAACGGCAGATCGGGAACGCTGACGATCAAGGCCATGCTCGCCGCGAGCGGAGGTATCAGCAGCGGCCGGTCCATCAACGCCCCGATACCCGTGAGCAGCAGAAACGCCAGCACGGCGATCCCGGTCGTGGCCACCGTGTGACGGTGCCGCGGCCGAGGCGGCGCGCCCGACCGCAGCCGCCGCCCAGCTCTGGCCTCGGGCGCGTCCGCCTTCTCCTCCGAAACACCAGGATCGGCCCCACCCCCGGACGCCATCCCACCACAGTGCGCACACCGCCCAACAGCTACGTCGGAAACGGCAGCGGGCACCTCGGACACGGCGGCGGACGGCACGGTGAGCTCTTTCTCCAGGGACGAACGGGCCGGACGGCCCTGCGTTGGTCTGCGGTCTCGCCCGACGCGGCAGGCCGTCCGCAGGCCGCCATGCCGACGACGCTCCGGAAGCCGACGATGCCTGGAGGCCCACACTCATCACGGGCCCCCCGGCTGTACCGCACGGGCGCGGGACGGCTTCCCTGACGTCCCTCTGGAAACATTTTTCCAGATGTTGGAGCGAATCGGGTGTCGGGTCCCGGTCAAGCGGGGGGAAGGGCGCCTATCAAGGGTGTCCGGGCAGGCATGGGAGCAGCTGAGCACCGCTCTCCTAAAGCGGGTGTCGCGGGTTCGAAACCTGCCGGGACCGGGACGCAGAAGAAGGGCACCTACGAACCTTGGAGGTGCCCTTCGCGATATATGGCCGACTGGCCGACAGCTTGCCTGCCAGCGGCTCAGGCGGCGCGCGGAGTGAAGGTGATATGCGAACCACCTTCGTCGATGGTCAGGTCCAGCGTGCCCTCCAGCGCCTTGGCCAAGCGCCGCAGCAGCGAGAGAGTCGGCACAGTGTCGCCACCCTCCAGCCGGGAGACCTGCGGCTGAGTCATCCCAGCCCGCTCCGCCAGCTCCGTCTGGAACAGGCCGAGCTCAATCCGACGGCTGTAGACCGCCTGCCCGAGATCGCCGGCCAGCCGCGCGGCGACGTACTCCTGGTCGTACTCCACCGCCTCACCCGCAAGCTGCCGGGCCCGGCGCGTCTTCCACGTACTGTGATTCATCAGTTCTCCTTGCGCCGCTCGTACGTGTGCCGCGCATGATCATGCGCGGCCTCGCAGACCTTCTGGGCCTGGTGCGCACGCTCGACTTCCGCCGCACAGCCGCCCGGCTCGGGCACGAGGAGCCGAGAGGCTGGCCTGACGGTCAGCGACTGACGACGGTGTACGTGATCACGGTGATCGTTGCGGCCACCATCGCGCCGAGGGCAAGGACCCAGTTCGGCACGCCGAGCGTCGCGGGGTCCGGGAGGCTGCACGTCGGGCTGCCACACTCCGGGCACCGATGCTCACGAAGACCGTGGGCCATACGCACGCACCTTCCACAGCAGGAGTGCCAGTAGGCCCACGACCATACAGCCGCTCGTCTGCCCATGGCTCTGATCACCGCCCGGGCCTGGCTTCTTATGTCCCCTCTCTTTGGCCTTGTCCTTGTAGTCGTCGTAGTCGCTCACAACCCTTCCCTTCTGCATGTGGGCCGACCGCCTTCTCCGAACGACGGCCGGCCCGTCCCGCGCCACCGCCAGGGGGTGGGACGGGCGCGGGAACTGTGGGTCAGCGGGACTGCTGCCGACTGACCAGCTCGACGACGGACCCCTGATCGGTCTCGTCGAACGTGGTCGCCGTGTAGCCGCCCGCCAGGGCGACGCGCTGCTGGAAGCCGACGCGGGACGGAAGGTCGTGGGTGTACCGGTCCCAGTTGTGGATCAGGCACAGCACCGTCCGCCCCTGGGACGCTTCGAGCATCGCGTCGAGGAGACCGTCGAACTGGGGACGATGGCTGTTGCTGAGGGCGTCGTCCCCTCGGTCGATCCAGGCATCCGCGACGTCCCACCCCTGCCGCTCGGCGTAGTTGCGGCAGCCGCTGAGTCGCATGTTGAGGAGACGGCAGGAGCGGACCGCATCGCGGTCGTAGATGAAGGCGAGGGGCCGCATCATGATGATCCTGCTCCTCGCGGGGCGAAATGGCTGTTCACGGCATCCCGAAGCGCAGTATGCAGTGCCGCCGCATCAGTGAAGACGCGTGTGCGGGTGGGCGGAACACGCCAGTGCGGCCCTGCTGTCCGCCGGGGACCTGGCACGGCAATGTACGCGGTAACGCTTTCCACCCGGACACCGGAAATCGGTTCGAACTGCCAATCGGACGCGGCGCCTACAGGGATCAGCCAGTACAACAACGCTCCCTGTGGATCCTCGATGACCGCTCCCGAGTTGTCACCGAGTTGCTGTAGAGCCGCTTTGCCGAGCCGACGGGGGACACGCACGGCATCCCACCACTGGCCGGCAGCGCACATGACCACAACGTGCCCGGACGGCAGCCAGTCGAGAGAATGGATGGTTTCACTCACCCGGTCAGGGTCTTCCTGATAGTCCGGACGATTCGATCCCCGATCGGTAATCTCACGGTGGGATGACTTTCCATCCCGCGACGAAGCGGGGTCAGTAAAAGTGGAAATGGCAACGGTGCCGGTCGAAGTGCCCGAGTGGGCATGGCAACGCGCCGAGGTGCGGCAGGCGCTGCGTAGGCAGGACGTTGGTGCGATCTTTCGCTACGTCCAGCAGTACGGCGGTGCCAGCCAGGCGCGAATCGCCACAGCAGTCGGCATGACACAGGCCCGGGTTAACGAGGTCATCAACGGGCGACGCCAAGTGATGCGCCTGGACGTGTACGAGCGGATCACCGACGGCCTGCGCATGCCCGATGACGCCCGTCATTTGGTGGGGCTGGCGGCCGGTCGTGAGAGGCGTGTTGGAGGGACGGCATTCGACCTCGCTGCTTTCCCCGAAGTGGTGCGCGTCTACCAAACGCAAGCATCGGCAGCGGAAGAAATTCAGCAGCAAGCCCTTGTCGCGAGCACGCTGGACCTCCTGGCCGTGCGGGGGCTCGGCCTAATCGGATTGAACGACTCGCTTTTGCGGACAGCTCTGATTCGCCGGGAGGGACCACGCTTGAAGGCTCGGGTGTTGCTACTTGACCCCGAGTCCCCAGCGCTCGCCGAGCGGGCGGCGGAGATCGGAGAATCGGCTGAGTCGCTGGCGAGTGGCGTCAGGCTTACCGAGGCACGCTTACGCGAGCTGACCGCAGAGTGCGACGTGATGGTGTACCGGTATCGATCACTACCGACATGGCGCATCATCCGGTTGGATTCCACCCTGTTCGTGTCTGCGTTCGACACTGGGTGGGAAGGCCACGAGTCGGCGACATACAAGGTGATGGAGACGCCGCACGGCCCGCTGTATCGGGGCTTCCGGCGCATGTTCGATGCGCTCACGGTTGAAGGGGAGCGCACAGTGTAGTACTGGGGGCAATGGTGATCGAAGCTGAGCTGAAGGCGCGGGTGCGGGCACCGGAGGCTGTATTGACAAGCCTTGAGGAGCGGGCCGTCGGGCGCTCCGAGGTGTATCAGGACACCTATTTCGACACACCGGAAGGTGCGTTGGCGAGTATGGACTGCGAGGTGCGAGTCCGCACCGTACATGGGCCGAATGAGACGCGGTCTCTGTTGACGTACAAGACGGCGCGCGTAGACGAGGCGTCTGGGGCCAAGCCCGAGCATGAAACCCAGGTGAGCGACCCTCGCGTGATTCGCGCCTTGCTGCAGGGCCTGGGCTACGTTGAGGCGATTTCCTTCGAGAAGCGGTGCCGTAATTTCGAATTCGTAGCGCGTGGCCGTGCGATGATCGCCACTCTTGTTCGCGTGCCGGAGATCACCGGGACCTTTATCGAGCTGGAGACGCAAGCAGAACAAGACGAGCTACAAGATGCGCTTGACGATGTGTGGGCCGTCCTCGAAGAACTGGGGATCGGTGAGGCAGACCTGACGACCGAGCAATACACCGATGCGGTCCGAGCCAAACGTGCAACCAGGTCGTAATGCATGGAAGCCCTTGGCGGCAGAGTGAGTAATTTGCCTCGCCCATAACCATTTGCCAGCGGGAGCAGGTCGTAGCCCAGGCATGGCCCCTACACGCCGCCACATGGAGGACCACGGCATGACCACGGCGCCCACCACCGAATTGCGCACGTTCATCACCCTCGGCCCCGCCCGCGGCGACCTCCTCGACGTGTACGCCGACGTGCGCGCCCCATTGCTTCACCTGCCGAATTACGCGGTCACCACCTTCGGCGAGCGCCTTGACCGGCACGGCACCGAGCCGGGCTTCACGGCCGTACTCGCGTACGCCGACGGGCATCCGGTCGGCTACGCCTACGGCAACGTCATCGAGGACGGCGACCGCTACTGGCAGCGGACGAACCCTGCGCCGGCCGAGAAGTACACCGCGCGCCCCGTCTTGGCCCTGAAGGAAATCGGCGTCCGCGCGGCCTGGCGGAAGACCGGCACCGCTCGCCGTATCCACGACGCCCTCCTCGCCTCACGTGACGAGCCGTTCGTCACGCTCATGGTCAACCCTGCCGCCGGGGACGGAAAGGTCCACGCGCTCTACAAGGCGTGGGGGTATGAGGACATCGGGGGGAGCCAGCCGTCGGCAGCCTCGCCGGTGCTTACGGTGATGATCCGAGCCATCTGATACCTGGACACCACAACCCTTGAGCCAAGCCAAACTACGCGCGTGAGCGGATTGTCCTGCGCAGAGCGCCGTCGCCAGGATTGCTGCGCCGGCGGCATCGCTCTCATCAGGGGAAACAACAGCACACGGCAGGTTCGAGCAGCTTCCGGAAGGGTTCGGTCCCACTCCTAACGCCCAAGACCGTGAAGTCACGGGTGCGGCTCTCCATCGCCGGTCTACGCACGCCCGGCACCTCAGCGCAGGAAGTTGTTCTGCCACTCCAGCGAGGACATCGTCAGCTCGGCCTCGGCGAGGGCTTTGGAGGGGGTGGTGAGGTCGGCGAGCGTGGCTCCTGGCCGCTCAAAGGCGGTCACCCATTCGTCGTGCGCGCCAAGCGGGCCGCGCTCGGACGAGAAAAGCTGTGCGTGGCGAGCGACGTCCACGCGGGAACAGGAACGATTGAGCGCTGCTCTTACAAAGCAGATGTCTCCGGTTCGACAACCTGCACTCACCTGTTCCGCCTCGTGAATGCAGAGGAAAGCGCAGGTCAAAGCAATGCTCTGCCTGAGCTTCCGACTCAGCCCCTCCGGTTTGAGGAGCACGGTCTCGGACGTCCCCCGAGCGCGGTCTCAATCCGCTGTTCCGTCTCCCGTATCTCTCCTCGGTGGCCTGTTCGTCCGCGCAGGTCCCTGTGGGAAAGGCCGCCGCCCCGGGCGCTACACCGATTGATGCCGCGCAGCCTCAGATGACGAATCCGCGGAAAGGCGTAACCGGGTGGCGCGGCCCCGCCGGGCCGGTCTTCAACGTGCGCAGCACTCTCGCGGTCACATCCGTTCGGGTTTCCGCGACTCGGCCATAGAGGCGCCATGGTCCTTCCGGATGTGCTGTGTCCGCCGGGCCCGCCTCCACGGCGATGCCCTGGAGGCGGGCGTACTTCTGCACCAGGCGGGCTTCGCTTTCGGTCATGCCGCTCACACTAGGGCCACTCAGGCTTGGGCATCGGCCGGATGGCGCAGTCTGGCGGCGAGTGCTGGCACTGAGCACCGACTGTGGTCGCCAGCCCTTCAGTGGGTGGCCCCCACAGGTCTGGGTCGGGCGGTTCCCCCACGACCTTGGTGATCATTTCTCGGGTGTGCGACAAGATCTCGGGGTCATAGTGCGTCGGGTCGTATCCCGGATAGTGATGGACGAACTCGCCGAAGCGTCCGCACAGGTCGGCGTACAGCTGCGAGTGCAGAAGGAGAGCGTGCCAGCCTTCGTCCACCACGCGGGACGGCGCCATGGGAACCTGTCGGCCCACCTGGGCACAGGTCACGACGAACTTGACCCCTTCGGTGACGACGCGGCCGGCCGTGTCCTCGTCCATCCCGGGGTTGGCGTCCCGGACAGTGGTCCGGACGGATAGGAACTGAGTGTCGGTGAGAAGTCGCAATGGGCCCTCCGTAAGTCGATCGGGGAATCCTGTTCGGGGGCGGCGGATGCCCCGCGGTGAGGCTGGGATGCCGTCTGAAGCCGCTGGTTCGGGCAGGAGAGACGGAGCGGTGGATCTTCCTGGGGTGGGCCGGCCGCCGCCCGACGACCGGGCCTGGCTCGCGCCGCCGCCGTGAGGATGGGAGCGGGCGGGAGCTGTCGGTCAGCGGGGGTGCTGCTCGCCGACCAGCACGGCGACCGCGCCTTGGTCGGCTTCGTCGAACGTGGTCGCCGTGTAACCACCGGCCAGGGCGACGCGCTGCTGGAAGGTGGTGCGCGACGGACCGTTGTGGGCGTATCGATCCCAGTTGTGGATCAGGCACAGCACCGTCCGGCTCCGGGATGCTTCGAGCATGGCGTGGAGGAGGCGGTCGAACTCGGGACGCCGGTCGGAATCGAGGGCGTCGTCCCCGTGGTCGGTCCACGTTCCGGCGATGTCCCAGCCCTGCCGTTCGGCGTAGGTGCGGCAGCCGTCGAGTCTCATGTCCAGCAGCCGGTGATTGAAGGTGGCGTTGCGGTCGTAAATGAAGGCGAGCGGCGGCATATGCGGTGTGGGCCGTCGTGGTGCGGGAATCTCCATGGGTCCAAGAACACCGAGGAAGGCGTGGCAGGACGAGGTAACGCAGGAGGCCACTCTTCAGGACATCGCGGAGGACATTTTTGCGGCCTGGGTTCTCGTGGGCCCCTACGGTGAGTGATAGTCCCCATGCGGAGGCGCATATGGCAGCACTGCCGGGAAACCCAGCACTCGTTCGGGCACGCATCACAGCCGGTTTTCATACGCAGGAAGAGCGCCTGCGCTGCCGGGCCCGCGGCTGAGGTGCCGCGCCTGGTGGAGGCGGCGGTCGCGGACGGCTGGGAGGTGTGCGTGATCGGTACTCCCGCCGCATGTCAGGGGGGATTCGTCGACATGGGGGCCGTCGAGGAGGCGACCGGGCGGCCGGTGCGCTGTGACTGGCGGCGCTCGGGGGAGGCGAAGCGGAATCCGCCCGCGGACGCGGTGATCGTGGCGCCGATGACGATGAACACGGCCAACAAGTTCGCCGCCGGCATCGCCGACACCTACGCGCTCGGGTTGCTGGTGGAAGCGGTCGGCCTCGGGCTGCCCGTGGTGGCGGTGCCGTTTTGGTCGACGGCTTTGGACGGGCATCCGGCGACGAGGCGTGCGGTGCGGGTGCTGCGGGCGGTGGGGGTGCGGGTTCTGTATGGGCCGGGTGAGTGGGAGCCGCACCCTCCCGGTACCGGGGGCGAGCACCTGGCGTCGTATCCGTGGCGGCTGGCTCTGGAAACGGTCACGGGAATGATCGGGGAAGGGCGCAGGGAGCGGGACGGCGCATAGCGTCCCGCCGCTTGCGAGCGCGGCGGCAGGGCGTGGGTCGCAAAGTGGGCTGAGGCCCCGCGAACCGCCCGCGCCCGGCAGACAGGGACACCCCCACCCATCACCAAAAGATCACACCCCCTCCCCAAAATCCCCTCCCATACGTCATATTGAGCGGTCATACGGCTCCGGATTCCGGAGCCTTCCGTATGTATGGGAGAGGGACATATGACCCCCGACGCACCATCCTCGCCCGGAACGGGCGGGGCCGGACGTGCCAGACGGTTGGCGCGGACCGCGATAGCCGTGGCCGTCGTGGCCGCTACCGCGACCGGGCCGTCGATCGCCATGGCCGCCGACGCGCCCGGCACGGGCAACGGCACTGGCAACGGCCCGGCCAACGGTGGGAACCTGCCGAGCGAGACGCCCAAGAGCGGGCAGGACAAGCTCGGTTCGACCGATGCGGCGCTGCTGGAGAAGGCCAAGACGGACGGGGCGAAGACCGTCTCGATGATGGTCGCCACCGCGCCCGGGCAGACCGCGCGGCCGGCCGCCGACATCGACGCCATTGACGGTGCCACGGTCGGGCGCAAGGACGACAAGCTCGGTTACGTTCGCGTCACCGTGCCGATCGCGAAGGCGGATGCCGCGATCGCGAAGCTGCAGAAGTCGGACGCGGTGCACGCGATCGACCTGCGGCAGGAGATCAAGCTTCCGGACCCGACGCCGCGTGCGGACGGGGCCAAGGGGCACCGGACCGCCGGCAGCTACCCGGCGCCCGGGAAGAACACCCCGGCCAAGAACCCCTACCAGCCGTCCTTCGAGACGGGCGCCGTGGACTTCGTCCGGGAGCACCCGAAGGCGGACGGGCGGGGCATCACCATCGGTGTGCTGGACTCGGGTGTGGACCTCGGGCACCCGGCGCTGCAGAAGACGACCACCGGCGAGCGCAAGATCGTCGACTGGGTGACCGCGACCGACCCCGTGATCGACGGTGACCAGACCTGGCGTCCGATGACCAGCGCCGTGACCGGTCCGGAGTTCACCTATGGCGGGCGGAGCTACAAGGCTCCGGCGGGCTCGTACTTCGTCAGCCGGTTCGCGGAGAGCGCCACCACCGGCGGCGACATGAAGGGCGACCTCAACCGGGACGGGGACACCACCGACTCGTGGGGCGTGCTGTACGACCCGGCCGCCGGCACGGTCCGCGTGGACCTGGACGACGACGGGGACTTCACCGACGAGACCCCGATGAAGCCGTACAAGGATCGGTTTGATATCGGTTACTTCGGGACGGATGATCCGAAGACCGAGATTGCCGAGCGGATTCCGTTCACCATCGAAATCCGGAAGGACGTGCCGCTGAATGGTGCGCCCGGTGGCAAGGCGGACTTCGTCAATATTGGTGTGATCGAGTCCGAGCACGGCACGCACGTGGCGGGCATCACCGCCGCGAACGGGCTGTTCGGCGGGAAGATGAACGGTGCGGCGCCGGGGGCGAAGATCGTCTCCTCGCGGGCCTGCACCTGGAGCGGTGGCTGCACCAACATCGCGCTGACCGAGGGCATGATCGACCTCGTCACCAAGCGCGGCGTAGACATTGTCAACATGTCGATCGGTGGCCTGCCGGCCCTCAACGACGGCAACAACGCGCGTTCCGAGCTGTACACCCGGCTCATCGACACCTACGGCGTGCAGCTCGTCATCTCGGCGGGCAACAGCGGCCCCGGCACCAACACCATCGGTGACCCGGCCCTGGCCGACAAGGTCATCAGCGTCGGCGCGTCCGTGAGCAAGGAGACCTGGGCCGCCAACTACGGCTCGGCGGTCGAGAAGAAGTACGCGATGTTCCCCTTCTCCTCGCGCGGGCCGCGTGAGGACGGCGGGTTCACACCGACGATCAGCGCCCCGGGCGCGTCCGTCAACACCACCCCGACCTGGGAGCCCGGCGCCCCGACCGCGGAGGCCGGCTACCAGCTCCCGCCCGGTTACGGGATGCTCCAGGGCACGTCGATGGCCTCCCCGCAGGCCGCCGGCGCCGCCGCGCTGCTGCTGTCGGCCGCCCGCCAGCAGCGCGTCGAGCTGACCCCGGCGGACCTGCGCACCGCGCTGACCTCCACCGCCAAGAAGATCAAGGGCTTCCAGGCGTACGAGCAGGGCTCGGGCCTGATGGACATCCGCAAGGCGTGGAAGTCGATCCGCGACGGTGCCACCGCGCACGAGTACACGGTCAAGGCGCCGGTGAAGACCGCGCTGTCCGCCTACCTGAAGACGCCCGGCTTCGGCACCGGTGTCTACGACCGCGAGGGCGGGCTGAAGGTCCGGGAGTCGCGTACGTACGACGTGACCGTTACCCGTACCACCGGCCCGGACCGCCCGGTCCGCCACGAGCTGGACCTGCGCAACAACGACGGCAGCTTCGACCTGCCCGGCAAGGGCTGGATCTCCCTGCCGCTGAACAAGCCGGTGACCTTCAAGATCACCGCCAAGGCCCGGACGGCCGGCATCCACAGCACCATCGTGGACCTGGACGACCCGCGCACCGAGGGCGTGGACCGGCAGATCCTGGCGACCGTCGTGGCCGCCGACCCGATCGCGGCGCCCCGCCACACCGTCACCAAGTCCGGCGTGGTCCAGCGCAACTCCACCACCTCGTACTTCGTGACCGTCCCCGAGGGCGCCAAGGCCCTCCAGGTCTCCATGAGCGGCCTGGCCGAGGGCAGCCAGACGCGCTGGATCGCCATCAGCCCCCAGGGCGTCCCGATGGACACGACCAGCACGCCGAACTGCTACCCGAACTACCCGAACCCGTCCAACACCTGCGACCCGACCCGCCGCTCGTACGCGAACCCGGCGCCGGGCGTCTGGGAGATCGAGGTCGAGGCGCGCCGCACGTCCCCGCTGCTGGACAACCGCTACACGGTCACCGCGACCACCCTGGGCACCGTCTTCGACCCCGAGGTGACCACCCTGTCCGAGGCGAAGGCCGGGACCCCGGCCCCCGTCGAGTGGCTGGTGAACAACCGGTTCGCGGCCGTGAACGGCACCCTCAAGGGCGGCGAGCTGGGCTCGTCCCACGTCACCCGCCCCACCATCAAGGACGGTGAGGAGCAGAAGACCGAGGTCGTCATCGGCAAGGGCGTCTCCCGGTTCAACGTCACCATCGGCGGCACTGCCGACCCGAAGGCCGACCTGGACCTGAGCGTCCTGAAGGACGGCAAGGTCGTCGGCTCCTCCGGTTCCGGCGGCTCGGACGAGACGGTCACGCTGACCTCGCCGGAGCCCGGCACCTACACCGTCGTCGTCAGCGGCTACTCCGTCCCCGCGGGCAGCACCGCCTACGACTACCAGGACGTGTACTACTCCTCCACGCTGGGCGAGGTGAAGACCGACCCGGCGCACCAGGTCAAGCTGGGCACCGGCGTCTCCGCCAAGGTCACCGCCGAGGTCGTGGCCGCCGGCCCGACGCCCGAGGGCCGCAAGCTCTTCGGCGAGGTCCGGCTGGTGGACGCGGCCGGGACGGTCACCGGCACCGGCAGCGTCCGGATCGGGAAGGTGACGGAGGGCTGAGGGGGCTGGGGTGACGAGTCCGGGGCTCATGGGTCCCTGACGGGCTCGCCCCGCCCCGAGCCTGACGGGCAGGCTGTCTGATCCGTCTGTCTGATTCGTCTTCCTGATCCGTCGAAGCCGGTTTCCTCCCGCGCGGGCGGGGCCCGTACCACGGTTACGCGGTACGGACCCCGCCCGTCGCCGTATCCGCGCCGCCCGCCCTCTTCCGCTCCCCCTCGCCCTCCCGTCCGGGATGTTCCCCAGGGGCCGGATCCGCCCCTACGACCAGCATGTGGACACCGGGCCCCCCACCAGCGCCGTCCCCGTCAACCAATTGGACAAAGAGACGGGGTGCACACGCATGATGGACTCGCTTCGGAGCAGGTTTTTCCAGGCAGATCGCTGCCGGTACGGAAGAAGGAGTCCCATGAGGATCGGAATCGTCGGCGCCACCGGGCAGGTCGGCAGCGTGATGCGGGGCATTCTCGCCGAGCGGAACTTCCCGGTGGAGCAGCTGCGCCTGTTCGCCTCGGCCCGTTCCGCCGGCCGCACGCTGCCCTGGCAGGACACCGAGATCACGATCGAGGACGCGGCCACCGCCGACTACTCCGGCCTGGACATCGTGCTCTTCTCGGCGGGCGGCGCGACCTCCAAGGCCCTGGCGCCCAAGGTGTCGGACGCCGGTCCCGTGGTGATCGACAACTCCTCCGCCTGGCGCGGCGACCCCGAGGTCCCGCTCGTCGTCTCCGAGGTGAACCCGCAGGCGATCTCCGAGCGCCCCAAGGGCATCATCGCCAACCCGAACTGCACCACCATGGCCGCCATGCCCGTGCTGCGCCCGCTGCACGAGGAGGCCGGGCTGGTCTCCATGGTCGTCTCCACCTACCAGGCGGTCTCCGGCAGCGGCCTGGCCGGCGTCGCCGAGCTGCACGACCAGGTCCGCGAGGCCATCGAGCAGGACCCGACCCGGCTGACGCACGACGGTTCGGCCGTGAAGTTCCCCGAGCCGGTCAAGTACGTCCGCCCGATCGCCTTCAACGTGCTGCCGATGGCGGGTTCGATCGTCGAGGACGGTCTGCACGAGACGGACGAGGAGCAGAAGCTCCGCAACGAGAGCCGGAAGATCCTGGGCATTCCGGACCTGAAGGTCTCCGGCACCTGCGTCCGCGTCCCGGTCTTCACCGGCCACTCCCTCCAGGTCAACGCGCGCTTCGAGCGTCCCATCAGCGTCGAGCGCGCCCAGGAGCTGCTGGGCGGCGCCCCCGGCGTGGCGCTCTCGCACGTGCCGACCCCGCTCCAGGCCGCCGGTCAGGACGCGTCGTACGTGGGCCGCATCCGCGCCGACGAGACGGTGGACAACGGCCTGGCCTTCTTCGTCTCCAACGACAACCTGCGCAAGGGCGCGGCGCTGAACGCGGTGCAGATCGCGGAGCTGGTGGCGGCGGAGCTGCGGGGCTGAGTCGGTCGTGGGGCTGAGTCGGTCGTGGGGCTGGTCGCGGCTGAGTCGCGGGGGCCCTCCTGCGGGCCGGTGAGCCTGTGGGTCCTGAATGTGACGGATGCCCGTCCGGAGGTTTCTCCGGGCGGGCATCCGCGCTGAGGGGGCGGGCCGGGCCCGGCGCACCCCTACGGCCGGCGCACTCCTACGGCCGACGCACCTCGAAGTGGAAGCAGCCGTACTCCACCGCCCGGACGTGCACCAGCACCACCTCCGGGTCGGCGAACGCCTCGCTCAGCGCCCGGTCGAACCCGGCACGCTCGTCCTCGGGGATCTCCAGCAGCCGCCCGCCGACGATGTGCCCTTCGGCGTTGTAACGGCGGACGTTCCGCAGCGCACCGGCCCGCGAGAACGGGTAACCCGTCGCGCCCGCCTCCGGGCCCGCACACGCGTCGGCGTGGATGAAGACCGGTCCCAGTTCCTCGTACGCGCCGGGGTCCGCGCCCGTCTCGGCGGCCCAGCGGCGCAGGGGCGCGTACGAGACCAGCGCGATCCGCTCCCCCGACCGCGCCGGGCGCAGGCAGCAGCGCAGCGGATCGCCGCCTTCCGGATCGGTGAACGGCCGGAGGGCGCGCCCGGCGTCGTCCGCCGTGCGGAGTTCCTTCAGGGTGGCGGGTGGGATGGGGAGGGGGGTGTGGGTGAGGGGCATGTCGCTGGGCGAGGCGTTCGCGTTCATGCGTCAAGGGTCGGCGGCGTGGGGCGTCCGGTCCGGCGGTATTCGGACGTCGAGATGCGCGCGGCGGCCCGCCCCGACGCAGCGCCCGCGGCTTCTCTCAGCGACCCTCGCCGCCCCGCACCGACCCGCACCGACCCGCAGCCCCGCCAGTCCCGTCGGCCCAGTAAGGGGAAACCCGGCAGGGGAAACCCGGCAGGGGGAACCTGTAAGGGCAAACCCGGCAGGGAAACCCCGTAGGGGCAAACCCGGCAGGGAAACCCCGTAGGGGCAAACCCGGCGGGGCAAACCCGGTAGTGGAATCCCGTAAGGGCAAACCCGGCGGGGGAATCCCGTAAGGGCAAACCCGACCCGGAACCCCCCAGGGCCAACCCCGATAGTAGAAACCCGTACGGGTATTCCATACGGAAAGTCCCGTACAGCCCCCGCCCACCCCCGTGAAAGCCCATACGACAACCCCGGCCACGGCCCCCGGGCCACCGCTCGCCCGCCCACCGGCGTGGAAGGATGGCCAAACAGTCCCCAGCAATGGCTTGAAGGAGTGGAACGGGTGCCTGGCACGAATCTGACCCGCGACGAGGCGCAGCAGCGGGCGCGGCTGCTGACGGTGGACGCCTACGAGATCGAGCTCGACCTCTCCGGCGCGCAGGAGGGGGGCACCTACCGGTCCGTGACCACGGTCCGGTTCGACGCCGCCGAGGAGGCGGACTCCTTCATCGACCTCGTGGCGCCCACCGTGCACGAGGTGGTGCTCAACGGCGCGGCGCTGGACCCGGCGGAGGTCTTCGCGGACTCCCGGATCGCGCTGCCCGGCCTGCGCGCGGGCCGCAACGAGCTGCGGGTGGTAGCGGACTGCGCGTACACCAACACCGGCGAGGGCCTGCACCGCTTCGTGGACCCGGTGGACCAGCAGGCGTACCTCTACACGCAGTTCGAGGTCCCGGACGCGCGCCGGGTGTTCGCCAGCTTCGAGCAGCCGGACCTGAAGGCGACGTTCCAGTTCACGGTGAAGGCGCCCGCGGGCTGGACGGTGATCTCCAACTCGCCGACGCCGGAGCCGCGGGACGACGTGTGGACCTTCGAGCCCACGCCGCGCATCTCGACGTACATCACGGCCCTGATCGTCGGCCCGTACCACAGCGTGCACAGCACGTACGAGAAGGACGGGCGCACCGTCCCGCTGGGCATCTACTGCCGTCCCTCGCTCGCCGAGCACCTGGACGCGGACGCGATCTTCGAGGTCACGCGGCAGGGCTTCGACTGGTTCCAGGAGAAGTTCGACTACGCGTACCCGTTCGCCAAGTACGACCAGCTCTTCGTGCCGGAGTTCAACGCGGGCGCGATGGAGAACGCGGGCGCGGTGACCATCCGCGACCAGTACGTGTTCCGTTCGAAGGTGACGGACGCCGCGTACGAGGTGCGTGCGGAGACGATCCTGCACGAGCTGGCGCACATGTGGTTCGGCGACCTGGTCACCATGGAGTGGTGGAACGACCTGTGGCTGAACGAGTCGTTCGCCACCTACACCTCCATCGCCTGCCAGGCGCACGCCCCGGGCAGCCGCTGGCCGCACGCCTGGACCACCTTCGCCAACTCGATGAAGACCTGGGCGTACCGGCAGGACCAGCTCCCCTCCACGCACCCGATCATGGCCGAGATCCGTGACCTGGACGACGTGCTGGTCAACTTCGACGGCATCACGTACGCGAAGGGCGCCTCGGTGCTCAAGCAGCTCGTGGCGTACGTCGGCATGGACGAGTTCTTCAAGGGCGTGCAGGCGTACTTCAAGGCGCACGCGTTCAAGAACACGCGGCTGAGCGACCTGCTCGGCGCCCTGGAGCAGACCAGCGGGCGCGACCTGAAGACCTGGTCCAAGGCGTGGCTGGAGACCGCCGGCATCAACGTCCTGCGCCCGGAGATCACCCTCGCCGAGGACGGCACGGTCGCCTCCCTGGCCGTGCGCCAGGAGGCCCCCGCACTGCCGGCCGGCGCCAAGGGCGAGGCGGTCCTCCGCCCGCACCGGATCGCGATCGGCTGCTACGACCTCAAGGACGGCAAGCTGGTCCGCACGCAGCGGATCGAGCTGGACGTGGACGGCGAGCTGACCGAGGTCCCGTTCCCGGCGAACACCCCGCGTCCGGACGTCATCCTGCTCAACGACGACGACCTCTCCTACGCCAAGGTGCGGCTGGACGAGGAGTCGCTGCGCGTGGTCACCCAGCACCTCGGCGACTTCACCGAGTCGCTGCCGCGCGCCCTGTGCTGGGCCTCGGCCTGGGACATGACGCGGGACGGCGAGCTGGCCACCCGCGACTACCTGGAGCTGGTGCTGTCCGGTATCGCCAAGGAGTCGGACATCGGCGTCGTCCAGTCGCTGCACCGCCAGGTCAAGCTGGCCCTGGACCTGTACGCGGCCCCCGACTGGCGCGAGACCGGCCTCGCGAAGTGGACTGACGCCACGCTGGAGCACCTGCGCTCCGCCGCGCCCGGCAGCGACCACCAGCTCGCGTGGGCCCGCGCGTTCGCCGCGGCGGCGCGCACGGACGCGCAGCTCGACCTGCTCCAGGGTCTGCTGGACGGTACGGAGACGGTCGAGGGCCTGGTCGTGGACACGGAGCTGCGCTGGTCGCTGCTCCAGCGGCTGGCCGCCACCGGCCGCGCGGACGAGAAGGCCATCGCGGCCGAGCTGGAGCGCGACAAGACCTCGGCCGGTGAGCGGCACGCCGCCACCGCCCGGGCCGCGCGCCCGACCTCCGAGGCCAAGGCGGAGGCGTGGGCGTCGGTCGTGGAGAGCGACACGCTCCCGAACGCCGTCCAGGAGGCCGTCATCGGCGGCTTCGTCCAGACCGACCAGCGCGAACTGCTCGCCCCCTACACCGCGAAGTACTTCGCGGCGATCAAGGGCGTCTGGGAGTCCCGCAGCCACGAGATGGCCCAGCAGATCGTCGTGGGCCTGTACCCGTCCCTCCAGGTCTCCCAGGACACCCTGGACGCCACGGACACCTGGCTCTCCTCCACCGAGCCGGTCCCGGCCCTCCGCCGCCTGGTGACCGAGGCCCGCGCGGGCGTCGAGCGTGCGCTGAAGGCGCAGGCGGCTGACGCCGCGGCTTCCGAGTAAGAGAGCGAGGGGTGGCCCGGGGTTTTTGGGCTCCGGGCCACTCCGAAGGACGGAACCCTCCGCGCGAGGGCGCCCGGCCGCGCACATCGAAGAAGCGCAGTTTTCAAGGTGATGACGTGGAAACGCAATGGCCGTCGTCAGCCAGACTCCGAAGCTCCCTACTCAGGATTTTCCCCGGCGTTCCCGCCTTGCCCTGATGCTTTGCTCCCGCTCGGCTGCGCTGGAATCGCCAGAGCATCTGGCGTGTACTGCGCATGGGCATGCCGAAGGTAATCCATAGCTTGCTCAACCGAGGGGTCGTGGTCGAAGTGCTCCTTGAAGTATTGCAGCCTTCCCTTGCTCTCCTCGATCAGATCGGACCACGTCTTCACCCACACGCGCACGGAATATTCTCCGTCGGATATATCCCACGCCAATCCGCGAGGTTTGTCCTTCTGGCGCGTTTCAGCCCTCACCAACCTGTTCATTTCCGTTGTGACGAGCCAAAAATCCCACTCGACACGAACATCGGCAAACTGAGAGTCTTCGATCACCGCCAGGGCGTAGCTCTTGATCTGCTGCAGTTCCTTGTCTGTGACTTTGACCTTGGGAGCCTTCAGCTCGACGACCAGATGTTGCCTTCTGTCATGATCTTTGCGTGACCTGGACAACATAAGGTCGACGATCCCGACCGACCCATCTTCCCTTTTGACGGGCGCGGGGGCGCGATTATCTCTTCCCATGACATGAAGGTGGCGATCCAGCACTTGATCGAGCGACCTATCGCTCACCAGGAGCTGATAGTGCTCACCAAAAATCCAAGTTTCGTTCTCCAGAATCTTGTGAAGCTCCGTTCTTTCCCTGACAAGTTTTCGGGCCTCCGCATCAAAGACCATGTGCGACAGGGCAGCCAGAAAATCCAACCGATCAGCGACACTGCTGGATGCCTTGATGATGCTCGACAGGCTGGTCCTGTTAAGGAGGCGGTCCAGCTCTGTTTTATCCTCCGAATTAAGACGAAAAACCTCGTCCAGGATCCTGTTCACATGCGACGGCTGATGCGCTACAGATTCCCTCAGTAGCGCAAGCGTTGCCTTCTGATGCTTAGCAGGACGAGGCATATGCCTCTGCACAGTGGTGGCGACAATATCGAAGGTCTCCCGCTCCACCTTCTCCGCCTCCGAAGACGGCTCCCCTTCATAGGGATACAGGCCGCCATCCTTCCACTTTTCGACGACTTCCCTGCGGCGCTCCACTGTGCGCCTCTTGAAGTGATCACGCAGGGACTGGCGGACCGAAGAGAGCAGAGAAGCGATCGGCCCATCAGATGCCTCTCCGAGGAGGAAATCTCCCCGATGCTCCGGCATGTGACGCCAGAGCACGTACGCCGTGAAGTCGAACCCCGGCGCCTGTATGCGCATCTCAGTGATGTCCACTGTCACCCCGTCGGCATCACATAAATGCAATTCGCGATCCACACGCATGTCCCACTCGACGACACGCAGCAGCGCTCTATTCATCACCCCATCGTGCTCGAACTCGATATCATAAGGGGTTTCTTTTTGCATCACAGCTTGAGGGACGATCTTCTGACCGTCGTACATTATCTCTACGTCCGCATACATCGCCAGGTAAGGCGCGAATTCCGTTGTGATCTGAGTGCGCGCCTTGTCCACCAGCAGCTTATTCAACACGGACGACTGGCGCCCCCACGCTTCAACTACTGTGCCTGTTTCCTTAGAGGTGGGTTGCGGATCAGCAATCTGGAAGTCATTTCGTGAGGCATTATGGGCTGAGATTACGGTCTTCCGCCGTCCATCGACATCGTCGGCCACCGTCGACCAGCGCACGAAAGCACCAAGGGCGAAGGCCCTCAGTCGCCCCTGCCCCGCCTGTCCATGTAAGGGGCGTCCACGGCCAGGAGAAACACGAGCGGCCTTCTTCCAGCTCCCGCCGATCCGGCCGAACGTGGACGAGCACACCGCAGGCGTCATGCCGGAACCGTCATCTTTGATGACGACCCTGTCCACTGCATCGGTCGGTGAACGCTCGATCTCTACTTCTACGCGCGTCGCATCCGCGTCCAACGCATTCCAGATCAGCTCCTTGACCGCCCCGACGGGATCCCCCTCGCGCGCGAGGCGCTCAACGTGGTCTTCAGCCGCTTCCAAGTGCACTCGTCTCATTGCGTCATTGTGACAGCGGTCCATAACGGGCGGTAGAGAGCAGCTACCGGTACACCTGCTGACGAACAAGCCACTTGTGCCTGGCTGTTCAGCGTGAGGGTCCACCGAAGGAGAGGCAGCGACACCACCTTTGCCCTGATCGACACAGTCCCGCCGAAAGTGTCTGCGCACGTCCGTTTTCGCTGTGCCCCAGCTATCCGACTCTGTGATCGAGATGGGGTTCGCACGGACCGGCCAGACGGCTCCAAGCTTGCCTGGCCGGTCTGACCAGCCGTGTCAGGAACCTGTAGCTACTCCGAGGTCGGCGCGCATGACGTCACGCATCCTTTCCCAACGAAGCCAAAGTCGTTGGAAGTCCGCTCGGATCTCGTTGAAAGAGCCGTCCGGATCCGGATTCCCTTCCTCCAGGCACATCGTCCGGCGATACACCTCGGAGAGGGCCATCGTCATCCCGTCAAGCTCGATCAGCACCTCTGGGGAGGCAATCATTTGAGCCTCGGCGAAGGCAGCATGGTGGGCGTGCCTGGCCTCCTCCATCTCTTCACGGGCTTCTGGTATTACCCCTTCCTTGTGTACGAGCCACAGGAAGTTCATCAGGTGAGTTCGGTACTTCCGGAAGACCGCATTCACCGACATGTAGCAGTCGCGCCTGCGGTTCAGCTCCGCGACTTGCTGCTCACGGATCCACTGAGCTTCCTCGACCTGCTGTTGGCGGTCGAACTGCTCTTTTTGAACGCGGCCCATCAGGCGTTGCGATAACACCGGCGCACTGAGAGTGCCGGCTACACCGACTATCGCCGCGGTCAGCCCGATCAAGGCGTCCCCCATCGATCCTCCAGAGTGGTCGAGCCTTTCAACCCTGCGGCATCCTGCCCAGCGACGTGGTGGCGTAGCACCTCGGCGGAGCGGCCCCCGATGGGCGTGGCACTTACTCACGTTGGTCACACCACGAGACCGTTCGCGCGGTCGCGGGTCTTCCATGCGCACCAGCCTGACGCTACGCAACGTGACGAAATTGCAGCGAAGAGTGCAACGCGGGTGGAGCCGTGAGAGGGCGCAGGCAACGGTCACGGCTTCCGAACACACGAAGGTCCGCCCTCGGTACTACTGAGGGCGGACCGATACCTGCCTTTGAAAGGCCGTTTCGTCCGGCGATTCCGGCGAATTTCGCGTGGCAGGTCAGGGCTGCTGCGAGGTGTCCAGAGCCTTGGTCAGGCGGGTCAGCAGCGGCAGGGGGTCGGCACGGTGTCGCCGCCCTCGATGCGGGAGATCTGGGTCCGGGTCATTCCGGCGCGCTGGGCCAGTTCGGTCTGGGAGAGTCCGAGGGCGGTTCGCCGGTCGTAAACGGCCTGGCCGAGCGCGAGCGCGTAACCGGCCTCGGTGTAGGCGGCGGGTTCCTCGACCGTCTCGCCCAGGAGTTTCCTGGTCCTGCGGGTTTTCCACTGGGAGTGGTTCACGGGGCCTCCTTCGCGCGCCGGGCGTGGGCACCGCGCGCGGGCCACGGCCGCCGCGGACGCGCACGGCACCCGGTGGAGGCATACCAACGCGAGGAGCGTGCCCCGTCCCTTTCTTGAAGGACGCCCCCAAATGAATCCGCCCGGCAGGCGGGCGTTCGTGCGCGCCGCCTGCCGGGCGAGTCCGGGGACCGGGCCCTGCCCCCTCGTCAGGGCCCGGCGGAAGGGGGTGTGTCAGCGGTTCGGCTTGTCGGGGTGTCAACCGTTCGGCTCGTCGGGGGTGTCAGCCGTTCAGTTCGTCGGGAGTGTCAGCCGTTCAGTTCGTCGAAGCGGCGGCCGAGTTCGGCGCGGCCGGACTCGGTGAGGGAGCCGTGGACGCGCATGCGGGCGAGGCCGCCGTCGGGGAAGACGTCCAGGCGGACGTGGGTGGCGGTGGCGGGGGTGTCCAGCTTGAAGCGGTGCGGGGTGTCGGGCTGGAGCTTGGTCTTGGGGAGGATCTCGAACCAGGACGCGTCGTCGCTCGGGTCGTTGGCGGACGCGTCGCAGCCGTAGAGGGCGGCCCAGCCGGCCGAGTTGCCCTTGAGGTAGGCGGTGTCGATCTCGATGGCGCGGATCTCGCCCTGCGCGGCGAGGCGGAAGCGCACCCAGTCGTTGGTGCCCTTGACGCGGCGGCGGCGGTTCTCCCAGCCGTCGTCCATCTTGCGGGACAGGTCGGGCTGGATGATCTGGGTGGGCGAGGAGTAGAAGCGGTCGGAGGCGTCCTCGACGGTGCCGCCGTGCATGACGGAGGCCAGGTCGAGGGTGCCGAGCACGTCCAGCCACTCCGGGTCCGGCACGACCTCGCCGTAGACGCGGAGGCGGGCGATGCCGCCGTCCGGGTGCTGCTTGAGGCGCAGGTGGGTGAAGCGGCGCTCGACGGAGACCTCGAACCCGTTGGCGGCGTGGCCGCGCACCGGCGTGCGGGGGACGATCTCCTCCCACTTCACGTCGTCGGCGAGCAGGTCCTCGGGGCTGGGGCTGCCGGGGACGGCGGTGGCCTCCAGGGTGACCTGCTGCGGGTAGTTGCCGCGGAAGTGGGCGGTGTCGACGATGACGCCGCGGATCACGCCGGGGGCGGCGAGCCGGATCAGCGCCCAGTCGTGCTCGTCGTCGGTCGGGAAGGGGTGGTCCCCGTCCGCGCCGCGGCGGCGCCGGGTCTCCCAGCCGTCCATGATCTTGCCCTTGTGGCCGAAGTGCTCGGGGTCGAAGACCGCCGGGTTGGGCTTCAGCAGGTTCTCGCGCTCGGCGAAGAACTCGTCGTTCGCCGCGATGACGCCGGCGCCGAAGCGGCGGTCGGCGAGGTCGACCAGCGAGGTGAAGGCGAAGTCCCCGCCGCGGTAGTCGGCGTAGGGGTCGCCGCCCCCGTACGGGTTGGCGTCGTTGGCGTGCGGATCGTTGGACTGGGCGGCCGGGGTGGTGGTCATCTCTGCCTTTCGGTGGGGACTGCTGGCTTCCGTTCCGGTCGGTGGGCCGGGGCACTTCGACTTTCGCAGAGGCGTTACAGCAGGTCCATCGAAAGATTCTGAGATGTGTTTGTAGGGGATGTGAATGATCCGCCCGTGGCTGTGGGCTTAGGCGGCCGGTTCGCCCGTCTGCGTACGCGGGTGGACCGTGGCGGCCGGCTGGCCCGTTTGCGTACACGGGTGGACCGTGGCGGCCGGCTGGCCCGTTTGCGTACACGGGTGGACCGTGGCGGCCGGCTGGCCCGTTTGCGTGCGTGCTTGGACGGCGGCGGTCTGCTGGAGGGCCGCCAGGACGCGGGCCAGGCCCGGGGCGCTTTCCGAACCGCGGCGGACGGCCGCGACGACGTGGCGGCGCGGCTGGTCGGCGTGCAGGACCCGTACGGCGACGCCGGCGCCGTTGCGCTCGCCCGTCATCGCCATCCGGGGCACCAGCGCGACGCCCATCCCCGCCGCGACCATGGCCAGGATCGCGCCCCAGTCGGCGGCGGCGTGCGCCTGCTCGGGGACGAATCCGGCGTGCTCGCACGCGGTCGTGGTGATCTGCGACCAGGGGCCGCTGCTGCCGAAGATCCACGGTTCGCCCGCCAGATCGGCCAGCCGCAGCCCCGGCTCGGCGGCCAGCGGGTGGCCGGCCGGCAGCGCCACGTCCAGCGGGTCGGCGAGGAGCGAGAGCCGGGAGAACTTCGGGTCGCGCGGCGTCGGGGCGTGCGCGGCCAGCGACAGCGCGAGGTCCACGCTCCCCTCGGACAGCAGCGCGTACGCCTCCGCCGCCTCCGCCTCCCGTACGCAGACCGACAGGTTCGGGTGGCTGCGCCGCAGTTCCTGGACTGCGGGGACGACCAGCGCCGGGATCGCGGTGGAGAACGCGCCGACCCGCACCCGGCCCGCCTCGCCCCGGAGGTAGCCCAGCAGTTCGGCGTCCGCGCGTTCCAACTGGGCGAAGACGGCCTCGGCATGGCGTAGCACCAGGTGGGCGGCGTCCGTCAGGCGGACCCGCCGGCCGTGGGCCTCCAAGAGGGTCACCCCGAGTTGCTTGGCCAGGCCGGTCAACTGCTGCGAGACCGCCGAGGGCGTCATGTGCAGCGCCTCGGCGGTCGCGGTGACCGTGCCCAGCTCTTGGAGGGTGCGCAGGATGCGCAGCTTTTTGATGTCCCAGTCGGCCATGCGGGCAGCGTACGCACCGCCCGCGGGGCTCACCGCCGCCCGCCCGCGGCTCCCAGTGCCACCCCGGCGACGATCAGTGCCATGCACACCACCTGGGTGACGCCGATCGCCTCCCCGAGCACGGCCGGCGACAGCAGCGCCACGCACACCGGCTGGAGGTAGTAGATGACCCCGGCGCGGGCGGCGCCGACGGTGGCGATCGCCTTGTTCCAGGTGAAGTAGGCCACGGCGGAGGACAGGACGCCGATGTAGAGCAGCGGGCCGACGGTCCCGGCGGTGGGCGCGAACCCGCCCTCGACGGCCAGGCTGACCCCGTAGGCGGGCAGCAGCATGACGGCCCCCAGGGCGAACGTCATGAAGAGGAAGGCGAGACCACCCAGATCGGCGGGTTTGCGGCGCAGCAGCGCGCTGTAACCGGCGAACGTGGCGGTGGCGGCCAGCATCCACAGGTCGCCGGTGGCGAAGTCCAGCTCCAGCAGCGCCGCCGGGGAGCCCTTGGCGACGAGCGTCACCACACCGGCCAGGGCGATGATCATGCCTGCGGTCCGCCGGCCGCCGAGCCGTTCGCGTGCCTCGCCGCGACGGCGTCCGACGAGGTCGAAGACCGCGATCATCATGGGCGAGGCGGCGGCGATCATGGCCATGTTGGTGGCGGAGGTGCTGCGGCCCGCCTGGTAGATGAGGGTGTTGAACAGCGTCACGCCCAGCAGCGCGGCCACCGTCAGATAACCGAGGTGGCGGCGGATGGCCGGCCACTGCCGGCGCACCTGCGGCAGCGCGATCGGCGCGACCGCGCACAGGGCGATCACCCAGCGCCAGAAGGCCGTCTGAACGGGCGGGATGGTGTCGTGCAGGGCGCGGGCGATGACGAAGTTCCCGGACCAGATGACGGTCGCCAGGAGCGCCAGGCCGAGACCGATGAGCTGGGCGGTGGGGGCGAGGGTCTTCTTGGTGGGAGTGGGGGCTTGCGTGTGGGGGGCGTTGCTCGGGTTCGCGGGCTCGATCGGCTTCGCGTCTCCGTTCGGGGTCGCGGTCCCGTTCGGGTTCGCGGTCCCGTTCGGGTTCGCGTTCGCGTTCGTGTCCGGCTTCGCGTCCCCGTCCGGGCCCGCGCCCCGGCCCTCCGCCGTACGTATCGATGCGTCCGTGACTGCCACGTCGGCCTCTCCCTCGCGTCGTTCATCACTCCGGCCTGTCGGAGATCAACGTGACAGAAATGGACTCATCAGGTCTATCGAATACTTTCGATCGTTTCTTTAAGGGAAAGCGAAAGGAAGCGCGTGCGCGGGACCCCGGGTGCACGCCCGGCGCCCCCCGTCCGCGTCAGCCTCGCGCCGCCTTGCGGGCGTTGCGCGCGGCCAGCCGCTCGTCGAACTTGCGGGCCTGGTCGTCCAGCCCGCCGAGGAACAGCCCCAGTTCCTCCTGGGCCCGCAGCCCCTCCGGGCCCAGGCCGCCGATCTCCAGCACCTTCAGGTACCGCAGCACCGGCTGGATGACGTCGTCGTGGTGGATGCGCAGGTTGTAGACGCCGCCGATCGCCATCCGGGCCGCGGCGCGCTCGAAGCCGGGCATCCCGTGGCCGGGCATCCGGAAGCCCACCACGACGTCCCGTACGGCGCTCATCGTCTGATCGGGCGCCAGCTCGAACGCCGCGGAGAGCAGGTTCCGGTAGAAGACCATGTGCAGGTTCTCGTCCGTGGCGATGCGGGCCAGCATCCGGTCACAGACCGGGTCGCCGGAGTGGCGGCCCGTGTTCCGGTGCGATATGCGCGTCGCCAGCTCCTGGAACGCCACGTACGCCACCGAGTGCAGCATGCTGTGCGCGTTGTCCGACTCGAAGCCCGCCGACATGTGCGCCATACGGAAACGTTCCAGCTCCACCGGGTCCACCGCCCGGCTGGCGAGCAGGTAGTCCCGCATCACGATGCCGTGCCGGCCCTCCTCCGCCGTCCAGCGGTGCACCCAGGTCCCCCACGCGCCGTCGCGCCCGAAGAGGGTGGCGATCTCGTGGTGGTAACTGGGCAGGTTGTCCTCGGTGAGCAGGTTGACGACGAGCGCGATCCGGCCGATGTCGGTGACCTTGGACTGCTCGGGCGCCCAGGGCTCGCCGCCCATCACCCCGTCGAAGTTCCGCCCGTCGCTCCAGGGGACGTACTCGTGCGGCATCCAGTCCTTGGCGACCTTCAGGTGCCGGTTGATCTCCTTCTCCACGACCTCTTCGAGGGCGTAGAGCAGTCGGGTGTCGCTCCAGGCGGCCTGGCCGCGCTCTCCGTCGTGGCGGGCGGGGGCGATGGTCACGCGTACTCCTGAGACGAGAGGGACGAGGGCTACGGGGAAGAGAGCTACTTACGCTTACGGAACCGTAGGTTACGACATCGTAGGTTAGCTCGCGTTAAAGCGTCCTCCGTCGGGAATCCGCAGGCATCTGGGCACACTTGCGCGGGTGGAGTGGTGATGGGGAGATGGTGGGGAGGGCGTGGAGTGCGTCAGTGGGCCGTTGGGGCCGGTCCGGGAAAGCAAAAGGCGCCTACTGGTTCGTGCGAACCAGTAGGCGCCTTGAGTACCGATCGCCGACAGGGCCGGACGGCCCTCGGCCCTATGGCATGGTCAACGGCCTGACGGCAGTAGTCGCGAACAGCCCGGTGACGGGTATGGGTCACCGGCGCGGCGCGGCAGCACCGAGCGGGTTGGAGGCAGAGTCCCCCGGTGGTCCTGAATGGCTCCGGATGGCTCCGGGGCGCTCCGAAAAAGGCAGCGGAAAGCCGCGGATCGGAACTCGCAGGGAAGCCGGGTCCCGGACGTCGAGGACCAGACCGAGGAAGCGGGCGGGCGGACGCCGACCTTGATCGGGCAACCGGAAAGGCGCCGCCCGGCAAGGCACGGGTCCGGCGAGCCGGAGGTCGGGTGCGGGTCTCAGCCCTTGGTCTTGCGCGACTTGTCGCCGATCATGACCAGGCCGGCGATGACCAGGAACAGGACGATGGGCGCGGCCACGTAGAGGCCGAGCGTCTCGCCGACGCTCAGGCCCGGACCCGGGTCGTCACCGTCGTCGCGGGTGAGCGCGAACGCGGAGGACGACATCAGCAGCAGCAACGCGGTGCCGGCGGTGATCGTTCCGGCGCGCAGGGCGTTCTTGTTGACCTTATTGCTCACGGCCTCAACGTATCGGACGCACGTACGGACCGCGCGCCCGGGGTGGCCTAACGGCTGCCCGGACGGCCCGGCCACGCCCGGCCCTTGGGCTCCGGCCGCACGGACGCCCGTTTTATCCCCGAATTCCTCCCGGATGGGGCCCGGGCGCCCGCGTCGGCTCGTTCGTCACCGCCGCGTCGGCTCGTTCGTCAGCCCGACCCCGGCTCGTTCGTCAGCGCCTGCGCCGGTTCGTCTGCCGGTGCCTGCCCTCGCTCGTCCGCCGGGGCTCGACCGCACTCCCGCGCCGACGTACGCGCCCGCGCCCGGCCTCCCCTCGGCGCGGGCGCACGCCCCAGCGCCCGCGCCCGCGCTCACTCCTCCGTCAGCGCCCGCATCAGGCGGCGCAGGCGGGGTGAGGCGGCGATGTCCTCCAGGGTGAGCGGCCGGCCGTCCGGGTCGCTGATGGGGAGCCGCCAGTTCGGGTACTCGTCCGACGTGCCGGGGAGGTTCTGCGGGCGGCGGTCCCCCACCGCGTCCGGCAGCCAGATTCCGATCATGCGCGCCGGGGTGCGCAGCAGGTAGCGGTGCAGCGCGGCGACCGCCGCCTCCTCGTCCGGCCCGCCGAGGAACGCGTCCGCCTCTTCGCCGAGAGCGGCGCGGAACGCGTCCGATCCTCCGTACCGGCCGAACAAGGCGTCCACCTCCTCGGGGGTGGCCCGAGGCCCCGCGTCCGCCTCTCCGGGCGCGGACCCCGGCCCCTCGACCAGCCTGCTTTTCTCCTCCGGCCCCGGCCCCTCGGTCAGCCGCTTCTCCTCCTCCGACCACGGCCCCTCGGTCAGCGGCATGTCCTCGAAGCCGTCGTCGGGAACGCGGGGAAGGTTCCCGAATGCCTCGGTGAGGCCGTCGGGCTCCCCACGCGGTCCCGGCCCCGACCCCGGCCCCCGGAGTTCGTCCGGCGGCTCCCTCAGCGCGTCCGGGTCCGCCGCCTCCTCCTCCGGTCCTTCCGGGTCGCGCCCGAACGTGTCGACGTCCTCAGGGAAGACGTCCGTCTCCCCTGAGGGCGTAACCGGCCGCCCCCAGGACGCACCCGGCAGGTCCTCGATCCCCGCCGTCCGCCCCGGGAGGAGGCCCAGGGCGCGGAGCCACACCAGCCAGCCGCCCACCTCCGCGCGCTCGGCCGCGCGTTCCTCCTGGAGGGGGCCGTCCAGGAGGCCCAGGCGGTGGCGCAGGGCCGTGTGGTCGCCGGTCAGGCGAGCGGCCGTGGTGGGCAGGTCGTGGGTGGTGAGGGTGGCCAGGCAGTCGCGGCGCCAGGTCTCGGGTGGCAGCGGCGGGTGCTCCGGCCGGTCGTAATCGCGTTCGAACCACAGGACGGAGGTGCCCAGCACCCCGCGGGCGGCGAGCGCGTCCCGCACGCCCGGCTCGACCGTGCCCAGGTCCTCGCCGATCACGGTCGTGCCGGTCCGGTGCGCCTCCAGGGCCAGGACGGAGAGCATCGCCTCGGCGTCGTACCGGACGTACGTGCCCTCGGTCGGCGGCCGGCCCTCGGGCACCCACCACAGGCGGAACAGGCCCATCACGTGGTCGATGCGCAGCGCTCCCGTGTGGCGCAGCAGGCCGCGCAGCAGATCCCGGTAGGGGGCATAGCCGGCGTCGGCGAGCGCGTCGGGCCGCCAGGGGGGCAGGCCCCAGTCCTGGCCGCGGGAGTTGAACGCGTCCGGGGGCGCGCCGACGGACATGCCGGCGGCGTACGCGTCCTGCCGGGCCCAGGTGTCGGAGCCGGTCGGGTGCACGCCGACGGCCAGGTCGTGGACCAGCCCGATGCCCATGCCTGCGTCCCGCGCGGCCCGCTGGGCGGCGGCGAGTTGCTGATCGGTGAGCCAGGCGAGGCGGCGGTGGAAGTCCACGCGGCGGTGGAGTGCGCCCCGCTCGCGCGCGGTGTGCGCCGAGCGCGGGTCGCGCAACCCGGCGGGCCAGGCGCGCCAGTCCGGGCCGTACACCTCGGCGAGCGCGCACCAGGTGGCGTGGTCCTCCAGCGAACGGCCCTCTTCCGCGAGGAAGTCCTCGTAGGCGGCGCGGCGGCCGGGACTCAGCGGGACCTCGTACAGCAGTTCCAGGGCTTCCTTCTTCAGCGCCCACACCGCGTCGCGGTCGATCCGGCCGTCCGGGCGCAGGGCCGCCTCGCGCAGCCGACCGCCTCGGGCGAGCAGTTCCTGCGCCCGGGCGCGAGCGGGACCCGCCAACCGGGTGAATTCGGGAATGTCCTCGATCCGCAGATGGACGGGGTCGGGGAAGCGCCGTGAGGACGGGCGGTACGGGGAAGGGTCGGTGGGGGCGCCGGGGACCGCCGCGTGCAGCGGGTTGATCTGGAGGAAGCCGCTGCCGAGGGTGCGCCCCGACCAGGCGGCCAGGTCGGCGAGGTCGCCGAGGTCGCCCATGCCCCAGGAGCGGGCGGAGAGGAGGGAGTAGAGCTGCACCATGAAGCCGTGGGTGCGTTCGGGGGGCGCGGGCATCCGGTCGGGGGCGACGACGAGGTGCGCGCGGGCGGTGCGGCCGTCCGGTGCGCGGGCGTGGAGGGCGTGCACGCCGAGCGGGGGCCGGTAGCGGTCGCCGGGGGCTTCGTCCTCTTCGTCCCCTTCGGGCGCGCGGCCCGTCCCGGCCTTCGCGCCGGATGCGTACGGAGCCGAGGCCGAGGTTCCGTACGAAGCCGCGGACGAGGGAGGTTTGCGCGGCGGCCCGTGCGGAGTCGAGGACGGCGGCCCGTCCCAGGACCCCGGCGGCAGCTCGTACGTCCGCCCCTCCCCCGTCTCCACCCGAAGCTCGGTGCCCTCGGGCAGGCCGGAGAGGTCGGACGCCGGGGAGAACGGGGTCACCCGGGCCGGATCGGGAGGCCGGGCCAAGTCCGGGGGCCGGGAGCGGCCGGGCGGGCGGCCGGGGCGCCACACGACGGTGGGCGGCAGCAGTGAGCGGCTCGCTTCCCGCGTGTACGCCTCCAGGGCGGCGCGGACGGCGCGCGGGGTGGAGGCGTCGACGCCGAGCGCGGCCAGCACGGCGACGACGGTCTCGTCGCCGACGTGGACGGTGCGTCCCGGCGACGGCTCGTAGGAGGTGGCCACGCCGTGCAGCCGGGCGAGCCGGACGCGGTCGGGGAGTTCCTCCGCGCGGCCCATCAGGTGTCCTCCGGTCCTCGCGGGCGGCGGCCCATCAGACGTCCGCGGGCTCCGCGCCGAGGCCGGCCGCGGTGGGTTCGCTGGTCAGCGGGAGTTCGGCGGCGATCGGGGACTCGCTGGTGAGCGGTGCGGCGAGGGGTGGCTCGCTGGTCAGCGGTGGCTCGGAGAAGCCGGCCGAGCCGGAGCCGGTCAGCGGGACGTCCGGGTCGGAGAGCCCGGCGAAGAGGGGCGGCTCCACCGGCTCGGACACCGGCCCGGCCACCGGCCCGGCCACCGGTCCGGACACCGGCTCGGCCTCCGGGGGATCGGGGGTCAGTGCGTCGAGGAGGAGTTGAGCGGACGCGGCCACGAGGGCCTCCCGTTCGTCGGCAGTGGGACACGGCTGCCCTACCCACTGGGGCTCGGCACAGACCCTTCCATTGAAGCAACGTGGTCCAGGTCACACCGGCATCCGCGCGGGCGATTCCACGGCCGCGACCGCCTGCGCACAGAGAGAACACGGGCATATACGGCAGGCAACCGGCATTTTTCCTTCGCCCCTCACCCCAACCGCACCGATCATCACACCGGGCAAAGCAGGCACTTCGGTTACCGTCGTTGACACCCTCACCGCTCGAATGGTGGGCTCACAGCCGAAGGCTTTTCCGGTAGGGAATCGCAGGGGCCGCAACGACGACCGGACGGTACTCCGGACGGCGCCCGGCCCCGGTGCTCCGGCAGCGCCCGGCGCGCGCCCCAGGGAGGCACGGCGAACACCCGGCGGCAACCCCGGCGGGCGCACGACGGGCCCCTGACGGGGGTTCCGAAGCGGCACCGCCGAACGCGGCGGAGTCCGGCGGCCACCCCCACGGCGACCGCGTCGACCGCCGTCCACGAGCACCGTCCACCCGGCTCGCGCCCGTACGCCACGATCGGTACGGGCGCCACGGCGGGCGACCACCTCACTGGAGAGCGGCCGACGGAACACGGCCGGGCGGCGGACGACCGCGGCCCGGCGGCCCACCGATGAGCCCATCGGTGGGCACGGTGACGACGGGGACAGGAGAGACCGTGCGAGTCCGTGGCGTTCGGGGCGGCGGGCGATTCGGCCGGCCCTACAGGAGCGGCGCGAGCGGGGCCCGGGTGGCGGGTGCCACCGCGCTGGCCGCCGCCGTCATCGGCGGGCTGCTCGGGGCGCCCGGCGCGCAGGCGGCGCCCGCGGTGCCCGCCGAGCCCGCGGTCGGCGCCCCCGACCAGGCGGCCGAAGCCGACCGGACGCCCGCCGTCTGGCCGCGCCCCCAGTCGCTGCGGGCGCTGGGCACCCCCGTCGCCCTGGGGACCGACGTCACACTCGTGGCCGGCGCGGACGCCGATCCGTACGCCCTGGACGCGCTCCGCGCGCTGCTGCGCTCCGCCGGCGTGCGCACCGTCCACGAGCCCCGGCCCGGCGCGCCGCTGCCCGCCGCCGGCCCGGTGCTGCTGGCCGGCGGGGAGCGGGCCGAGGACGCCCTGCGGGCGCTGCGCGCGCCCGCGCGCGGCGACCTGCCCTCCGGCGGGTACCGGCTCGCCGTGGGACACGTGGCCGGGCGGGGCACCGTCGCGCTGGAGGGCGTCGGCCCGGACGGCCTCTTCCACGCCGCGCAGACGCTGCGCCAGCTCGTCCACAAGAACGGCCTCACCCAAAAGGACAACCCCGCCCAGAAGAACAACCCCGCCCAAAAGGACGGCGGCGGCGCGCGGCTGGCGTCGGTGGTGGTGCGGGACTGGCCGGGGACGGCGGTGCGCGGCACGGCCGAGGGGTTCTTCGGCGAGCCGTGGACCCATGCGCAGCGCCTGGAACAGCTCGACTTCATGGGCCGGACGAAGCAGAACCGCTACCTCTACGCGCCCGGCGACGACCCGTACCGGCAGTCCCAGTGGCGCGACCCCTACCCGGCGGCGCAGCGGGCCGCGTTCCGCGAGCTGGCCGAGCGCGCCCGCGCCAACCACGTCACGCTGGCCTGGGCGGTCTCCCCCGGCCAGGCGATGTGCCTGTCCTCCCAGGACGACGTCCGGGCGCTGACCCGCAAGGTGGACGCCATGTGGGCGCTGGGCGTGCGGGCCTTCCAGCTCCAGTTCCAGGACGTCAGCTACAGCGAGTGGCGCTGCGACGGGGACGAGGACGCCTTCGGCTCCGGCCCGAAGGCCGCCGCGACCGCACAGGCGAAGGTCGCCGACGCGCTCGCCCGCCATCTGGCGCGCCGGCACCCGGACGCCCCGCCGCTGACGCTGATGCCGACCGAGTACTACCAGGACGGCGCGACGGCCTACCGGAAGGCGCTGAACGAGGCGCTGTCGGACCGGGTGGAGGTGGCGTGGACGGGCGTCGGCGTCGTCCCGCGCACGATCACCGGCGGGGAACTGGCCACGGCCCGCGAGGCCTTCGGCCACCCGGTGGTCACGATGGACAACTATCCGGTCAACGACTACGCGCAGGACCGTATCTTCCTCGGCCCCTACACCGGCCGCGAGCCCGCCGTCGCCACCGGCTCGGCCGGGCTGCTCAGCAACGCCATGGCCCAGCCCACCGCCTCCCGCATCCCGCTGTTCACCGCCGCCGACTACGCCTGGAACCCGCGCGGCTACCGCCCGCAGGAGTCCTGGGAGGCCGCCATCGACGACCTGTCGGGCGGGGACAAGCGGGCGCGCGCCGCGGTGCACGCGCTGGCCGGCAACGACGCGTCCTCCGTATTGGACGACGACGAGTCCGCCTACCTGCGTCCCCTCATCGACGCGTTCTGGGCGTCCCGCGCCGCCGCCACCAACAGCGGCGCCCCCGGGCGGGACACCGCGTTCGCGGACGCCGGGCGCGAGCTGCGCGCCGCCTTCCGCACCATGAGCGGCACCCCCGACCACCTCTCCGCCCCGCTCGCCGCCGAAGTGGGGCCCTGGGCGCAGCAGCTCGCCCGGTACGGCGAGGCCGGCGAGAACGCCGTGGACATGCTGCTCGCCCAGGCGCGCGGCGACGGCGCGGCGGCGTGGGCCGCCCAGCGCACCGTCCAGAAGCTGCGCGCGGAGATCGGCCGCAGTTCGGCGACCGTCGGCAAGGGCGTCCTGGCGCCCTTCCTGGAGCGCGCGATGACCGAGTCGGACGCGTGGACGGGTGCCCGCGCCGCCGCCCCGCTGCCCAAGGCGGCCCCCAGGAAGGACGACCGGGCCGCGCAGGACAACCGCCCCAAGAGCGCAGAGGCCGCGCCCAAGGAGAAGGACCGGCCCACCGCGCTGACCGTGCCGTTCAACCGCGTCCGGCCGCTCACCGCGGTCACCGCCCTGACCGACCCCACCCCCTCGGCGGCCGGCGTCTCCCTGGAGGCGCGTGTCCCGGGCGAGGGGTGGCGGCGGCTGGCCGGGCTGTCCGACACCGGCTGGACCCAGGCCCAGGCGCGCGGCCTGCGCGCCGACGCCATCCGGCTGAGCTGGCCCAAGGACGCCAAGGCGCCCACGGTGCACGCCCTGACGCCGTGGTTCGAGGACGTGCCGCCGGCCGGTCTGGAGCTCTCCCGCACGGAGACGGACGCCGAGATCGGCGGCACCACGACCGTGGACGCCCGGATCTTCTCCCGCCGCCCCGGCGACGTCGAGGGCGAGCTGACGGTCAAGGCGCCGCCCGGCCTCACCGTCCGCGCCCCGCGCCACCTGACCGTCCCGCGCGGCAGCACCGCCACCGCCCGCATCGAGGTGACCGTCCCGGCGGGCACCCCGTCCGGCACGTACGAGATCCCCGTCTCCTACGGCGACCAGCGGCAGACCCTGACGGTGCGGACCTACCCGCGCGCCGGCGGCCCCGACCTCGCCCGCGGCGCGGCGGCCACCTCCTCCGGCGACGAGTCCCCCGACTTCCCGGCCGGGGCCGCCACCGACGGCGACCCGGCCACCCGCTGGTCCTCCCCCGCCGAGGACGGCGCCTGGCTCCAGTTCGCCCTGCCCGCGCCCGCCCGTCTGGGCCGCCTGGTCCTGCACTGGGAGAAGGCGCACGCCGCCGCCTACCGCGTGCAGGTCTCCTCCGACGGCCGGGAGTGGCGGACGGCGGCGACGGTGCGGGACAGCGAGGGGGGCCGGGAATCGGTCCGGATGGACGCGCCCGACGTCCGTTTCGTCCGCATCCAGGGCGACGAGCGGGCCACCCGCTTCGGATACTCCCTCTGGTCCGTGGAGGCCTACGCGGTCGCCCAATGAACGGCGCCGCCGCCCCCGCCCCACGGAAAACCCAAAACCCGAAGAACTCCGGCACCCGGGAAATCAAAAGCCCCCTCCCATTTCTCCCGGCCCCGGCCCACGCAAGGAAATATAAAGAGTCTTGCTCAATACCGAAGGATGAACTTCTCGCCACCGGACACCTCGCTATGATGCAACCGCCGCCGATGCGGCAACTCTCCTCATGTGGGGTGACGAGGGATGAGCGAACGTTACGAGGTGATACTCGGCTTCGCGGCGCGGCAGGTCCTGTACGGCCTGCCTTCCCAAGCCGACCGAGAAGGGCTGGCGGACGCCCTGGAGGAGGAGCTGGACGACGGCCCGAACCGCGACGCGGAATTGACGATCGACAGATACAACGGCTATGTCGCGACGCCGCTCAGTTTTGAGGGGTATACGGCCGTGCACCGGCCGCTGACTCAAGCCGAATGCAAACGGTACGCGGATCAGGCGGAGCGGGAGATCGCCGAGAAGGTCTTCCTCGTCGTGGATATCCTCAAAGCGGATTCGGGATTCCGTAATCGGAGCATCTGATACGTGCGGTGCCGCCCGCGTTCGGCATTTACTTCGAAGGCGGCCGTCCGTATTCGGCGGCTCACCGAAGGCCGACCGCGTTCGGCGGCTCATTGAAGGCCCCCGGGTTCGGCGGCTCGCCGAACGCCGCCCGCATACGGCGCCTCGCCCAAGGCCGCCCGGGTTCGGCGCCTCGCCGAAGACCGTCAGCGTTCGGCGGCTCACCGCACGCCACCCGCGTTCGGCGCCCTCCCTGCGGGGCCTCACCGAAGGCCGAAGCAGCCCCAACGAAGAGGCCACCCCCGAGAAGATCCCGGAAGAGATCTCACCGAGGCGGAGGAACCGCCAACCGGCGCCGCCCCCGCCCCGGTCGTTCCTGGAGTGAGCGGCCACCGCCGGCCGGCGGCCCCGCCTAGCGCTGCCCGCTCTCCTGCCCGCTCCCGCTCTCCTGCCCGCTCCCGCTCCCCTGCTCGCGCTCCTTCTCGGCGAGCCCGGTCAGCAGCTCCTCCAGTGACGCGAAGGGCAACTGGGCCTCGATCTCCTTCTCGCCGAGATCGATGTTGAACAGCACCCGCGACATGTTCTCCTCGACCAGGAACTCCACCAGGTGACGCGTGATGGGCACGATGATCCCGATGACCACGCGGTCGTTCGTCAGGACCAGAGAGCGGCCCGCCCGCCCGGCTTCCTCGATCAGGTGCGCGGACACGTCCCCGATCCGCACGGTCCGCACGGGCCGCCCCGGCTCACCGCCGGTCGGCGCCGCGCCCGGATCCTCGTCGGCCGCCTCGTCCGACCACCGGACGGCCGTCCGTCCGGCGCCCCCCGACGCCCCGCCGGCGGCCCTCACGAAGCGGTCCGTGTAACGGGCCAGGGCCTCCGCCGGGATGCCCAGGGCCATTCTCGCCTCATTCTCATCGCCGCCCTCGCACGCGCCCACCCGGGGCAGGAGCCCGGTTTCCGGTGCGCGTTCTCCCGCTTCGGACTGATCCACTATCTTGCGCAGCGGAACGAACGGCCCGTCACCCGCCAGCTCGGCTTCCCCCTGCTCGATACTTTGTTGCAGGCGGGACCAGTTCAGTTCAATCAGGTGTGTTATCCAAGAAGTCGACATGGGAACAACAACCGCTATAAGAAGGCGATTGCTCCGGATGCCGACGATCTCCCCCCGTTGGAACCACCTTTCCAGCAGGGAGCCCCGTAACTCCCTTATCGCCACCATTCTCATGATGAGCCCCGTCCTCCCCGTTTTCTCATTCATGATTGCTCGTTGCGGTGAGATCCTTGTTCACGCGGTGATCTTCATCCGGTACTGTTCATGCAGTGCTGTTCATGCAGTGCTGTTCGCACATTGCCGTTTCACACAGTGCCGTTCACGCATCGATCTTCGCGCGGTGATCCCCGCCGATCGGACCCGGCGGGTGCATCCGACTAGTATGACGCGCCCCGTCGACGCGTGGTTACGCTCGCCGACACTCCGCCGATGATTCCCGGTACGCACAGACCAGTAAACGGTTCCGAGCAAATCTCCGCTTTTGTTTTCGTGAGACCGCGTGAATTGATCGGAATCCGCGATACGCGTGCGCAATGGCGCACCTCACGGCCGCATGGCGAACGCCGCGGAATCTTCCCCCACCGGCCCCCGGGATTCCCCACCGGTCCCGCATTCCCCGCCCGCGCCCCGGCGCCCGCGCCTCCCGCCGGCTCCGCTCACCCCGCTCTCCCCCACACCCACGGCGCGAGCTCCACCCTCACCTCGTCCGGCGCCACGTCCGGGCTCTCCCGCCCGGCGAGCGCCCGCGCGTGCAGATCCGCGCAGTGCCGCAGCCGCCACTCCGCCTCGGCGCCGGAACCGCAGCAGCACCGGACGGTCGCCTCCACGTACTCCCACTTGGGTACCTGCCGCCCGCCCGCGAACGCCCGCGAGATGTCCCGCCGCTTCCGGTACTCCAGGCCCATGAACCGGGCGACATCGGCGTAGGTGATGTCGTGTGCCTTGCGGAGCGCGCCGATGTACAGCACCAGGTACATCACGGGCTCAGGTCCGGGCTTCGTTCGTCCTAACGGGCGGCCCGCGAGCGGTCGTTTCATGCGGCTGTTTATAGGCGGCCCCGCTCCGTACCCCTCCGTCACGGAACGACATTCGCCCATTCGAGTGATCCCCGCCGGACGCCGTGGCCGCCCATATTGGGCGCCCCCTTACTGGTCCGCGAGACGCCCGCCCACCAAGGGGCGGCGCTCGCCGACGGCCAGGAGAACCCGATGCCCTTCCCCGTCCCCCATCACGGAGACGCCGCCACCGCCCGTACGCGCCCCGGTCCGGCCGCGCCCGGCCTCCGCGGCGCCCGCACGCTTCTGGGCGCCCTCGCCGCGCTCCTGCTGGTCCCCCTGCCGACCGCGAACGCGGCCCAGCCCGCGGCGTCCCCCAAGGGCGCCACCTCCTCCCCCCTCGTCCCCGCCGTCCGCTCCTACCCGCCGAACTGGCTGATGGGCACCCACCTGACGCGCGGCTGCGCGGTCTACGAGAACTTCCCCATGAAGGGCGTGCGGCACCGGGCCTGGCACCTCGACCGCGGGGCCCGCGTCGGGGTCCGCTACAACGTCGGCGACCGCTGGGCCCTCGTCCAGGACCGCGACCGCGCGTCCCAGCGCCCGAAGGTCAACCCGCACTACGGGTTCGTCAACCGCTCCTGCCTGGCCAAGCAGCTCCCGCTGCCCTCGCTGCAAGGGGTCGGCAACGACGGCTCGGTGCGGCGGGTCGACTTCAACCCGGTCGGTGACGGCCGCAAGGCGGCCCACCTCCGCGTCAGCGGCCACGCGACCCTGAGGGACGCCGTCCACGCGTTCGTCATCGGGAACCTGCGGCCCGGCGACCGCTTCGTCATCGGCACCCGCACCTGCGTCGTCCACGGCCCTCACGCGTACGTGCACGGCTACGCCCCGGCCGCCCGCCGGTGGGGCTACGTCGAGGCCACCCACCTCCCCGACTGCCACCGGAACCACTGAACCCAGCCCGACGACACAACGCGTACGGGGCCCCGGCCCGGGCCCCCACACAGCGGCGCGCGTGCGGACCCGACCGGTCCGCACG
>NZ_JBEXNM010000012.1:0-170763 GCF_040611095.1 Streptomyces sp. NPDC003077 | reverse complement strand
TCCCACCCTCCCTTTGGTTCGGCCCCTTGAAGCGTGGGGGGCGTGGCGGTCAACCCCCCCCGCCCCGCCCCGCTGAAAGCGTTCCGCAATCGGACCGGCGTCACACGCCGGATGCGACTTCCGATCTGTCTCCGGATTTTTGTTCGTGCTTGCCCTCGGCCTTGTTCTTGCGAACGGAGGACCAGAAGGACAGCAGGATCAGGAGGACGCCGATGCCACCGGTGACGACCTCCGGGATCTCGTACTTGATCGTGACGAGCAGGATGACCGCGAGCGCGCCGATGGCGTAGTGCGCGCCGTGCTCCAGGTAGACGTAGTCGTCCAGGGTGCCCTTGCGGACCAGGTAGACCGTCAGGGAGCGGATGTACATCGCGCCGATGCCCAGACCCAGCGCCATCTCGAAGATGTCGTTGGTGACGGCGAACGCGCCGATGACGCCGTCGAAGGAGAACGACGCGTCGATGACCTCCAGGTAGAGGAACATGAAGAACGCGGCCTTGCCGGCCAGCCCGACGGCGGAGCCGGTGCCGCCCTTCTTCTTGAGGGCCGCCGCGGCCTCGCCCGCGGCACTGTCCTCGCCATCGTCCTCGTCCTCGTCGGCGTCCTCCAGTTTGTCCTCGAAGTAGCCGGAGATGCCGCCGACGACCAGATACGTCAGCAGACCGGCGACGCCGGCCAGCAGGACGGTGGCGCTCTTGTCACCGCCGCCGTGCGAGACGTTGGTGGCCACGGTCATCGCCGTGACCAGCAGCACGATCAGCGCGACGATGACGGACAGCATGTCCAGCTTGCCCATCTTGGCCAGCGGCTTCTCCAGCCAGGACAGCCATTTGTGCTCGCGCTCCTCGAAGATGAAGTCGAGGAAGATCATGAGCAGGAACATCCCGCCGAACGCGGCGATCGCCGGGTGCGCGGCGGTGACGAGGTGCTCGTACTGCTCCTTGTCGTTGATCGCCAGATTGACGGCCTCGATCGGCCCCATTTTCGCCGTGATCGCGACGATGACGACGGGGAAGACCAGCCGCATGCCGAACACGGCGATGAGAATGCCGACCGTCAGGAAGATCTTCTGCCAGAAGGCATTCATCTTCCGCAGGATTCCGGCGTTGATGACCGCGTTGTCGAACGAGAGCGAGATCTCCAGGATGGACAGAATCCCGACGATCGCGAGCCCCTGCCACCCCCAGAGCACGCCGGCCAAGGCCAGTCCGGCCGCCGTGACGGCGAACGACCAGCCAAAGGTTTTCAGGAGCACTGCCTACCCAATCCCTCGCTGTCTGGGCTCCCCCGCGCGCAGCGCGCGGCGCCTTTACGAAACGTTGACCCCGAAGTCTAGAGCGATGCCTCGCAGACCGGATGCGTACCCCTGTCCGACCGCTCGGAACTTCCATTCACCGCTGTAGCGGTACACCTCGCCGAAGATCATGGCCGTCTCGCTGGAGGCGTCCTCGCTGAGGTCGTAGCGGGCCAGCTCGCTGCCGTCGGCCTGGTTGACCACGCGGATGAAGGCGTTGCTGACCTGTCCGAAGCTCTGGCCGCGCAGGTCGGCCTCGTGGATCGAGACCGGGAAGACGATCTTGTCGACCTGGGCCGGGACCTTCGTCAGGTCCACCAGGATCGATTCGTCGTCGCCCTCGCCCTCCCCGGTGAGGTTGTCCCCCGTGTGCTCGACGGAGCCCTCGGGGCTCTTGAGGTTGTTGTAGAAGACGAAGTAGTCGTCCCCGAGCACCCGGCCGGCCTGGCACAGCAGCGCGCTGGCGTCGAGGTCGAACGGCGCACCCGTGGTGGAGCGCGCGTCCCAGCCGAGGCCGACCATGATCTGGGTCAGGTTCGGCGCGGCCTTGGTCAGGGAGACGTTGCCTCCCTTGGCGAGCGTGACGCCCATGGTGTTCGCTTCCTCCCGGTGGGGTGACGGTGGGGTGGTCTGCCGCCTTCCGGCCCGCGGCGTCCGGTGGTGCCGGACGCGGGCCGTCGGGCGGGGCGCCCGCGCCGCGGCTGGGGCGCGGTGGCTGTGGTGGCCCGCGGGTGTGTGCCGGTCCGCGAGCGTGTGGTGGCCCGCGGGTGTGCGGTGGTGCGCGGGCGGAAAGCGCGCCCGGCGCCGTACCCCCCGTCAGGGGCGTACGGCGCCGGTCACGGGACGAGCGCTGCGATCGGCACGCGACCGAGCGCCGCGGACGGGCGCGGGGCCCGGGTGCCGCGCGATCAGACGTTGACGCCGAAGTCCTGCGCGATGCCGCGCAGGCCCGAGGCGTAGCCCTGGCCGATGGCACGGAACTTCCACTCCGCGCCGTTGCGGTACAGCTCGCCGAAGACCATGGCGGTCTCCGTCGAGGCGTCCTCGCTGAGGTCGTAGCGCGCCAGCTCGTTGCCGTCGGCCTGGTTGACGACGCGGATGAAGGCGTTGCGCACCTGGCCGAAGCTCTGCTGGCGGTTCTCGGCGTCGTAGATGGACACCGGGAAGACGATTTTGGCGACGTCGCCCGGCACCGCGGCGAGGTTCACCTTGATCTGCTCGTCGTCACCCTCGCCCTCGCCGGTGAGGTTGTCGCCGGTGTGCTCGACCGAGCCGTCCGGGCTCTTCAGGTTGTTGAAGAACACGAAGTTCTGGTCGTTGGCCACCTTGCCCTGGTCGTTCGTCAGCAGGGCGCTGGCGTCCAGGTCGAAGTCCGTACCGGTGGTGGTACGCGCGTCCCAGCCCAGACCGACGATGACCGCGGTCAGATTGGGGGCTTCCTTCGTCAGCGAGACGTTGCCGCCCTTGCTGAGGCTGACTCCCACGAGTCCTCCCAAAGATTCGAGGGGTACGTATTGCTGTGCCCCCATCGTGCATGGCATCGGATCAACGATTTGATCCTAGTGACGGGTTCCCCGCGAATACAGATTCCGGCCGTCGGTGTCCGCCGATGTCGCGTCAAGGGGCCTTTCGGCGGGATCGGAGAGGACCGACCGGCCGATCAGAGGGCACCGACCGGCCGATCGGAAAGGGCCGACCGGCCGATCAGATGGCGTCGAGCGCCTTGACGTACTCGTTCAGGTCGCGGGCGTCCGGGAGGCCGTTGACGACCGTCCAGCGGACCACGCCCTCCTTGTCGATGATGAAGGTGCCGCGCACCGCGCAGCCCTTGTCCTCGTCGAAGACGCCGTACGCGCGCGAGGCCTCGCCGTGCGGCCAGAAGTCCGACAGCAGCGGGTACTCCAGGCCCTCCTGCTCGGCGAAGACGCGCAGGGAGAAGGGGGAGTCGTTGGAGACGGCCAGGAGCTGAACGTCGTCGTTGACGAACTTGGGCAGCTCGTCCCGCAGCGCGCACAGCTCACCGGTGCACACGCCGGTGAAGGCGAAGGGGTAGAAGAGGAGCACGACGGTCTTCTCGCCCCGGAAGTCGGAGAGCTTGACCAGCTCGCCGTGCTGGTTCTTCAGCTCGAAATCCGGAGCCTTCGTGCCGACCTCGATCGCCATGGGGGGTTCCCTTCCGCTCACGTTCAACAGGTTTCGCCCCACCCTACGCGCCGGGTTCCGGCCGCCGGTGCCCCCTCCGCCCCCGTTCCCGGCGGCCCCCGGAAGCACCCCCGCCCGGCACCCCGCGCCCCACTCCGGAGCCACCGGGCTCACGCGCCGGTCAGGGGTGGCCTCCCCCGGCGCCCGCGGTGGTGACGGGGGCGGCTCTCTCCGTCCCCGCACCCAAGGAAAGAGGAGCACCCCTCCATACACACGAATCCCCCTCCGGGAACGTCGGGAGCGTTCCGGAGGGGGACTCGGTCGGGAATCCCGGGCGGCGCGGAGCTCAGGGCTCCGGTGGGGCCGGTGGGCGGCGGCGCGGTGGTGGTACCGCGCGGGCCGCGGTGGCGCGGCTCAGCGCTTGCCGGTCTTGGCCGCCTTCGGCGAGACCAGACGGCTGCCCGTCCAGTCCTTGCCCGCGTTGATGCTCCTGGTCTGGGAGAGGCCCGCGGTCTGCGCGGCCTCGTTGATCTCGCTCGGCTCGACGTAACCGTCCCGGCCGGTCTTGGGGGTCAGGAGCCAGACGGTGCCGCCCTCGTCGATCAGGCCGATCGCGTCCACCAGCGCGTCCGTAAGGTCGCCGTCGTCGTCCCGGAACCACAACAGGACGGCGTCGGCCACGTCGTCGTAGTCCTCATCGACGAGATCCTGGCCGATCACGGCCTCAATACCTTCGCGGAGCTCGTGCTCGACGTCATCGTCGTAGCCGATCTCCTGGACCACCTGTCCGGGCTCGAACCCCAGCTTGGCGGCAGGGTTGGTCCGCTCCTCCGCGTGGTCCGCGGTCGCGCTCACGGATTGCCTCCTGTCATGTTTCGGTAAATGCCTTGACCCCGCGCGTGCGCGGAGCATTGGGCGTAGTCCACACGGGCCGGGCGGATCGCGCAAGTACCCGGCCGTTCAGACCGTCGAAACGGTGACGATTACCTCCGTCTCGCCGCAACTGCGACCCCGCTCGCATCACGGCGGGTGATTCACGCCACAGCGATCTGCCGGGTTTGTGGGGTAGTGGCAGGCCACTGGGCCCTTTGGGGGCGGCATTCGGCCGACGGGGCGCCTTTCCGGGGGCGTACGGGCCGTAGGCGAAGCACTTTCGACATGGGCGTATGGTTGCGATTTGGCCGACCTAAGAAATCGGCTTTCAGCGCCCGTCTCTTAGGGGGTGGTTACCCGCCGGTAGAGATGACGTATCCCGGTGCCTCGGTACACGATGGAAGACGGCGCGACCCCAAAGCAGAGCAGTACCGAACAGCGAAGGAACAGCGTGGCTTCCGGATCCGATCGAAACCCGATCATCATTGGCGGCCTTCCCAGCCAGGTCCCGGACTTCGATCCCGAAGAGACCCAGGAATGGCTCGACTCGCTCGACGCAGCCGTCGATGAGCGAGGCCGGGAACGTGCCCGCTACCTCATGCTCCGCCTGATCGAGCGGGCTCGCGAGCAGCGGGTGGCCGTGCCCGAGATGCGCAGCACGGACTACGTGAACACCATCGCGACCAAGGACGAGCCGTTCTTCCCCGGCAACGAGGAGATCGAGCGCAAGATCCTGAACGCGACCCGGTGGAACGCGGCCGTCATGGTCTCCCGCGCGCAGCGCCCGGGGATCGGCGTCGGCGGCCACATCGCGACCTTCGCGTCCTCCGCCTCCCTGTACGACGTGGGCTTCAACCACTTCTTCCGGGGCAAGGACGAGGGCGACGGCGGCGACCAGATCTTCTTCCAGGGCCACGCCTCCCCCGGCATCTACGCCCGCGCGTTCCTCCTGGACCGGCTGAACGAGAAGCACCTGGACTCCTTCCGCCAGGAGAAGTCGAAGGCCCCCTACGGCCTGTCCAGCTACCCGCACCCGCGGCTGATGCCGGACTTCTGGGAGTTCCCGACCGTCTCCATGGGCCTGGGCCCGCTGGGCGCGATCTACCAGGCGCGGATGAACCGCTACATGGAGGCCCGCGGCATCGCCGACACCTCCAAGTCGCACGTCTGGGCGTTCCTGGGCGACGGCGAGATGGACGAGCCCGAGTCGCTGGGCCAGCTCTCCCTGGCCGCGCGCGAGGGTCTGGACAACCTCACCTTCGTCGTCAACTGCAACCTCCAGCGCCTGGACGGCCCGGTCCGCGGCAACGGCAAGGTCATGCAGGAGCTGGAGTCGCAGTTCCGCGGCGCCGGCTGGAACGTCATCAAGCTGGTCTGGGACCGCAGCTGGGACCCGCTGCTGGCGCAGGACCGCGACGGCATCCTGGTCAACAAGCTGAACTCGACCCCGGACGGTCAGTTCCAGACCTACGCCACCGAGAGCGGCGCCTACATCCGCGACCACTTCTTCGGTGACGACCACCGGCTGCGCAAGATGGTCGAGAACATGACCGACCAGCAGCTCCAGCACCTGGGCCGCGGCGGTCACGACCACCGCAAGATCTACGCGGCGTACGCGGCGGCCAAGGCGCACAAGGGCCAGCCGACCGTGATCCTGGCGCAGACCGTCAAGGGCTGGACGCTCGGCCCGAACTTCGAGGGCCGCAACGCGACCCACCAGATGAAGAAGCTGACGGTCCAGGACCTCAAGCGCTTCCGTGACCGGCTGCACCTGCCGATCGCGGACAAGGAGCTGGAGGACGGCCTGCCGCCGTACTTCCACCCGGGCCGGGACTCCGAAGAGATCCAGTACATGCACGACCGGCGCAAGAGCCTGGGCGGCTACGTGCCGACCCGCGTCGTGCGCAGCAAGCCGCTCCCGCTGCCGGCCGAGAAGGCCTACGCGGGTGCGAAGAAGGGCTCCGGGCAGCAGAAGATCGCCACGACCATGGCGTTCGTCCGCGTGCTCAAGGACCTCATGCGGGACAAGGAGATCGGCAAGCGCTTCGTGCCGATCGCGCCGGACGAGTACCGCACCTTCGGCATGGACGCGTTCTTCCCGTCCGCGAAGATCTACAACCCGCTGGGCCAGCAGTACGAGTCCGTGGACCGCGAGCTGCTGCTCGCCTACAAGGAGTCGCCGACCGGTCAGATGCTGCACGACGGCATCTCCGAGGCCGGCTGCACCGCCTCGCTGATCGCGGCGGGCTCCGCCTACGCGACGCACGGCGAGCCGCTGATCCCGATCTACGTCTTCTACTCGATGTTCGGGTTCCAGCGCACCGGCGACCAGTTCTGGCAGATGGCCGACCAGCTCGCGCGCGGTTTCGTCCTGGGCGCGACCGCCGGCCGCACGACGCTGACCGGTGAGGGCCTCCAGCACGCGGACGGCCACTCGCACCTGCTCGCCTCGACCAACCCGGCGTGTGTCGCCTACGACCCGGCCTACGGGTACGAGATCGCGCACATCGTCCAGGACGGTCTGCGCCGCATGTACGGCGAGAACAGCGAGGACGTCTTCTACTACCTCACCGTCTACAACGAGCCGATCGTGCACCCCGCCGAGCCGGAGAACGTGGACGCCGAGGGCATCCTCAAGGGCCTGTACCACCTCAAGGGCGGCGAGAAGGGCGAGCACGCGGCGCAGATCCTGGCGTCGGGTGTGGCCGTGCCGTGGGCCCTGGAGGCGCAGCGGATCCTCGCGGACGAGTGGAACGTCAAGGCGGACGTCTGGTCGGCGACCTCCTGGAACGAGCTGCGCCGCGACGCCGTCGAGGCCGAGGAGCACAACCTGCTGCACCCCGAGGAGGAGCAGCGCGTTCCCTACGTGACCCAGAAGCTCAAGGGTGCGCAGGGCCCGGTCCTGGCCGTTTCCGACTGGATGCGGGCGGTTCCGGACCAGATCGCGCGCTGGGTGCCGGGCACCTACCAGTCGCTGGGCGCGGACGGCTTCGGCTTCGCCGACACCCGCGGCGCGGCCCGTCGCTTCTTCCACATCGACGCGCAGTCGATCGTCCTGGGCGTGCTCACCGAGCTCGCCAAGGAGGGCAAGGTCGACCGCTCGCTGCTGAAGCAGGCCATCGACCGCTACCAGCTCCTGGACGTCACCGCCGCGGAGGCGGGCGAGGCCGGCGGCGACGCCTGATCCCCACCCCTTCGCTCCGCTGATCCGCTGAGCACACGCCGGGCCCCCGGTCAGCCACGCTGACCGGGGGCTTGGCGTATGTGGGGAGCTTTTCGGTCCGCGCCGGGCCGGGCCCGTTCGTCAGGCTCGTCAGAAGAAGCTGACCGACGGGCTCGTGCCGACGAGCCATACGATCGCCAGCACGGTGTCGATCACGCCGAGCACCACGGCGACCACGGCCGGCACCGACCGGCCACCGTTCGCCCGGCGTCCCATGCCGAGCCAGCCGGTGACCACCGCGATCGGGCCGAGCACGATTCCGAACACGAAGAAACCGACGATCGCGCACACCAGGCCGACGATGCCCAGCGTCGCGCGGTCCGACCCGCTCCGCGGACCCGTCCGGCCTCGTGAGCGGGGGTGCGTGGTGCCGTGGTCGCGGAAACGGGTGCGGGTGCCGCTGCGTCCGAAGCCCGCCATCTTGCCTCCCATGGGGTCTCGGTTCCGGGCTTGGGTCGGCGAGTACCCGGGTGCGGCGGTTCCAGACCTGGTGTGACGGGATGCCCCCGCCTTCCGAGCGCCGGGGTCCGTTTTCGCGCCCCGGGCGCGCGCGTTCGGTGCTCCCGGCCCGTTCCGTGCGCCGGTTCAGCGCTCCCAGACCTTGAACGCCCTTACCTGGTAAGGGGATTGGGGAACCCACGTACCGCCGCCGGGATAGGTGTCGAACTCGGCGGTCTCCGCGCACTCGGCGCTCTGGTAGGTGGTGACGGGGCGTCCGGTGCGGTTGGCGAACGCGTTGCCGCCCTGGCTCGCGGGGAGCGGGACGCAGCTCTCGATGTCGGTGCCGGACAGTTCGTACGTCCGCCGGACGCCGCGGAAGCCGGACTCCGGCCAGAGGCAGAACTGTCCGGCGGCGCAGTCACCGGCCGTGGGTCCGGTGCGGGCCGTGGGCGAGTGGGACGCGGTGGTGGGGTTCGGCGCGGGGTGCGCGGACGAGTTCGTCGTCAGGGCCGTGGTCGCCAGGGCGGCGAGCGGCAGGAGCAGCAGGATCCGGGACGTACGCATATGGGTCACTCCCCCGAGGAGTCGTTCGGCGAGGCCGGGCCCGTCATCGTCCGCGGAACGCCCCGCGGCGGGCCCGTCGGGCGAGCGTAGGGGCGGTGGGGTGGGGCGGAGGGGGCGCCGGGGAGGACGGGCCGGGGACGCCTGATCCCGGCGGTCCGGGGCTTCATCCGGACGGGTGAGGCGTACGGGGGAGGCGCACGGAGGGGGAGGCGTTACGGAGGGGGAGGGAGCGGGCGGGCCGGGCGCGCGAACGGCCGGCGCGCGGTCGCCCCGGGAACCGGACCGGTCCCGGGGTGACCGCGCGTCAGTATGCGGCTGAACGTCGCGTGGCGGTGCGGCGTCGGCCTCAGATGTGGCCCATGCCCGCGCCCGCCTCCGCGTTCGCGCCGCGCTTGGTGAAGGCCGCGACGACGGCGGCGACGATCGACACGCCGCAGGCCACCGTGAAGGCCATGCCCATGCCCGACATGAACGTCTCGTGCACCGCCTTGCCGATCCGCCCGAAAGCGTCCGGCGTCATGCCCGGCGCCTGCGCGAGCTGCGGCGGGACGGCGCCCATCTCGGTCGTGGCCGACAGCGCCGGGTCGGGGGCCCCGGGCAACCCGGCCTTCGTCCACTGGCCCGCGAACTCCGAGCTGACCTTGCTGGACATGACGGCGCCGAGCACCGCCGTGCCGAGGCTGCCGCCGACCTGCATGGCGGCCTGCTGGAGGCCGCCGGCCACGCCCGAGAGCTCCAGCGGCGCGTTGCCGACGATGACCTCCGTGGCGCCGACCATGACCGGCGCCAGGCCCAGGCCCAGCAGCGCGAACCAGACGGACATCGTCAGCGTGCCGGTGTCCGTCGACAGCGTCGTCATGCCGAACATGGCGACCGCGGTGAAGACCATGCCGCCCACCAGCGGCACGCGCGGGCCGAACCTGGTGATCAGGGCGCCGGCGGCGGGCGAGCCGACGATCATCATCGCCGTCAGCGGCAGCAGGTGCAGACCGCTGTCCACCGGGCTCATGCCGTGCACGTTCTGGAGGTAGAAGGTGACGAAGAACAGCCCGCCCATGAAGGCGAAGGCCATCAGCACCATCAGGATCGTGCCGGCCGTCAGCGGCAGGGAGCGGAACATCCGCAGCGGGACGAGCGGCTCGCGGACCTTGCTCTCCAGCAGGCCGAAGAGGGCGAACAGCACGATCGCGCCGATCAGGAAGCCCCAGGTCTTCAGGTCGCCCCAGCCCCATTCACCGGCCTTGATCAGGGACCAGATCAGGCAGAACATCGCGCCCGACAGCAGGACGATGCCGGGGACGTCGAAGGAGCGGGGCGCGTTCTCGGCGCGGTGGTCCTTGAGGATGACCAGGCCGATCGCCAGGGCGAGGACGCCCACCGGCACGTTGATGAAGAACACCGACTGCCAGCTCACGTGCTCCACGAGCAGGCCGCCGACGATCGGGCCACCGGCGGTCGAGGCACCGATGACCATGCCCCAGATGCCGATCGCCATGTTGAGCTTCTCGGCCGGGAACGTGGCCCGCAGCAGGCCCAGCGCGGCCGGCATCAGCAGCGCGCCGAACAGGCCCTGCACCACGCGGAAGGTGATGACCAGCCCCGCCGAGCCGGAGAGCCCGATGGCCCCCGAGGCGACGGCGAAGCCGACCACGCCGATCAGGAAGGTCTGGCGGTGGCCGAAGCGGTCCCCGAGCTTCCCCGCCGTGATCAGCGAGACGGCGAGGGCGAGGAGGTAGCCGTTGGTTATCCACTGGACCTGGGCGAGCGAGGCCTTGAGGTCCTGGGAGATGGCGGGGTTGGCGATGGCGACGATGGTGCCGTCGAGGGCGACCATCATCACGCCGATCGCGACGGCGATGAGGGTCAGCCAGGGGTGGCCCCGTAGTCCCTTACGGGGCTCCGGTACGGGAAGGTCCGGCGCTCGGTCGGCGACCGGGGTCTGAGAACTCATGGCACGAGGCTAGTGACAGCCACTGACAATTGACAAAACGTTTCATGAGTCGGTAACTGCCATTTTGCTCACAGGTAGGGTGAGCAGCGCTGATGAACCAGGAAGGCGGCGCCACCATGCCGAGACCGATGTCACGGGCGGCACTCACCGGGGCCGTCGGCTCCTCCCCTGCGGCCGGCCCCGTCCCCACCGCCACTCCCCCGGCTCCCGCCCCCGGCGGCCTGCGCGAACGCAAGAAGCAGCGCACCCGGGACGCCCTGATCCGCGCGGCGCTGGAACTGTTCACGGCCCACGGGTACGACGCGACGACGGTCGACGAGATCGCGGAGGCCGTCGACGTCTCGCAGCGCACGTTCTTCCGCTACTTCGCCAGCAAGGAAGAGGTCGTCTTCGCGGTCCAGGAGATCATGGAGGCCGCGTTCCTGGAGGAGTTGCGGGCGCGGCCGGCCTCGGAAGGGCCACTGGAGGCGCTGCGGGCCGCCGTCAGGGAGGCGTGGGACGGCATCGCCGTCGCCGTCGAGTCGGTGATCCCGCTGGAACTGCACATGCGCACCCAGCAGATGATCGAGTCCACACCGGCGCTGGTGGCGGCCGGCCTGCGGCGGGGCACGGAGATAGAGGAGCAGCTGGCCTGCCTTATCGCTCGGCGCGAAGGGCTGGACGTGCGCACCGATCCGCGCCCCCGGGTGGTGGTCGCGGCGTTCAGCGGCGTCATGCGCGTCGCGAGCAAGGTCTGGAGCGAGCGGAACGACGTCAGCGTGACGGCGATCCGCGAGCTGACGGTGTCCTACCTCGACCAGCTACGCCCGGCGCTGGCGGAGGACTGGCGGACGCGGTGAGGGCGAGGGGGTGGTGACCGCCGCGCATCACCTGATCATGGCGATCACGGACGCGGGCGCGGTGGTTTCCGGCCGTTCTCGGTGAGTGGTGAGCGGTGCTTCTTGAGCGGTGAGCGCTGGTCGGTGATCGCTGAGCGGTGCTTGTTGAGCGGTGAGCGCTGGTCGGTGATCGCTGAGCGGTGATCGCTGGTCGGTAAGCGTTGGGCGGATCGGTGAGCGGTGATCGCTGATCGGTGAGCGGGGGCTCCGACGGCGCTCCGCCGCGCGTTCGCGGCCTCCGGCGCGTCACGGCGGTGGGCATGCGCCCCGGGACATATGAGAACCCCCACCCGGGCGGCGGGCGCGGGCCCCTTTCTCCTAGGGTGGCTCGCGGTGACTTCCTTCCCGGGGCTCGGTGCTCCCCCGTTCGGCTTCCTCCAGTCCGCCGCATGGCGCGCGGTGCTGGCGCTGCTGGTCGTGTTCGTGATGCTGGCGACGACCGGCTGGACGGCCGTCCGGGGCCACAAGGACACCGGCGACCCGCTGGCCTCGGCGCGCACCGCGTGGGCGCACGCCACCTTGAGGGGCCGCCACCTCCCGGACCCGCTGGCCTCGCCGGGTGTGCTCGCGGGCTTCTTCGCCTCCCTCGGGCGCGTCGATCGCGCCGCGCTCGTCACCCGGTACCCGCTGGCCGTGGGCAACATGAGCGGCGCGCCCCTCGCGCTGCGCTACCGCGCCAACCGGATCGCCCTGGACCAGGCACGCGCCGTCGAGCGGCGGCGGACAGCCGACCGCCGCCTCACACCGGTCGGGCGCCAGGAGGCGGCCCACCTGGCGGACCGGTTCGCGGCGATGCGGGCTTCGGGCCGCCAGATCCTGGCCTTCGACCCGGCCGGGGGCGGCCGGGCCGCCGAGGTCTTCGGCGACCTGGCGCACGCGCGCCGGGTCTCGGTCGTGGTGCCCGGCGTGGACACCAACCTGAGCACCTTCGAACGCGTCGAACGCCCCATGTCCGCCCCGGCAGGGATGGGCCGTTCCCTGTACGCCGCCGAGCGGGCCGCCCGGCCCGGCACCCGCACGGCCGTGATCGCCTGGGCCGACTACACCGCGCCCGCCGGACTCGGCATAGAGGCCGTCACCGGACAGCTCGCCGCCGCGGGCGCGGTGCGGCTGCGCGCACTGGTGGACGGGCTGCCGCGGTCCGCCGCGGTGGCGCTGTTCTGCCACAGTTACGGCTCCGTGGTGTGCGGGGTCGCCGCCCGGAACGGGCTGCCGCCCACGGTGCGGGACATCGTCGTCGCGGGCAGCCCGGGCATGCGCGTGCCGAACGCGGCGGCGCTGCACACCCGCGGCCGGATCTGGGCGACGCGGGACGCCGACGACTGGATCCAGGACGTGCCGTACCTGGAGATCGGCGGCATCGGCCACGGCGCGGACCCGGTCGCCCCGGGGTTCGGCGCCCGGGTCCTGTCGGCCGCCGGCGCCGAGGGGCACGCCGGTTACTTCGTCCCGGGATCGGGCAGCCTGCGCAACTTCGCGCTGGTGGGCGTGGGCGCCTTCGGCGGCGTGACGTGCGCGGCGGACGATCGGTACTGCGCGGCGGATCTTTCCTGACGCGGTGCGGGTCCGTCGACGCGGTGCGGGTCTTCCTTGACGCGGTGCGGGTCTGCCGTAATGCGGTGCGGATCGGGCCTGGCCCGGGGGCGGGTCGCCGTGATCCGGGGCGAGCCGGGTCGTCCGGTCTGAGCCGATCCGTCACGTTCTCGTCTGATGTGTCCCCCTCCGGGGAGTCCGCAGGGCGCACGGGAGCACGGCGGCGTACGGCTCCGGGCGCGGCGTGACACCTGGCGCGCGGCCGGGCATGCAAGGGTGAAAGGCGTCGAACGGGCGGAGGGGCCGGTTCGGCGTGACGCGCGTAGCACCGCGCGGAGCACCGGGAGTCCGGAAGGGGGACGGGCGGGCGACCGCCGCTTACGATGAGCCGCATGGGTGATGTGCTGGCCGGTTTTCACGCCGTCTGGGAGTTCGAGTCGGACTCCGTGCTCATCCGCTTCGAACGGGGGATCCGCAGGCCGAAGCTCTTTCAGGCGCTCGGCGAGCGGCGCATCCCCTACGAGGCGTTGAGTTCCGTCGAGGTGTCCGAGGGCAGACGCGGCACCGTGGTGCTGCGCGCCACGCCGCGCCCCGGCGCCGACCCGCTGATGGAGGCGGCGGACGGTCAGCTCAAGGAAGACTCCGATCCGTACCGCCTGGTGCTGCCGGTGGAGCGCCGGCTGCTCGCCGAGTTCTACGCGGACGAGTTGCGCGACGCGCTCGGCCCCGAGGCGGCGACGCCCGCGCCCGCGCACATGGTGGCCGCGCCGGAGCCGCCGCTGCACTTCAAGGCGTACGACGGCAAGGCGTCCTTCGACGGGAGCGCGGTCTCCTTCCGCTGGTTCTGGACGGGGGCCTCGTCGGCGAAGTGGAAGTCCGGCGACCAGAGGTTCGCGGTCGGTGAGCTGGCCGGGGTGGAGTGGCGGTCTCCGGAGATCTTCAACGGGCACCTGCGACTGGTGGAGCGCGGTACGGAGGGGCAGCGGAACGGGGCCGCGGACCAGGACCCGGCGGCCGTGGTCTTCGGGCTCGGCTACGGCCCGGTCCACGAGTCGCTGCCGTTCGCCGCCGCGGTCCTCCAGGCCGTCCGCGCCGAACCGGTACGGAACGCGCCGATCCGCAAGCCGGTACGGGTCGCGCGGGAGGTCCGCCGGGACGCGGCCGAGATAGCCGACCGGATACGCCAGCTCGGCGAGCTGCACCAGGCGGGGCTGCTGACGGACGACGAGTTCAGCACGAAGAAGGCCGAGTTGCTGGCGGAGCTGTAGAAGGGCGGCGGGGGCGCCTCGTCCGCGGGCGGGCGCCTCATCCGCGCGGGAGCGCCCCATCCGCGCGGGGCCGACGCACCCGAGGGCCGCGATCCCGGAGCCCGCCCCGCCCCGCCTCGCCGGGACCTCCGCCCGTCCTCCCACCCGGGTATCAGCGGCGCTGTCATACCGGGGTATCAGCTCACAGCCCGGACCCTGGTATGACGCCCGTCCCAGGCCACCCCGCATACTCTGACCTGAAGATGTCCACACCACCCAGCCTTCCCGACCCCTCGTCGATCCGTGACCGCGTGGCGGGAACGGTCCGGCGGACGGCGCGCACCCTCGTCACGGACCTCGGCAAACCCGCCGACCCCGGCCCGCCGCTCCTGAACTCGACGCGGCACCCCTGGCTCCGATGGGTCCCGCACGTCGTCGCCTTCTCGTTCGTGGCGTCCCTGCTGCCGACCACGATCGTCGTCCTCCTGAACGACTACGGCCTGAGCGGCGGGGTGGCCGCGCCGTTCGGCATCGCCCAGACCGCCACGCTGATGCTGGCCGTCTCACGCCCACTGATGGCCTGGTGGGTGATCTTCACGGCGGACGCCGTCGTGGCCGTGTCGCTGGCCGCGCTGCCCACCATGGCGGATCACGCCTGGCCCTGGCCGCCCCCGACGATCGTCGGCTACCTGGCCCTGATGGTCGCCCTCGCACTGCGCGAGCGGCGCCGCACGCTCGTCGCCGTCTGGCTGATGACCGGAGCCGCCGGGTTCGTCCTCGAAACGGTCGTGTCCGGGTCGGGGCAGGGCACCTGGATGATGCTGTTCATCCTGAGCGGGGTCGTGCTGCTGCTCGTCGGCACCCTGCGCGAGCGCCAGTACGCCCAGCTCAGGCTCCAGGAGCAGGAGACGATCAGCGAGGCCGAGCGCGCCCGCCGGACCCTGCTGGAGGAACGCGCGCGCATCGCCCGCGAGTTGCACGACGTCGTGGCCCACCACATGTCCGTGATCACGGTGCAGGCGGACAGCGCGCCGTACCGCATCAGCGGCATCCCGGACGCCGCGCGGGAGGAGTTCGGCACCATCGCCGCCACCGCCCGCGAGTCGCTGGCGGAGATGCGGCGGCTGCTCGGCGTGCTGCGCAGCGAGGAGACCGAGCGGGAGGGCGACGGGCCCGAGAAGGCGCCGCAGCCGGGCCTGGGCGAACTGCCGCGGCTGGTCGAGGGCACCGTGCGGGCGGGTGTGCCGGTGGAACTGTCGCTGTCCGGCGAGGACGTGGCGCTGCCGCAGGCGGTGGGGCTGTCGGCGTACCGCATCGTGCAGGAGGCGCTGGCCAACGTGGTCCGGCACGCGCCGGGCGCGCGGACGCGGGTGTCGGTCACCGTCGATCCGGAACGCGGGAACGTCAACGTTCTCGTCGTCAACACCGCCCCGCCCCGGGACTCCGAGCCGCTGGAGACCCACGGCACCGGCCACGGACTGGTCGGGATGCGCGAGCGCGTACGCCTGGTCGACGGCACGTTGGACACCGGGCCGCTGCCCGACGGCGGCTTCCGCGTCGCCGCACGACTCCCCATAACAGCAAAGGAATCCGCCTCCGCATGACCATCCGGGTGATCATCGTCGACGACCAGGCCATGGTGCGCGCCGGTTTCGCCGCCCTGCTCGCCGCGCAGAGCGACATCGACGTGGTGGGCGACGCGCCCGACGGCGCCCAGGGCGTCGAACTGAGCCGCGGCACCCACCCGGACGTGGTCCTGATGGACGTCCGGATGCCCGAGATGGACGGGCTGGAGGCGGCCCGCCGGCTGCTCGACCCGCCGCCCGGCGTGGTGCACCGTCCCAAGGTGCTCATGCTGACCACCTTCGACGTGGACGACTACGTGTACGAGGCGCTGCGCGCCGGGGCGTCCGGGTTCCTGCTCAAGGACGCGCCGCCCGCCGACCTGATCTCCGCCGTCCGCGTCGTCGCGGCCGGTGAGGCGCTGCTCGCGCCCTCCGTGACCCGGCGGCTGATCGCCGACTTCGCGCGGCAGCGCCCCGCGCCCCGCAAGGACCGGACCTCCCTGCGGCTCAAGGGGCTCACGCCCCGCGAGACCGAGGTCCTGGAACTGATCGCCCGCGGCCTGTCGAACCAGGAGATCGCCGAGACGCTGGTGCTGGCCGAGCAGACCGTGAAGACCCACATCGGCCGCGTCCTGGCCAAGCTGGACCTGCGCGACCGCGCCCAGGCCGTGATCTTCGCCTACGAGTCGGGGCTGGTGGCGCCGGGCGGGCGGTGAGGTCCTTCCGGGCTTCTCTCGGGACCCGGGCCTCTCTCGCGAGCTGCGCTTCCCTCTCGGCCCGCGTTTCCTTCGCGACCTGCGTTCCCCTTTCGGCCCGTGCCTCTCGCGCGACCCACGCTTCCCTCGCGACCCGCGCGTTCCTTTGTCTTTCGCTCGACCTGTTCCGCCCCTCATGACGGGCCCCGGCTTCATGAAGCCGGGGCCTTCGCCGTGCGGGCCACCCCCGGGTTCCCCTTCCTCCCCGAGGACGAGCGCCCCCGTCTCCCGGGGGCTCGTACTCCCCCCGCGGTACGAGCACCCCCTACCCCGGTATCACCCGGGAGTTGGCTCCTCGGTGTGACGCCCGGTCACACACCCCGTTTTTACGTTTCCCCCCGTCAAGCCAACGGAAGAGGGAGACCCGATCATGTCGCTGCTGCGCGTTCTGAGCCGGCGCGGGAAGCGGACCGTCATCGCCGCCACGCTGGCGGTGGTGGTCGCCGCCGGTACGGGCGGCTGGGTGGCGGGGGAATCCCAGGAGGCCGTGACCGGTCCCGCGCCGGGTGCCGCGGCCTGGCGCGCGGACCGCACGCTGGGCGAGCGGCTGCCCGACCCCGCGACCGCCACGCCCTCCCAGGTCGCCCGCTTCTTCGCCTCCCTCTCCGAGGACGAGCGGCAGCGGCTGACGCGCCGTCACCCGCTGACCGTCGGCAATCTGGACGGCGCGCCCGTCGGCTTGCGGTACCAGGCCAACGCCCGGGCGCTGGCCACCGAGCGGGACCGGCAGACGGCCCGCGCCACCGACCCGTCCCTCACCCCGGAGGACCACGAGCGGGCCCGCCGGATCGCCGGCCGGTGCGCCGAACTGCTCGCCCCCGGCCGGCAGATCCTCGCCTTCGATCCGCGGGGCCGCGGCCAGGTCGCCGAGGTGTACGGGGACGTGGAGGAGGCCCGGCACACGGCCGTGGTGGTCCCGGGTTCGGACACCGACCTGCTCTCCTACGAGCGGGCGCACGACCCCTACGGGACCGTCTCCGGGATGGCCCGCTCGCTGCGCGCCCAGATGGCCGCGAGCGACCCGGACACCCGGACCGCCGTGATCGCCTGGGTCGGCTACACCACGCCCGTGGGCCTGGGCCCGGACGCCGCGACCGGGCGCCTCGCCGAGGCCGGCGCGCCCCGGCTGACCCGGTTCCTGGCCGGGCTCGCGGCCACCGGCACCCCGGCCACCACCGTGCTCTGCCACAGCTACGGGTCGGTCGTCTGCGGCCTGGCGGCCCCCGGGCTGAAGGGCACCAAGGTCACCGACCTCGTGGTCTTCGCCTCCCCCGGGATGCGGACGGACAGCGCCGCCGACCTGCACACCACCGCGCGGGTGTGGGCGGCGCGGGACGCCTCGGACTGGGTGAGCCGGGTGCCCAACGTCCAGTTCCTGGGCCTGGGCCACGGCGAGGACCCGAGCGCCCCGGAGTTCGGTGCCCGGCACGTCTCCGCGCTGCGGGCCGAGGGCCACAGCGGCTACCTCGCGCCCGGCACCGACTCGCTGCGCTCCTTCGCCGACATCGCCCTGGGCCACTACGCCGACGTGCGCTGAGCGGCGCCTCCGCCCCTCGCCCCCGGCGGTTCGCGCCCCGCCGCCCCGCCTGCGACTTCCGCTCGTGAAAGGACACCCGATGACCACCGTGCCCCGCGCGCTCGCCCCCGAGTCCGTGACCGGCCCGGCGCACGGGCCCGTGACCGGCCCGATCCCCGAGACCGTGACCGGTCCGGCCGCCGAGTCCGTGACCGGCCCGGCATCCGGGCCCGCGCCCCGCCTCGCCGCCGACGGAGCGTCCCGCACGGCGACGGCGCCCGCGCCCGTCCCCGCGCCCCGCCCCCGGCGGAAGCGGCGGCCGGGTCCCCGCGCCGCGCTGCGCGCCGCCGCGCGGTCCATCGACGCCCGCACCCCGGCGCACCGCGACCGCGCCATCGACGGCCTGCGCGCGTTCGCGCTGCTGACGGTGCCGGCCGGGCACTGGCTCGTGGGCGGGTTCACCCTGGACGAGGGCGGCGCGCTGCACAACGCCAGCCCGCTGTCCTCGCTCGCCGGGCTGGCGCCCGCCAGTTGGGTGCTCCAGACGCTCGGCATCTTCTTCCTCGTCGGCGGCTACGCCTCCGCGCTGTCGCTGCGCCGCGCCGCCGCGGGCGGGGTCGCCACGGGCGCGTGGCTGCGCGGGCGGCTCGTCCGCCTGGGCCGTCCGGTGCTCGGCGTCACCGCCGTGTGGGCGGCGCTGGCCTCGCTGCTGTACGCGGCCGGGGTGCCGGAGGCCACCTTGCGGACGGGCGCCACGCTGGTGATCCAGCCGCTGTGGTTCGTCGGCGTCTACGCGGTGATCACGGCGCTGACGCCGTACTGCCTGCGCGCCGCGGACCGGATGGGGGCCTGGGCCGCCGCGCCGCTGCTCGGTGCCGTGGCCGTGGTGGACTTCCTGCGCTACGGCCCGTACGCGGACGCGATGCCGTCCTGGCTGAGCCTGCTCAACCTGCTGCCGGGCTGGATGTTCGCCTACCAGCTGGGCGCCTCGTGGGCCGGGGGGCGGCTCGGGCGGCGGGCCGCGTGGTCGCTGCTGCTGGGCGGCACCGCCCTGTTCGCCGCGCTGCTGGTGTTCTTCCACTACCCGGCGAGCATGGTCGGCGTCCCCGGCGAGGCCCGGACGAACTCGCACCCGCCGTCCCTGCTGGTCCTCGCCCTGGCCGCCGCCCAGTCGGGCGCCGCGATCCTGCTGCGCGACCGGATAGCCGCCCTGCTGCGCCGGCCCGCCCTGTGGGCACCCGTCGTCGTCATCAACCTCTGCGCGATGACGATCCTGTGCTGGCACCAGACCGCGATGCTCACCACCGCCGTCCCGCTGGCCTCGTTCGCCGGCCACGTCCCTGGCCTGACCACCGCCCCGGAGACGGTGGGCTGGGTGCTGGCCCGGCTGGCCTGGCTGCCGGTCTTCGCCCTCGTGCTGATGGCCATCGCCCGCCTCACCCGGCGGTTCGAGACGCCGTGGACCGGGGTGACGGGCGCCCTGCGCGCGGTGGCGGCGGTGCTGGCGGCGGGGTTCGGGGCGTTCGCGCTGGGGCTGGCGTAAAGCGTCCCGGAGACCGGCGGAGGAAACCGGGGGGTGGGGAGGGACGCTGTTGAGCGCCCCTCCCCACCCCCGTCCCGCCTACTCCCGTCCCGCCGAGGTGAACCCCATGTCCGCGTACCGCGTCCCCGCGACCCGGTCCGCGATCGGCTCCAGCAGCTCCAGTTCCCCGGCGGTGAGCGCGAGGCGGGCGGCGGCCACGTTCTCCTCCAGGCGGGTGCGGCGCCGGGTCCCCGGGATGGGGGCGACGGTCACGTCGTGGGCCGCGGCCCGCGCGTGGACCCAGGCCAGCGCGACCTGCGCGAGCGTGGCGCCGTGCGCCTCGGCGATCTCCCGTACGGGTTCCAGCAGCGCGGCGTTGGCGGCGGCGTTGTCGCCGGTGAACCGCGGCATGGTCTTACGGAAGTCCTCCCGGCTCAGTTCCTTGTCCGCGTGGACGAACGCACCGGTCAAAAAGCCCCGGCCGAGCGGCGAGTACGGCACGAAGGCGGCGCCCAGTTCCCGTACGGCCGGGACGACCCCGCGCTCCACGTCGCGGCTGAACAGCGACCACTCGGACTGCACGGCGGCGATCGGGTGCACGGCGTGGGCGGCGCGCAGTTCGTCGCCGGTGACCTCGCTGAGCCCCAGGTGCTTGACCTTGCCCTCGGCCACCAGCTCGGCCATCGCGCCGACCGTCTCCTCGATGGGGACGTTCACGTCGCGGCGGTGCATGTAGTAGAGGTCGATCTCGTCCACGCCGAGCCGCCGCAGGCTGGCCTCGACGGCCTGGCGGATGTACGGGCGGTCGTTGCGGATGACGCGCTTGGCGGGGTCGTCGGGGTCCAGGGAGATCGCGAACTTCGTCGCCAGCACCACCTCGTCGCGGTGCGCCTGGACGAAGGGCGCGAGGAACTCCTCGTTCTCCCCCATCCCGTACATGTCGGCGGTGTCGAAGAACGTGACGCCCAGCTCCAGCGCCCGTTCCAGCGTGGCGCGCGCCTCGTCCGCGTCCGTGGGGCCGTAGGCGAAGCTCATGCCCATGCAGCCCAGGCCCTGCACACTGACGCGCGGTCCGCCGCGGCCCAGCTCGACGGTGGGGAGCGGCCCGGCGCCGCTCGTTCCCGCGGCACTTCCTGTGGAGACCATGCGGAATACTCACAACCTTTCGGACGCCCGCCGGGCGTCGGCATAGAGATCGATCTTGTAGTCGAGAACCCGCAGCGTGCTCTGGAGCTCGGCGATCCGCCGCCGGACGTCCTCACGGTGCGCGGTGAGCAGTTCCTCCCGCTCGGCGACGGTCTGATCGCCGGCCCGCACCAGTTCGGCGTAGCGGACCATGTCCGCCACCGACATGCCGGTCAGCCGGAGCCTGCCCACCAGGTCCAGCCAGTCCAGGTCGCGGTTGGTGAAGCGGCGCTGCCCGGTGTGGGTGCGGTCGACGTGCGGCATCAGGCCGATCCGCTCGTACCAGCGCAGGGTGTGCGCGCTGAGGCCGGTGTGCCCGGCGACCTCGCCGATGGTGTATCGGTCCTGGCCGTCCGGGCGCGGGTGGACCGGTCGGCTCGGGACCACCCCGCAGATCGCCGTCCCGCCCCGCGCCTCCTCCGTGACCGTCACCGTCATCGCGTGCCTCCCGTTGCCGTGGCTGACCCTCGACGGCTTCAACGCTAGAGAGTTCGAGCGCACTCCAAGCAAGCGGAGTCTTGACCCGATCTTGGGCTGCCGCGCTCCGGGGCGCCGGTTCCGGCCCTGGTCAGGCCCCCGCCGTTGCCGTCCCCGGGCTTTCGCACGCCGGACCGACTGTCGTACCGGCGCGTTACGCTCATGCCATGGAGAGCCTGCGGATGATCGAGAACTGGCCGGTGCCCCACGCGGCGGCCGTCGTGGTACGGGCCGACGGGACGACCGCCGGTGCGTACGGGCCCCAGGAGCGGCGGTTCCCGCTGGCCTCGGTGACCAAGCCGCTGGCCGCGTACGCCGCGCTGCTCGCCGTCGAGGAGGGCGCGATCGAGCTGGACGAGCCGGCCGGCCCGCCCGGAGCCACCGTCCGCCACCTCCTCGCCCACACCTCCGGCCTGGCCTTCGACGAGGACCGCGTCATGGCCCAGCCCGGCACCCGCCGCATCTACTCCAACACCGGCTTCGAGGTCCTGGGCGACCACATCGCCAAGGCCACCGACATCCCCTTCCCCCAGTACCTGCGCGAGGCGGTGCTCGAACCGCTCGGCATGGCGGACACCGACCTGCCCGGCTCCCCCGCCAAGGACGGCATATCCACCGCCGCCGACCTGGCCCGGTTCGCCGCCGAGCTGCTGGCCCCGCGGCTGCTCGCCCCGCAGACGCTTGCGGACGCGACGAACGTCGTCTTCCCCGGCCTGACCGGCGTGCTGCCCGGCTACGGCCACCAGAAGCCGAACGACTGGGGCCTGGGCTTCGAGATCCGGGACGGCAAGTCCCCGCACTGGACGGGCAGCGCGTCCTCGCCGCGCACCTTCGGGCACTTCGGCCAGTCCGGCACGTTCCTGTGGGTGGACCCGGACGCGGGCGCGGCCTGCGTCGCGCTCACGGACCGGGCCTTCGGGCCGTGGGCCATCGAGGCGTGGCCGCCGCTGACGGACGCGGTGCTGGCGGAGCTGGGCTGACGGGGCACCCCCGGAGCGGGGCGCCGGGCCGCACGCCCCACTGGCGGCTTGGCGCCGGGGCTGCTCAGGGGCCCGGGCCGAGCCGCGCCGAAGGCTGCGGGGCCGGGGCAACCCCGGAACGGGGCGCCGGGCCGCACACCCCTCCGGTGGACGCGGCGCCGGGCGTGCTCAAGGGCCCAAGGCGGGCCGAGCCGCGCCGAGGGCGGCGAGCCCGGGGCGCCCCCGAAACGGACCGCCCCCGCCACCGTCACCCCCCGCTCACGACGTCCCCTCCGGCAGCAGCCCCTCCGGCCCGCCCGACCCCTCGCCCCCGTACACCGGTTCCGCGTCCATCGCCCAGATCAGGCACTCCGCCGCCTCCGACGCGATCAGCCCGGCCCCGGACTCGTCCGCCAGGCGGGCCGCGTCCCCGGCCGTGAGGCGGGCGTCGCCGAGCGTGACCGTGCCCCGGACGACGTGCACGTAGACCCGGGCGGCAGCGGGCAGCGCCGTGCGGTCGCCCGGCTTCGGACGCCACACCCGCAGCGTGGCGCCCGCCCGCGGCACCGCGTAGGGCGCGTCGTCGGGGAGGGCGCGCACCACCTCGTAGGACGGTTCGCCGCCGAAGGAGGTGGGCGCCAGCCACATCTGGACGAAGCGCAGCGGCACGTCCGCGTCGTTGCGCTCGACGTGCCGCACGCCGCGCGCGGAGCTCAGACGCTGGATGTCGCCGGGCCGGACGACGGTGACGTTCCCGGCGGAGTCGCGGTGGGTCAGGGCGCCCTCGACGACCCAGGTGACGATCTCGGTGTCCCGGTGCGGGTGCTCCTCGAACCCGGCGTGCGCCGCCAGCGCCTCCTCGTTGCACGCGATCAGCGCGCCGAAACGCAGGTTGTCCGGGTCGTAGTGGTGGCCGAAGGAGAAGGCGTGGCGGGTCTCGATGCCCACCTCGGTGTCCCCGCCCCGGTACCGTTCTTCGCTTCCGCGTACCTCGATCACCGGTACACGGTAGCCCCCGCCCCGTCACCGCACCGCCCCGATAAGGCAGGCTTGTCCCCGTGTCTGAACCCGCATCGCGCGACGCGCACCCGCACTCGGCGACCCTGCGCCGTCTGGAGAAGTCGTCCGGAAAGCTGGCCGCCGGCGCCATCGCCCGCATGGACGCCCAGCTCCCGTGGTACCGCGCGATGCCGCCCGAGCACCGCTCGTGGATCGGCCTGGTCGCCCAGGCGGGCATCGCCGCGTTCACCGAGTGGTTCCGGCGTCCGGAGACGCCGCAGGCGATCAGCACCGACGTCTTCGGAACGGCGCCGCGCGAGCTGACCCGCGCGATCACGCTGCGGCAGACCGTCGAGATGGTCCGCACCACGATCGAGGTCATGGAGTCGGCGATCGACGACGTGGCCGCCCCCGGGGACGAGGCGGTGCTGCGCGAGGCGCTGCTCGTCTACGCCCGGGAGATCGCCTTCGCCACCGCGCAGGTGTACGCGCAGGCCGCCGAGGCCCGCGGCGCCTGGGACGCGCGGCTGGAGTCGCTGGTGGTCAACGCGGTGCTGTCCGGCGAGGCGGACGAGGGCGCGGTGTCCCGGGCCGCGGCGCTCGGCTGGAACTCGCCCGAGCACGTCTGCGTCGTCCTGGGCACCGCGCCCGACGGGGACAGCGAGCTGACGGTGGAGGCCATCCGCCGCGCGGCCCGACACGCCAAGCTCCAGGTCCTGACCGGCGTCCTCGGCCGCCGCCTGGTGGTGATCGCGGGCGGCAGCGACGACCCGCTCAAGGCCGCCAAGGCCCTCATCGGTCCGTACGCGGCGGGCCCGGTGGTGGCCGGTCCGGTGGTGGCCGACCTGCTGGCCGCGACGCGCTCCGCGCAGGCCGCCGCCGCCGGTCTGAAGGCGTGCGCGGCGTGGCCGGACGCCCCGCGGCCGGTGCTCGCGGACGACCTGCTGCCCGAGCGCGCGATGGCCGCGGACCCCACGGCCCGGCGGCAGCTGGTGGAGGAGATCTACAGACCGCTTCAGGAGGCGGGGTCGGCGCTCCTGGAGACGCTGAGCGTGTATCTGGAACAGGCCAGCAGTCTGGAGGGGGCCGCCAGGATGCTGTTCGTCCACCCCAATACCGTGCGCTACCGGCTCCGACGTGTGACGGACGTCACCGGATGGTCGCCGTCCGACGTCCGCTCGGCGTTCACGTTGCGCATCGCGCTGATCCTGGGGCGCCTGGCCGACGGTGGGTCGCAGCCCTAGCCTTTTGTCGGACACCGACAATTCCCCTGATGGTTCTTCGTCCCTGTCCCCACGGGCGGATGGGGCCTTTGACAAGAGAGAGTGTGAGGGTGCTCGTACTCGTCGCTCCCGGCCAAGGCGCTCAGACGCCCGGCTTCCTGACCCCCTGGCTCGACCTCCCCGGTGTCGAAGACCGCCTCCGTGCGTGGTCGGACGCCATCGGGCTGGACCTGGTCCACTACGGCACGAAGGCCGACGCGGACGAGATCCGTGACACCGCCGTCGCCCAGCCGCTGCTGGTCGCCTCGGCGCTGATCTCCGCGCGGCAGCTCTTCCCCGCGGCCGACGACCTCGCGCGCCAGGTGGGCGCCGCGGCCGGCCACAGCGTGGGCGAGCTGGCCGCCGCCGCGCTCACCGGGGTCCTCACCGACGAGGCCGCCCTGACGCTGGTGCGCAAGCGCGGCCAGGCCATGGCCGAGGCCGCGGCCGTCACCGAGACCGGCATGTCCGCCCTGCTGGGCGGCGAGCCGGAGGTCGTGCTGCCGCACCTGGAGAAGCTGGGCCTGACCCCGGCGAACGTGAACGGCGCGGGCCAGATCGTGGCCGCCGGTACCGCCGAGCAGCTCGCGGCCCTGGCCGAGGACAAGCCGGAGGGCACCCGGAAGGTCGTACCCTTGAAGGTCGCGGGCGCCTTCCACACCGCGCACATGGCTCCGGCCGTGTCGGCGCTGGAGGCCGCGGTCGGCGAGCTGGAGGCCGCCGACCCGCACACGCGGTACGTCTCGAACAAGGACGGCCAGGTCGTGTCCGACGGACAGGACGTGGTGCGCCGACTGGTCGGCCAGGTGGCCAACCCGGTGCGCTGGGACCTGTGCATGGAGACGTTCACCGCGCTGGGCGCCACCGCCTTCGTCGAGCTGGCGCCGGGCGGCACCCTCGTGGGTCTGGCCAAGCGGGCCATGCGCGGCGTGCCGACCCTGGCGCTGAAGACCCCCGCCGACCTCGACGCGGCCCGCTCGCTGATCGCCGAGCACGGCGCCCCGGCCGAATAGGAGTCCCGAGAGCATGACTGCGAAGATCAAGCCCGCCAAGGGCGCCCCGTACGCGCGCATCATGGGTGTCGGCGGCTACCGCCCGACCCGTGTGGTGCCCAACGAGGTGATCCTTGAGCACATCGACTCGTCCGACGAGTGGATCCGCTCGCGGTCGGGCATCGCCACCCGCCACTGGGCGGGCCCGGACGAGACCGTCACCTCCATGGCGGTGGAGGCCTCGGGCAAGGCGATCGCCGACGCGGGCATCCGGCCCGAGCAGGTCGGCGCCGTCATCGTCGCCACGGTCTCGCACCTCAAGCAGACCCCGGCCGTGGCCACGGAGATCGCGTTCAAGATCGGCACGGACAAGCCGGCCGCGTTCGACATCTCGGCGGGCTGCGCGGGCTTCGGGTACGGCCTGACCCTGGCCAAGGGCATGGTCACCGACGGCAGCGCGGAATACGTGCTGGTCATCGGCGTGGAGCGGCTGTCGGACCTGACCGACCCGGAGGACCGCGCGACGGCCTTCCTGTTCGGTGACGGCGCCGGAGCGGTGGTCGTCGGCCCGTCGAAGGAGCCGGCGATCGGCCCCACGGTGTGGGGTTCCGAGGGCGACAAGGCCAACACGATCATGCAGACGCTCCCCTGGGACGTCTACCGCACCAAGCTCGCGCCCGGCAGCGCGCCCGACTCCCTGGTCCCCGTGGAGGAGGTCCGCTACCCGGCGATCACCCAGGAGGGCCAGGCCGTCTTCCGCTGGGCCGTCTTCGAGATGGCCAAGGTCGCCCAGCAGGCGCTGGACGCGGCCGGGGTCAGCCCGCAGGACCTGGACGTCTTCATCCCGCACCAGGCCAACATGCGGATCATCGACTCGATGGTGAAGACCCTGAAGCTGCCGGAGAATGTGAAGGTCGCCCGGGACGTGGAGACCACCGGCAACACCTCGGCCGCCTCGATTCCGCTCGCGATGGAGCGGCTGCTGGCGACCGGGCAGGCGAAGAGCGGGGACACCGCGCTCGTCATCGGTTTCGGGGCGGGTCTCGTCTACGCCGCGACGGTCGTTACCCTCCCCTAGGCAAGATCTGCGCGGTCCGTACGTCCTCCGGGGCGTACGGCGCCACGCGCCGAGCTTTACCCGAATAACGCAGTTTCCGCTGAAAAACATCGAAGGAGCGCCATCATGGCCGCCACTCAGGAAGAGATCCTCGCCGGTCTCGCCGAGATCGTGAACGAGATCGCCGGGATCCCCACCGAGGACGTCCAGCTGGACAAGTCCTTCACCGACGACCTGGACGTCGACTCGCTGTCCATGGTCGAGGTCGTCGTGGCCGCCGAGGAGCGGTTCGAGGTCAAGATCCCGGACGACGACGTCAAGAACCTCAAGACCGTCGGCGACGCCGCCGATTACATCCTGAAGCACCAGGGCTGATCAGCCCCGAAGCATGTCGCCACCCCGCGGTGGCGCCGTTGATTCTCAACCCTCTACCCGTGGAGTAGGAATTTCCGTGAACGCGACCAAGAGCACCGTGGTCGTCACCGGTATCGGCGCAACCACACCGCTGGGTGGCGACAGCGCCTCGACCTGGGAGGCCCTGCTCGCCGGACGTTCCGGCGTCAGCACGCTGGAGCAGGAATGGGCGGCCGAGCTGCCCGTCCGCATCGCCGCACAGGCCGCTGTCGACCCGGGCGAGATCATCCCCCGGGCCCAGGCCCGCAAGCTGGACCGCTCCGCGCAGTTCGCGCTCATCGCGGCGCGTGAGGCGTGGGCGGACGCCGGTTTCACCGGCAAGGCCGGCGAGGACGGGTCCGTGGACCCCGACCGCCTCGGCACCGTCATCGCCTCCGGCATCGGCGGCGTGACGACCCTGCTCAGCCAGTACGACATCCTGCGGGAGAAGGGCGTCCGCCGCGTCTCCCCGCACACCGTGCCGATGCTGATGCCCAACAGCCCCTCCGCCAACGTGGGGCTGGAGGTCAACGCCCGGGCCGGCGTGCACACCCCGGTCAGCGCCTGCGCCTCCGGCGCCGAGGCCATCGGCTACGCCATCGAGATGATCCGCACCGGCCGCGCCGACGTGGTCGTCGCGGGCGGCACCGAGGCGGCCATCCACCCGCTGCCGATCGCCGCGTTCGGCAACATGATGGCGATGTCCAAGAACAACGAGGACCCGCAGGGCGCCTCGCGCCCGTACGACGCCGACCGCAACGGGTTCGTCCTGGGCGAGGGCGCCGGCGTGATCGTCCTGGAGTCCGCGGAGCACGCCGCCAAGCGCGGCGCCAAGATCTACGCCGAGGCCGTCGGCCAGGGCATCTCCGCCGACAGCCACGACATCGTGCAGCCCGAGCCCTCCGGCAACGGCATCGCGCACGCCCTGCAGAACCTGCTGGCCAACACCGACCTGAAGGCCTCCGAGATCGTGCACGTCAACGCGCACGCCACCTCGACGCCGCAGGGCGACCTGGCCGAGCTGAAGGCGCTGCGCAAGGTCTTCGGCGATGACGCCGACCACATGGCGATCTCCGCCACCAAGTCCATGACCGGCCACCTCCTGGGCGGCGCGGGCGGCGTGGAGACCGTCGCCTCGATCCTGGCGCTCAAGAACCGCGTGGCGCCGCCGACGATCAACATCACCAACCTGGACCCGGAGGCCGAGGGCGACATCGTCCGCGACAAGGCCCGCGCCCTCCCGGCCGAAGGCACCATCGCCGCGCTGAACGACTCGTTCGGCTTCGGCGGCCACAACGTGGTGCTGGCGTTCCGGTCGGTGTGAGGGCCTGATCCCGGGGCGGTGGGTCTTCTGACCCGCGGCTTCGGGGTGGGTGACGACATCTGAGCAGGGTGGCTCCTCGGCGGTTGCGCCGGGGGGCCACCTTTGCCGTTGGGGCGTTGGGCCGTTGGGCCGTTGGGCCGTTGGGCGGGAACGGGCGGCGCTCGGGTCGGCCGTCTTCCGGACGGGGACGGGCCCGGCTGTCTTACGGACGGGGACGGGCCCGGCTGTTTCTCCGACGGGAACGGGGTCGGCCGTCTTCGTACGGGATCAGGCCGACCCGCTGCCGTCACCCGTCCCCGCTCGCTCCAGGAGTGCTCACTTCGGGAAGCTCCTGCTCACTGCGGAAAGCGCCCGCTCACTGCGGAAAGCACCCGCTCACCGCGCTCGCTCACTTCGGGAAGCTCGCGAAATAGGACGCGACGGTGTCCTCGGCCCCGTGCCCCTGTTCTTCGGCACGGCGCAGGCGGGCCGCGCCGGCCGGGGCGAGGTCCAGCCGTACGCCCGCGCGGGCGGCGGCGTCGGCGATCAGGGTGGCGTCCTTGAGGGCGCCGGAGAGCGCGAACTGCGGGGTGTAGTCCCCGGTCAGGATGGCCTCCGCCTTGATCCGCAGGTATCCGGGGTCCAGCGGGCCGCCCGCGACCGCCTCCAGGAAGTCGCGCGGGTCCACGCCCAGGCCCTCGGCCAGGGACACGGTCTCCGCGGCGCCGTTGATCAGCGTCAGCACCCAGTTGTTGACCACCAGCTTGAGGCGGCTGCCGGCCCCGGCCGACGCGTCCTCGTCCAGCCACAGGGTCTTGCGCCCGATCGCGTCGAAGACCCGGTCGGCCACCGGCCGGGCGTCCCGCGCACCGGCCGCGAGCACCAGGAGCTGACCGCTCTCGGCCGGGCCCTTCGACCCCAGGACCGGCGCGTCCACCAGGCGCAGCCCGTGGGCCTGGGCGAGCCCGGCCAGTTCGGTCAGGGCCTCGGGGCCGATGGTGCCGGTCTGCGTCCACACCGTCCCGGCGCGCAGCCCCATGGCGGCCTCCCGCATGGCGGCCAGCGTCGCGGGGCCGTCGATGAAGGCGGTCAGGACGGCGTCGGCGTCCGCGACCGCCGCGGCCGGGGTGTCCGCGATCTCCACGCCGTCGGCGGCCAGCGGCTCGGCCTTGGCGCGGGTGCGGTTCCAGGCCCGTACGGCGAACCCCGCGCGGGCGAGGTTGCGGGCCATCGCGAAGCCCATGATGCCGGTGCCGAGGACCGCGACGGTCAGCCCGGCCGGGTCCGGGCCCGCGTCCTGTTCGGCCGGACGGGTGCCGGGCGTGTCCTGTTCCGCGTCACCGCGGGCCGGGTTCCCGTCGGTCCGCGCCGTTCCCGTGTTCGTCTCCATGTTCGCGTTCGTCATGTCCGCCATACCGGAACGCTAGACGTTGGAGTCCACTCGAAGGCAACCTCAGGGCCGAGGTGGCGGCCTTCAGACCACCTGATGGAGCCAGCGCACGGGAGCGCCCTCGCCCGCGTACCGGAAGGGCTCCAGCTCGTCGTCCCACGGCTTGCCGAGCAGCTTGGCGACCTCCGCCGCCAGCTCCGTCTCGCCGCTCGCCGAGCGGACCAGTGCGGCGCGCAGCCGGTCCTCGGGGATGAGGATGTCGCCGTGGATGCCCGTGACGGCATGGAAGATGCCCAGGTCAGGGGTGGCGCTGTAGCGCTCGCCCTCGGCGGTGGCGCAGGGCTCGGCGGTCACCTCGAAGCGCAGCAGGTGCCAGCCGCGCAGGGCGGAGGCGAGCTTGGAGGCCGTACCGGCCTCGCCCTGCCAGGAGAACTCAGCTCTCCAGGTGCCGGGGCACGCGGGCTGACGGATCCAGTCGAGATGGACGCGCACACCGAGAACACCCGCCACCGCCCATTCGACGTGCGGGCACAGTGCGCGTGGGGCGGAGTGGACGTACAGAACTCCACGTGTCGTCACCGGGACCTCCAGTGCGGTTCGAGGTTCGCCTTCCCCAGCGGCCTCGTGCCCGTTCCGGTCGCGGCCGGGACAGTTGCCGACATTCTGCCCCGATGATCACTTCGGCACCAGCTTGCGAGGTAACCAACAGTAAACACCATGAGACTCAATTTGCCGCAAAAGGGACAAGGGATGACGTGTTGCGTTCTCCGTGCCGACCGCACTCGCCCCTTCGGGCGCAGGCCCGACCGTTGCCGTGAAAGGTGGCGCGCGGCCGGGGACGGACGAAGAGTGACGTACCGTCGGTACCGGAACAGATATCACTCGCACACCGGAGGGGGACAGAGGATGGCGAAGGTCGGCCGGTCCACCCGGTACCGTCGTCCCTTTTCGGCCGTGGTCGGCGCGCTGGCCGCCACCGGCCTGCTGCTCTCCCTCGCCGGGTGTTCCTCCGGCTCGGACGACGACGGTTCCGGGGGCGCGCCGGACCGGGCCGGCGGCCGGGTCACCAAGCCGTCCTCCCCCGCGCCCCGCCCCACGCCCGCCTGGCGCACCGATCCGGCCTCGATCGCCGCGCTCGGCGACTCCATCACCGTCGGGTTCGACGCGTGCGGCGTGCTCTCCGAATGCCCGGAGGTCTCCTGGTCCACCGGCACCGACCCCGCGGTCGACAGCCTCGCCCGGCGCCTGGTGAAGAACCCCGCCACCCACAGCTGGAACCTCGCGCAGACCGGCGCCGTGATGGCCGACCTGCCCGCCCAGGTCGACCGGGCGGTGGCCCGCCGGCCCGAGCTCGTCACCGTCCTGATCGGCGCCAACGACGCCTGCCGGCCCACCACCGCCGCCATGACGCCCGCCGCCGACTTCCGCACCACGTTCGAGGCGTCGATGCGCAAGCTGCGGCGCGCGCTGCCCAAGACCCAGGTGTACGTCGCCGGGGTACCGGACCTGATGCGGCTGTGGTCCGAGGGACGGGAGAACCCGCTGGGCAAGCAGGTGTGGAAGCTGGGCATCTGCGCGTCCATGCTGCGCGACCCCGACGACCTCTCGAAGGCGGCGGCGGACCGGCGGCAGTCCGTGCAGGACCGGGTGACGGCGTACAACGCGGCGCTGCGGGACGTGTGCCGCAAGGACACGCTGTGCCGCTTCGACCGGGCGGTGTCCGACTACCGGTTCACCACCGGGGAGCTGAGCGCCTGGGACTGGTTCCACCCCAGTAAGGAGGGCCAGCGCGAGCTGGCGGGCCTGGCGTACAAGGAGATCACCCGCCGGGAGGAGCCGGTTACGGGAGTGGGGTGAGCGGGCCCCCGGAGTCGGTTCGATCCGGCGGCGGGTCGGCCCACGGCCGTTCCTGGTCGGCCGGAGCTCGTTCCGGGTCGGCCCAAGGCCACTCCTGGTCGTCCCACGGCCGTTCCGGGTCGCCCCAAGCTCGTTCGGGATCGTTCCGTGGTCGTTCCGCGTCGCCCCGGGAGGAGGCTCGGGCCCCTAGGTGAACCCCCGTTCCCCCTAGGGGAAACCCGGCCGTCCCTCGCGGGAGAACCCGGCGCTCCGTCAACGGCCGCACGCACGCCTCCGCCTGAAGGGCACCCGCCCCCTAGGGGATCCCGGGGATCGAAATCCTCCCGGCGGCTACCGCCCCGCGCCGTCCGGGCGACGAGGATGGAGCCCAGCCGCCGACCGGGCCCCTGCCCCGGAGACTTGGAGACCCGCCGCCCATGACCGGATCCCGCACCGCCGCCCCCGCGCACCAAGCCCCCCGCTCCGGACGGCGGGCCGCCACCGTGCGCCGCGCCGCCGGAGCCGTGCTGGTCTGCGCGGCGCTGGCCGCGGTCGTCACCGGGTGCCAGGTGACCGACGACACGCGGACGAGCGAGCGCACGTACATGGTGGACGGCAAGGTCACCGCGATCAGCGCGGTCACCGACGGCGGGGACATCGACATCGTCGCGGCCGACGAGGACGGCGGGCCCGTCCGCGTCACCGAGCACTACCGCTACGCCGACCGCAAACCCAAGACCGAGCACCACCTCAAGGACGGCGTCCTCACCCTCAAGGCCGAGGACTGCGCACCCGTGACGGACTCCTGCGAGGTGGGCTACGAGGTGCGCGTCCCCCGGACGCTGGCCGTGACGCTGCGCACCGACGGCGGCAACATCCAGGTCCGGGGCACCACCGGCGCCGTCCAGACGGACACCGCCGGCGGGAACATACAGGTCCGCGACACCACCGGGACCGTCCAGGCGGACACCGACGGCGGGAACGTCAGCGTCGAGAACGTGTCCACCAAGAAGGCGACCGTGCGCTCCGGCGGCGGAAACGTCATCGTCCGCCTCACCGACGCCCCCGACCTGGTGGACGCCTCCACGGGCGGCGGCAACGTCCAGGTCAGCCTGCCGAAGGGCCCGTACGCCGTGGACGCCCGGACCGAGGGCGGCGAGAGCTCGGTCACCGTTCCCTCGGACGCCGGTTCCTCGCACAAGGTGAAGGTGCGCAGCGACGGCGGCGATGTCATCGTCGGGTCGGCGTCCTGAGGTGAGCCCCCGGGCCGATCGCCACCGGTCCGGCTTCCGGGCCCGTCGGTCGATGACGACCCTGGCCGCCAACGGACTGCCAACGGGCGTCCCCTGACGAGGACTTCGGCCTGACCGCGGCCTCGGCCCGGCGCGGCCCGTATCGCGCCCCCGCACCAGGGCTCAGGCTCCCGCGCCCGGCTTCCGCAGCACCTCGATCACGCTGGCGTAGCTGTCCTGGGCGTGGCCCGCGTCCGCCGCCCGCTCCATGATGTCCTTCAGCAGGCGCGGCAGCGCGTTGTCCACGCCCCGGGCCTCCGCCGCGTGGATCAGGTGGTCGATGGTGGCTATCTGGATGTCCACGGTGGCGTCGTCGCCGGGGTACTCGCCCTCGTCCACCTGCGCCGCGTACCGCGTCATGAAGCCGGAGACGGCGAGCAGCCAGCGGTTGGCGAGCTCCGTGAAGGCGACGGCCTCGGCGCCCTCGGCGGTGACCACGGCGGCGCCGTGCAGCCAGCCGGTGAAGGTGGCCCACATCGTGCCGAGCAGCGCGGTGTCGTACAGGGACGCCAGCCCGTGGTCCGCGCCCAGGTGGAGCGGGTCGCCGAGGGCGGCGAGGGCCGGGCGGTGGGCGGTGAAGGTGTCGTTCGCGCCGCCGTAGAGGAACATCATGTCCGGGTTGCCGACGCCCGGCGGCGTGGTCATGATCCCGCCGTCGAGGTAGCCGGCGCCCAGCGACTCCGCCCACTCCGCCATCTCCCGGGCCTGCTCCGGGGAGCCGGAGGTCAGGTTGACCAGGGTCCGGCCGGCGAGGTCGGCGGCCACCGGGTCCAGCACCTCGTGCAGCGCGTCGTAGTCCCGTACGCACGCGACGATCAGACGGCTCGCGGTGATGGCGGCGGCCGGGTCGTCGGCCCGCCGGGCACCGCGCTCCACCAGGGCGGCGGCCTTCTCCGGGGAACGGTTCCACACGGTGGTGGGGTGGCCCCGGTCCAGGAACGCGGCGGCCAGCGCCGTGCCCATCTGCCCCAGCCCGAGGACGGTGACGGCCTCGCGCCCGTCCTGTCCCTGCTGCTCCTGCTGCTCCTGCTGCTCCTGTGCGGCGTCTCGCGTGTGGTCGTGCATGGGTGCTCTCCTCGCAACGTCCGCGCCGGCGGCGGCGGATGTCGTCCGTTGACATCCGTCCGCCGGGCCGCGGTGATCTCGTACGGACCACGCTCGCAGGACGCGCTACGGCGGGACAGTGGCGTAACTGACGGCCACCACCAAAATCCTGCCGCCGGGTGTCGTAGCCTGACCCGCATGAATCCCGGGACGGTCGCCATCGTGGTGACGGACGACGCCGACATTCCGCTGTGGGACCTGTACGAACTGAGCGTCGCGTACACCGTCTTCGGCATCCCGCAGCCCGACCTCGCCGACCGCTGGTACACCGTCCGGCTGTGCGGCTCACGGGACGCGCCCCCGCCCGAGGGCGCGCCGCCCGCGCCCGGCGGCTCCGGGCTGATGCTGCGGGCGGGGTACGGCTTCGAGGACCTGGTGGACGCCGACACGGTGATCGTGCCGTCCGTCCCCGAGGCGTGCATCACGGGTGAACGCCCCTTCCCGGCCGGTCTGATCCGCGCGCTCCGCCGGGCGTACGACGGCGGCTCACGGATGGTCTCCCTGTGCGCGGGCGCGTTCGCGCTGGCCGAGGCGGGGGTGCTGGACGGCCGCCGCGCCACCGCCCACTGGCAGCACACGGCCGAACTCGCCCAGCGCTACCCGAAGGTCCGGGTGGACGACTCGGTGCTGTACGTGGACGACGGCGACGTCCTGACCAGCGCCGGGTCCACGGCCGGCCTCGACCTGTGCCTCCACCTCGTCCGCCGCGACCTCGGCGCCCGGGTGGCCAACCAACTGGCCCGCCGCCTGGTGGTGCCCGCCCACCGCCCCGGTGGCCAGGCCCAGTTCATCAGCACGCCCGTACCCGCCACGGACGACGAAAGCCTCGCCCCCGTCCTGGCCTGGGCCTGCGAACGCCTCGACCAGCCCCTGACCGTCGCCGACCTCGCCCGCCGCGCCGCGATGAGCCCCCGCACCTTCCACCGCCGCCTCCTGGAGACCACCGGCACCACCCCCCTGCGCTGGCTCCTCCACCAGCGCCTGACCCGCGTGCGCGACCTTCTGGAGTCCACCACCCTGCCGGTCGAGCGCGTCGCCGAACTCGGCGGCTTCGGCACGTCCAACAACCTGCGCCATCACTTCGTCCGGCACGTGGGGGTGAGCCCGGTGGAGTACCGCAGGGCGTTCCCGGGGGGCGGGGCGGCGGACGCCGCGAGCGCGGCCGGACGGCGGCGGGCGGCTTGAGGGGAACGCGCGGCCCGAAGGGCGCGGACGACTCGACGGCGGGGCGCGGCTCGAAGGCGGTGCACGGCCGGACGCGGGCGCGCGGCTCGAAGGCGGGGCGCGGCTCGACGGCGTGAAAGGCGCATGCGGAGAAGGGGCGCCACGCTGACCTGAAGTCCGAGGGGGGCAGTCCGACCTTCCCCTCAGGGGGGTGGGTGTGCGGAAGGCCAGACTGCGGAGAACTCGCCGGGGCGTGGATCAGGGGTGGTGGGCCGGTCCATGCGTCGGCGGCCGAGCGTGCCGCGGATACCACCGCAGGTCCTGCGCGAGGTGGCGAGGGCTGCCGTGGAGCGGTGGGCCCGCCCGCGATGGGCGCGCGGGGGGCGGGCGGAAGGTCACAGGCCGGCGCCGGCCAGCACGCGCAGTGCCGTGGTCGCCAGGTCGTTCAGGCGCTGCCGGGGCAGGCGCGCGGCGGGCCCCGAGATGCCCAGGGCGGCCTGCACGCGGCCCTGCCGGCGGACCGGGACGGCCACGCAGCACAGGCCGGGCTGGAAGTTCTCCAGGTCCAGGGCGTATTGGCGCTCGCGGATGATCTCGACTTGGTCTTGCCACTGCTCCCACTTGGCGGGGGACTCCTTGTGGGCGGCCTGCGCCGCCCCGGTACAGAAGGCCAGGAGGACATGGCCGATGGCGGTGTCGAAGAAGGGCTCGCGTCCGCCGACGGGGACGGCGAGTTTCAAGGGCTGGGACGACTCCACGGCGTCGAGGTAGACGTAGTCCCGCAGGGCCGGGGCCGCGAGGTAGCAGGTTTCCCCGCTGAGCGAGGAGAGTTCCTCCAGTACCGGGCGGACCTGGGCGCGCAGGGCCTCGTCGTTGCCCACCGCGCCGCGGGCGATCTCGGCGACGCGTTCGGTGACGAAGTACCGGCCGCCGTGCGAATGCTGGGTCAGGTAACCGCAGGACTCCAAGGTCGCCAGGAGGTTGTGGGCGGTGCTGCGGAAGAGGCCCATCGCCTCCGCGGCGTCGCTGAGCCTGACGCCGTCCGGCGAGGCCCCGATCACTTCCAGGAGCCCCAGGGCGCGTACCACGGACTGGATGCGGCGAGGGCCGCCACTCTCGCCTGTATGTTCCACCATATAGAATTCACAAGCTCTCTATGTAGACGTTTCCGCATCGTAAAACCGTGCATGCTACACTCGCACCGCCACGTCACGGAGTGTCAGTTCCGCGATGTGGGACAACATGATCGAATGTTGCACCCAATTCAATATTAGCCAATCGATTGGGCTAAAAGGTTGCCATCCGTAACCGGGTGTGTCCCGGCGTGATGGGCGGCATGGGGGGTGCCAACGTTTTCGAAGTCTGCCGGCGAAGGAAGCGGACGGGACGAGACGGGCACATGTCGATTACTCCTTCCGCATTCCTCCACGGCGGTCGCCGAGGACCGCGGTTTTCAGTCTTGCTGTGCAGCGTCGCACGGGCAGGCTCCTCCTTCTCGCGTACATCCAGTTGAGGAGTGGGTTTGATGCCAAGCGTTGCAGGAACGGATATCGATGCCGAAGCACTGCCTGCGGCGGAGCAGGCGACGGGAGACTTCTGGCTGGCGATGCACCAGGAGACCGTCACCCTCCCCCTGGCGTTATTACTGACACCCTCCGACTCGCCGCGGAGCGGTGGTGTCGACACCGACCACGTACGAGCCCTCGCCGAGCTCGAAACCCGCCTGCCCCCCATCACCGTGCACCGGCCGACGATGCGCGTCGTGGACGGCGTGCACCGGCTCAAGGCCGCACAGCTGCGCGGCGACACGGAGATCGAAGCGCGGCTCTTCGAGGGCACGGAGGAAGAGGCCTTTGTCCTCGCGGTGGGCAAGAACGTCCGCCACGGCCTGCCGCTGACCGTCCAGGAACGCTGCGCCGCCGCCGTCCGCATCATGTCCTCCTACCCCGCCTGGTCCGACCGGCGCATCGCCGAGACGGCCGGACTCTCGGCGAAGACCGTCGCCGACCTCCGCCGCCGCGAACTCACCGACCAGGCCATGCCCGCGGCCCGCACCGGACGGGACGGCCGGGTCCGCCCGGTCAGCAGCGCGGCGGGACGCGAACGAGCCGCGCAACTGCTCAGGCAGTGCCCCACGGCCTCCCTGCGCGAAGTCGCCAAGGCGGCCGGCATCTCCCCCGGCACCGTCCGCAACGTCCGGGACCGGATCACCCGGGGCCAGGACCCGGTACCGCCGCGCCAGCGGACGAACCGGCCCGCCGCCCCCCAGGCCGAGGCGCAGCCGCGCACCCCCGGCGCGTCCCCGCGCGGCGCGGCGCAGGACGAGCAGGCCGCCGGCCGGCAGGTGCTGCGGGATTTCGACGCCGCCCTGCGGGTCCTGCGCAAGGACCCCGCCCTGCGGTTCACCGACGCCGGGCGCCTGGTGCTGCGCCTGCTGGAGACGCGGTCGGTCTTCATCACCCAGCGCAGCCAGCTGCTGGACACCCTCCCGCAGCACTGCATGCCGACCCTCTCCACCGCGCTGCGGCAATGCGCCGAATCCTGGCACGAATTCGCCGAGCAACTGGACCGCAGCGACCCCTTCGGGGATTCGCGCGCAGGATAACCGCGCCGCCACCGGGAAATAAAACCCGTATTGCCGAACCAGCGTGCAACTGAGGAAATGAACACTTGCTCACCGCGCACGGCATGCATTCGCGCGGGCCTCGGTTGCACGCTGTTTCCCTTTGCAACGGGAACTCCTATGGTTATCGGCATGCGGCGAACCGAAATCAAAAAAGCAGTTATCCCCGTTGCCGGTCTCGGAACCCGATTCCTGCCCGCGACAAAGGCGACTCCCAAAGAAATGCTCCCGGTCGTGGACAAGCCGGCTCTGCAATACGTCGTGGAAGAGGCGTGCCGTGCCGGATTGGACGACATATTGATGGTGACCGGCCGCAACAAGCGCCCCCTGGAGGACCATTTCGATCGCAACTGGGAACTGGAAGAGGCCCTGGAGCGCAAGGGCGACACCGCCCGGCTCTCCCGCGTCCGTGAATCGGCGCGCCTGGGAGACGTGCACTACGTCCGGCAGGGCGACCCGCTCGGCCTCGGCCACGCGGTCCTGTGCGCCGCGCCCCACGTAGGGAACGAACCGTTCGCCGTCCTGCTGGGAGACGACCTCATCGACCCCCGGGACCCGCTGCTGACCCGCATGAGCGAGGTGCACCAGCGGTTCGGCGGGAGCGTGGTGGCGCTGATGGACGTGCCCGCCGACCAGATCGGCCTGTACGGCTGCGCCGCGGCGGCCCCCACCGACACCGAGGACGTCGTGCGCGTCGGCGCCCTGGTGGAGAAGCCCGACCCCCGCACCGCGCCGAGCAACTACGCCGTCATCGGCCGGTACATCCTCGACCCCGGCGTCTTCGACGTCCTGCGGACCCTGCCCCCGGGGCGCGGCGGCGAGATCCAGCTCACCGACGCCCTGCAGCGGCTCGCCCAGAGCACCACCGCCGGCCCCGTGCACGGGGTGGTCTTCACCGGACGCCGCTACGACACCGGCGACCGGGCCGACTACCTGCGCACCGTGGTGCGCCTGGCCGCCGAACACCAGGAACTGGGCCGGGACTTCCGGGCCTGGCTGCGCGCCTACGTCCTGGACGGCATGCCCGCCGACGACCTGGACGAGCTGACCACGGCGCTGGTGGCATGAACCCGCCGCAGCGACCGCACCGCGTACCCCGCTGGCCGGAGAGGAACGATGAGCACACCGCTTGAGGACATCGTGAAGGCGTACGACGTGCGCGGCGTGGTCCCCGACCAGTGGGACGAGCCGCTGGCCGAGCTGTTCGGCGCGGCGTTCGCCGAGGTCACCGGCGCGTCCGCGATCGTGATCGGGCATGACATGCGGCCCTCGTCGCCGGGGCTGTCCCGGGCGTTCGGACGCGGCGCCGCGGCGCGCGGGGCCGACGTCACCGAGATCGGGCTGTGCTCGACCGACGAGCTCTATTACGCCAGCGGCGCGCTGGACCTCCCCGGCGCGATGTTCACCGCCTCGCACAACCCGGCCCGCTACAACGGCATCAAGATGTGCCGGGCGGGCGCCGCGCCGATCGGCCAGGACACCGGCCTGGCCGAGATCCGCGCCCTGGTCGAGAAGTGGGCCGAGGGCGGCGCCCCCGGGCCGGTCGCGCGGACCGGCCGCGTCACCCGGCGCGACGTGCTGGACGATTACGCGGCCCACCTGCGCTCCCTGGTCGACCTGGCGCACATCCGCCCGCTGAAGGTCGTCGTGGACACGGGCAACGGCATGGGCGGCCACACCGTCCCCACGGTCTTCCGGGGCCTGCCGGTCGAGCTGGACCCGCTGTACTTCGAGCTGGACGGAACGTTCCCCCATCACGAGGCCAACCCGATGGAGCCGGAGAACATCGTGGACCTCCAGGCCCGGGTGCGCGAGGTGGGCGCCGACATCGGCCTGGCCTTCGACGGGGACGCCGACCGCTGCTTCGTCGTGGACGAGAACGGCGATCCGGTCTCCCCCTCCGTCATCACCGCCCTGGTGGCCTCCCGCGAACTGGCCAGGCATCCCGGCGCCGCGGTCATCCACAACTGCATCACCTCCTGGTCCGTCCCCGAGGTCGTCGAGGAGAGCGGCGGCACGCCGGTGCGCACCCGGGTGGGCCACTCCTTCATCAAGGCCGAGATGGCCAGAACCGGCGCGGTCTTCGGCGGGGAGCACTCCGCGCACTACTACTTCCGCGACTTCTGGAACGCCGACACCGGCATGCTCGCCGCCCTGCACATCCTGGCGGCGCTCGGCGGCCAGGACGGCCCGCTCTCGCGCCTGGCCGCGCGGTACGACCGGTACGCGGCCTCCGGAGAGATCAACAGCACCGTCGGCGACCAGGCCGGCCGGCTCGCCGCGGTCAGGGCCGCCTACGAGGGCCGCGAAGGCGTGGAGCTGGACGAACTGGACGGCCTGACCGTCACCGCCGCCGACTGGTGGTTCAACCTGCGCCCCTCCAACACCGAGCCGTTGCTGCGCCTGAACGCCGAGGCGCGGGACACGGCCACCGTGAACCGGGTGCGGGACGAGGTGCTGGCCCTGGTACGGGCCTGAGCGCTCCCGGCGGGGCCCGCCGCCCCGGGCCCGCGGACCGGCTCACCGGTTCGCGGGCCGGCGCCCCTTCCGGCGGGAACCCGCCTCACGGAGTCCGTGACGTGTGCGCCCGCAGGTGGGCTGTCACCGTCTTCACGAACAACTGGGGGTCCTCGAAGGGCAGGCCGTGCCCGCAGTCCAGCGAGACCAGCTCCGCCCCCGGGATCGACGCGGCCATTTCCTCCTGGTGGTGCGGCGGCACGATCACGTCGTGGATGCCCGCGATCACCAGGGTCGGGGCGGTGACGCGGGACAGCCGGTCGGTGAGGTCCAGTCGCAGGTTCACCTCCACCTGCCGGGCCATCCCCTCGGCGTCGAACAGCTCCGCGAACCCCCGGGCCGACTCCTCCAACCGCGCGGCGGAGGACAGCCGCAGCGCCCGCGGGCTCATGGCGGTCAACTGGATGATCCGCGCCAGCAGGTCCGGCTCGGTGCGCAGCAGGCGCAGCCACAGGTCGAACTGGAAGGTCACCCACGCGTCGGCGCGGACCCAGCCGGCGTGTGCCACCAGCGAGTCGACGCGCTCGGGCACCGCCGCCGCGGCGGCTGCGGCCACCGAGGCCCCCAGCGAGTGGCCGACGAGGTGGTACCGCTCCAGGCCCGCCGCCTGTGCCGCGCCCAGCGTCTGCGCCACGAGGTCGTCCACCGTCAGGGTGCCCCCGGGGTCGGTGGTGGCGCCCGAGCCGGACAGCACCGGGGCCACGATGGTGTACCGGTCGCGCAGTTCGGTGATGAGCGCCGCGAAGTTGGCCTCGGGCGAGGCGCCGGTCCCGTGCACCAGCACCAGACCGGGACCGGAGCCGGTCACCAGGTATTCCACCCGGCTCTCTCCGTTCGAGACCGGAACGCTGACGGTAGGCATGCGGGACTCCCTTGCTCGTGGCTGCCCGGGGCAGCGGGGGGATGTGAGGGGACGAGGCCGGCCGCGACCCCTGAAACGGGGGTGAGGGCCGCGGCCGGGCTGTGCGGGGCGGTGGCGGCTGGTGGCAGCGACGGGCGGACCGTGCCGGGAGGGGCACTGGTGCCGCGACCGGCGATGCTCGCCCGGAGAGGAGCGTCGTCCAGTGCGTGCGATCGCAAGGCAGTCGGACGTCCTTGTAGCGGAGCTACCAGGGCTTTTGGCCAGTGCCGCGAGCGTGCGTGCTGGGGGCGCGATGGGGCGGAGCCTGCCGGGAGGGGCACTAGGCCGTGGGCGCGGCGTCGGCGGTCTCGGTCGCCGGGGTGTGCGGTGCCGCCTTCTCGGTCGTCACGGTGCCGGTGCCCCGGCCACGCCGTTCGATCACGGTGGAGATGACGGCGAGGACGATGCCGGTGGCGGTGATGAGGGCACCGATCCAGTTGGGGGAGGTGTAGCCGAGGCCCGCGTCGATGGCGACACCGCCGAGCCACGCGCCGACGGCGGCACCGAGGTTGAAGGCGGCGATGTTGGCGGCGGAGACCAGGGTGGCGGGACCGCCGGCCAGTTGCATCACCCGGGTCTGCAGCGGGGGGATGGTGCCGAAGCCGACGCCGCCGAGGACGAAGAGGGTGACGACGGCCGCGGGCTTGTTGTGCGCGGTGAAGGTGAACAGCACCAGGACGGCGCACAGGCCGATCAGCAGGGTGAAGATGGTGGGCACCAGGGCCCGGTCGGCGGCCTTGCCACCGACGTAGTTGCCGACCACCAGGCCCAGGCCGTAGAGGGCGAGCAGCCAGGTCATGCTGGACGAGGAGAACCCGGCCACCTCGGTCATCATGGGCGTGACGTAGGTGAAGGAGGCCAGCAGACCGCTGAAGCCGATGGCGGTGACGGCCAGGCCGAGCCAGACCTGGGGGCGGCGGAAGGCGGCCAGTTCGCGGCGCAGGCTGCCACCGGTCTCGTCGCTGGCGGGAACCAGGACGAGCATGCCGAGCAGACCGATGACACCGAGGGCGACGACGCCCCAGAAGGCGGAACGCCAGCCGAAGTGCTGGCCGAGGAGGGTGCCCATGGGCATGCCCAGCACGTTGGCCAGGGTCAGGCCGGTGAACATCAGGGAGATGGCGCCGGCCTTCTTGTCCGGGGCGACGAGGCCGGCGGCGACCACGGACCCGACGCCGAAAAACGCGCCATGGCACAGGGCGGACAGCACACGGCCCGTCATCAGCAGCGCGTAACTGGGGGCCAGGGCGGCCACCAGGTTGCCGGCGATGAACAGCCCCATCAGTCCGGCCAGCAGGTTCTTGCGCTTCAGACGCGTCGTCACGGCGGTCAGGACCGGGGCGCCGACGACCACTCCGAGCGCGTAACCCGAGGTCAGCAGACCGGCGGTGGGGATGGACACGGAGAAGTCCTGTGCCACCTCCGGCAGCAGGCCGTTGGTGACGAACTCGGTGGTGCCGATCGCGAACGCGCTGATGGCCAGCGCGAGCAGGGCAAGTGGCATGGGAACGGGCACCTTTCAACGTTGCGTGCGAAGACTTGAGGCGTAAGAAAACATTGCAGACGCCTCATAAAGGCGCAAGCGACTAGAGTCCCTGTGCAACATGCCGAGTAGTTGACGGGCTGTAACGGGAGGTAGCCATCTACATCGCCGACGACGCTGTGGAAGTGCGCGTCCGGGGCTGGCGCCGACTGGTGGCGCTGCACTGCACCCTGGAGATCGCGCTCGAAGAAGCGCTCCGACACCACGACTTGTCCGTAGTGGAGTACACGGTCCTCGACGCCCTCCACTCCCAGGACGGCTGGCACATGCACATGCACCAACTCGCCCGGACCGCCGCGCTCAGCAGCAGCGCCACGACCCGGCTCGTCGCCCGGCTGGAGCGACGCGGCCTGCTGGAACGCCAACTGTGCACCAGCGACAGGCGCCGGGTTTACACCGAACTCACCGAGGCCGGCGCCGACCTCCTCCACCGCGTCCGGCCCCTGCACGACCGCACCCTCGACGAAACCCTGGACCGAGCGGCCCTCATCGACGAACTCGCCCCTCTCGTCGAGGCACTTGAGAAGTCCCCATGACCCTCCTCCGGCCCCGGGCGGGAGACCGGGGCAGCGCTGTGCAACTGCCGACCGTCCGCAGTTGCACGCGCCGTCATGGCAGGAAAAAGAAAGGACATGAGATTCTGCTCCTCCCGACGCCGATTCCGCGCATGACCGAACGCGTCGTCCGGAAAGTCACGGCGAACACCGCCGGATGCGTCATTCGCCGGGAAATGGTTCTCTAGCCGCGTTGCCGCCGTTCGCAAGGAGCGCGGCTCGGCGCTCTGCCAAGCGGCCACTCCGCACGACGCGTTCAGCCCGTCACCGGGCAGCGTCCATTTCCAAGGAACGGAATCCGTGAGCAGCAAACCCACGCATGCCCCGCCCATGCCGACGACGTTCGAAAAGCCGCCGAAACTGCCGTCCCTCACCGGCATGCGTTTTATCGCGGCAGCCCTGGTGTTCTTCTTCCACACCTCACTGGCGAAGATGCTCAACCCGTTCGAAGACGGCGACTTCGCACACGGCTACAGCCTCGTCCTGAGCAAGGCGGGCTGGCTGGGCGTCTGTTTCTTCTTCGTCCTGAGCGGTTTCGTCATGACCTGGTCGGCACGCCCCGGAGAACCGCTGGGCGGCTTCTACCGGCGCCGACTTCTGAAGATCTTCCCCAACCACGTCGTCACCTGGGCCATCGCCATGGTGCTGTTCGCCTCGACGATGCCCGGAATCAGCGTGTGGCTGCCGAACCTCTTCCTGCTGCACTCGTGGATTCCGGACCTGGACACCTTCGTCAGCGTCAACCAGCCCAGCTGGTCGCTCTGCAGCGAACTGCTCTTCTACCTCCTCTTCCCCCTCCTCGCCACCGTCGTGCGGAGGATCCCCGCCGCCCGGCTGTGGTGGTGGGCGGGGGCCGTCGTCGCCGGCCTGGTCGTCGCCCAGACCGCCATATACACCCTCGTCCCGGGCACGCCCCACCTGGCCGAATGGCCCCTGTCCGAGTGGCAGTGGTGGCTGTCCTACAACTTCCCGCCGCTGCGCCTCTTCGAGTTCGCGCTCGGCATGCTGATGGCCCGCATCCTCCGGACCCGGCAGTGGATCCCCGTCAGCCCACTGCTCGCGGCGGCGCTGACGGTCGCCGGGTACGTGGCGGCCCTTTTCGTCCCCTGGCAGTTCGGCCTGAACGCCACCACCGTCGTCCCCCTCGCCCTGCTGATCACCTCGGTGGCGGCCCGCGACGTCAGCGGCCGTGCCACCGGCCTGAGCGGCCGGAAGATGGTGTGGCTCGGCGAGATCTCCTTCGGGTTCTACCTCACGCACTTCCTCGTGCTGCTGGGGATCCAGCAGGTGCTCGCCGACCGCCGGTTCCCCACCCCCGCCGCGCTGCTGCTGGTACTGGGCGCCTTCGTGCTGTGCCAAGTGGCCGGCTGGCTCCTGTACGTGTGCGTGGAGCGCCCCGCCATGCGGCGCTGGGGCCGCCCGCGCCGCCCCCGCCCGCGGCCCGTCCCCCTCGCCGTCCCCAAGGGCCACGGCGCAGAGCCGGAGCCGGAGCCCGTGGGCTGAACCGGTCCCGCGCCGACCGGCCCGGCGGGCCGACGGTGCCACGCCGCCGGGCCGGGCCGCCCGCCGTGCGCCGCCGGGCCCGGCCGGCCGACCACCACACCGGCAGGCCCGGCCCGTTGCGAAGACGAAGACGCCCGCCCCACACCGTGGGACGGGCGTCTTCGTGGGGCGGGCGTCTTCGCCACCCGGACCGTCGGCTACACCACGCCGCGCAGCACCCCGCCATCGACCCGCAGCGCGGCGCCGGTGGTGGCAGCCGCCTGCTGGGAGCTGAGGTACACCACCATGTTGGCCACCTCCTCGGCCGTGGCCAGCCGACCCAGCAGCGAGGTGGGCCGCTCGCGCTCGATGAAGATCCGCCCGGCCTCCTCCATCGACTCCACCTCGTCGCCGACCATCTCGCGCACGAACTGCTCGACGCCCTCACTCATCGTCGGCCCGGGCAGCACGCTGTTGACCGTGACGCCGCTGCCCTTGACCGCCTCGGACATCCCGCGGGCGACCGTGAGCTGGGCCGTCTTCGTGGTGCCGTAGTGCACCATCTCCGGCGGCACCTGAATCGCCGACTCGCTCGAAACGAAGACCGTCCGGCCCCACTGCCGCTCCACCATCTGCGGAACGTAATGCCGGGCGAGGCGGATGCCGCTCATCACGTTGACCGCGAAGAACCGCTCCCATTCGGAGTCGGGAATCTCGAAGAGCGGCTGCGGGGAAAAGATGCCCGCATTGTTGACCAGAATGTCCACCTTGGGTTCCGCGGTGATGAGCGCCTCGCAGCCCTCCGCGGTCCCGACATCGGCCGCCACACCACGAATTCCCTCGGTTCCGCATTCCTCGATGGCCGCCCGAACGCGTTCCGGAGTGCGGCCATTGACCACCACGGTGGCGCCGGCGGCCCGCAGCCCCTTGGCGATGGCGAGCCCGATGCCCGCCGTGGAACCCGTCACCAGAGCCGTACGACCGGTGAGATCAATGCGCATGAAGACTCCTGTTGATCCGCGGGGAGGAAAACATTGCACAGCAAAATTGAACGCACTGGACAGAAACGTCCCAGCCGCCTACAGAATGTAGCTGCAATCGATAAACCACAACCGCGCAGCGCACGTTGTGCAAGAAACTTGACAAGCCGAGGAGAAGGCAATGGACTACGGGATATCGGGCCGCGTCGTCATCGTGACCGGGGCCGGATCGGGCATCGGACTCGCGAGCGTCCGCGCCTTCCTCGCCGAAGGTGCCCTGGTCGTGGGCGCGGATATCGACACCACCGAACTCAAGGCCCTGGCGGACACCGGCCGGGTCCTTCCCGTGTCCGTCGACCTCTCCGAGCCACACGCAGCGCGGCATGTGGCCGAAAAGGCCCTCGAAGAATTCGGCACCATCGACGTCCTGCACAACAACGCCGGTATCGCCCCGGTCCGGGAGAATGGTTTCCTCGGCGTCACGGACGACGAATGGACGACCACGCTCGGGATCAACCTCATGGGGTATGTCCGCATGGCGCGTGCGGTCATACCCCACATGCTGGAAAAGGGGCGCGGTGCCCTCGTCCACACCGCTTCCGAAGCCGCCCGGATGCCGAATCCGAGGCTTCCCGACTACAGCGTCTCCAAGGCCGCTATCGTTATGCTCTCCAAAACCCTCTCCCGTGAATTCACCGTCCGCGGTGTCCGGTCCAATGTGGTGTCCCCCGGATTCATCAGGACCCCCATTTACGACCGGCCCGGAGGCATCGCAGACGCCCTGTCGGAAGAGTTCGGAATGGAAAAGGAAGCAGCACTGCGACGCTATGTCGAGATCAACAAAATTCCCGCCGGGCGTCTCGGCAGCCCCGAAGAGGTGGCGGCGCTCGCGGTGTACCTGGCCAGTGACCTCTCCGCCTTCGTCTCCGGCGCCGACCTCGTGATCGACGGTGGCGTCACCCCCGTCGCCTGAGAGGCAAGGCCACCCCGCCAACGCCGAGCAGAACTCGCCCCTCGCCAGACGATAAGGAACACACATGCGGACAGTAGCGATCGTTCTTGGAACCCGTCCGGAAGCCATCAAGTGCGCGCCCGTGATCAAGGCCCTCAGGAACGACCCGCGGTTCGACACCATCGTGGTCTCCACCGGGCAGCACAAGGAGATGCTGGAGGAAACGCTCGACGCCTTCGATCTCAAGCCCGACATAGATCTGGGCATCATGAGGCCGAAGCAGACGCTCTCCGGTGTGACCTACAGAATCCTGCGTGAACTGCCCAAGGTCATGGAGGACATCCAGGTCGACGCGGTGGCGGTGCACGGCGACACCGCCACCACGCTGGCCGGCGCGCTGTTCGGCTTCCAGCACCGTATCCCCGTCGTGCACATCGAGGCGGGCCTGCGCAGCGGCGACCTGGGCTCCCCCTTCCCCGAGGAGGGCAACCGGCGCCTGGTCGGCCAGCTCGCCTCGCTGCACCTGGCACCCACCCCGGGCAACAGCGCCAACCTCATCCGCGAGGGCATCGCCGAGCAGGGGATCGTGGTCACCGGCAACACCGTCATCGACGCCCTGCGCTGGGCGGCGGACAAGGCCGAAGGCTACGGCGACCCCCGCCTGGAGGACCTCGACGAGGACCCCCGCCGCATCGTCCTCGCCTCGGCCCACCGCCGCGAGGGGTGGGCGCACATTCCCGACATCGCACGCGCCCTGGTGCGGATCGCCGACCGCTCCGACACCCGCGTCGTCCTGCCGCTGCACCGCAACCCCGTCGTCCGCGAGGCCATGCTCCCCATCGTGACGGGGCACCCCGACATCACCGTGGTGGACCCGCTGGACTACCTCAGCTTCTGCCGCCTGATGCAGCGCTGCGACATCATCCTCTCCGACAGCAGCGGCGCGGAGGAGGAGGGCCCCGCCCTGGGCAAGCCCACCCTGGTGCTGCGTGACATCACCGAGCGCCCGGAAGCCGTCGTCGCCGGCACCGCACGGCTGGTGGGCCGCTCCACCGACCGCCTGGTGGCGGAGGTCGCCTCGCTCCTGGACAGCGACGAGAACTACCGGCGCATGGCCACCAGCGCCAACCCCTACGGAGACGGCAGGGCGGCGGAACGCACGGTCGGCGCGCTCGCCCGCTTCTTCGGCCAGGGACCGGCGGTTCCGCCCTTCGTCCCGGGCAGCGAGATCGACGCCGCCGCCTCCGCGCTGGTTTCCGACAGCGTGCTGGCGGAGGTCCGGTGAACCGCACCACCCCGCTCTCCTGCGGCACGTCCGAGATCGACGTGCACCTGCTGGAGGACGCCGAGGACTTCCTCGTCCAAGGGCGCCGCATCGTCGTCAACACCGGGACCCGGCCGGCTCTCGTGGACGGGGACCCGGCGAAGCCGCTGCCGCCCTTCCACTCCACCGTGCTGGTCGACACCGTGATCCGCCGCGCGGAATCCGTCGTCCTGCTGCGTGTCCACGACGGCGCCCTCGCCCACCGCACCACCCGGGAACCGGGATGGGCCACACTCGGCGACATCCTGGCCGAGACCACCGGGAACCCGGACGCGTTCCCCGCCGGCATCCCCTTGTGGCGCGGCCCCCAGTCCCCCGCGGGGCACGTGCTCATGGACGCGGCGGCCGTCCTCGGCGGCGACGAGGCACCGGCGAGGAATCCGGAGAGATTCCGGGTCCAGGTGAACCTGTGGTTCGCACCGGCCGGTACCGACTGCGCCATCCACAACGAACACGGCTTCATCGAGGTGCACACCCAGGTCCTCGGCAACGGCCGCATGCAGAAGTTCCGCGAACGCGACCACAAAAGCCTGTACGAAGACCTTTACATGGCTCCTGGTTACACAACGCCACAGCCCTTTTGCTCACTTCAGCCGGACGGCTCGTTCAGGTATCCGTGGCACCAGTACTACGCGGACACCGACAGCGTGTGGCTTGCCGTCGAATACCACAGGGAGACGCAGTGAAGCCCGCCGAATACCGGAGAGAGATCACCCGCCCCACATTCGCGCCGCAGGTCGTCGCGGACCAGCTCCGTGACGGTTACTGGCTGGAATCCCCCGACATCGACGGCGACGGGCAGCCGGACCTGTTCGGCTACGGCCTGGCGCTCGGGGAGATCTACTGGTACCAGAACCCGGACTGGACCCGGCGCCTGGTCGTGGACCGCGTCAGGATGCCGGTGGGAGCCGACTACGCCGACATCACGGGTAACGGCCACCCCGACATCATCGTCTGCCACGAGCTGTACGGGCCGATCGGCACGATCCACGACCCGGACCCGCGGGGCGGCAAAATCGACTGGATAGAGAACCCCGGGGACGCGGGAAAGACCGAGGACCGCTGGCAGCGCCACTACATCGGGCGCACCACCGGAATGCACCGGCTGCGGGTCGGTTATTTCACTCAGCGCGAGCGTCTTGAGGTCATCGGCCTGCCGATCGTGGCCGTCGAGGACGTCCATGCCGTACTGCCCGTCGTCATGTTCACCCAGCCGGACGATGTCCGGTCCGCGGAGGAATGGCCGATGACGGTTATCGACGACACGCACTTCAGGATGATCCACGGCGCGGAGAAGAAGAGCGGATTGATTCCGGGCTCCGACCTGGAGTCGATTCTGCTCGCGTCGGACGAGGGCGTCACCTGGCTGTACTTCGACGAACCCACGCAGAGCTGGCAGCGCGTCCTGATCGGAACGGGCGAACTGACCCAGTTCCAGCAGACCGGTTTCCGCGGCAGCGGAGACCTGGACGCCGGCCGCGTGGGAGACGACCCCATGGCGTATGTGGCGGCCGTCGAGCCCTTCCACGGCAACACGGTGGCCGTATACGTCAAGGACTCCAAGGGGACGGAAAAGGAACCCTCGTGGAAGCGGTTCCTCCTCGACGTCTACGGCGACCCGAACGAGAACGGCGAAGGCCCCGGGCACCAGATCGTCTGCGCCGATTTCGACGGAGACGGCGAGGACGAGTTCCTGGTGGCCCTGCGGGGCCCGTGGCCCTGGCAGGGAGTGATGTATTACAAGGCGATCGACTTGGAGAACGGGGTGTTCACCAAGTGGCGCGTGGCCGACGAATCCGTCGCCCGCATCGCGACCGGAGACTTCAACGGTGACGGACGCCTGGACTTCGCCACGATCGCCTACGCAGTGGACAACTACTACGTCGCCAAGGACGCGAAGCTGATGCTCTACCAGAACCAGACGGCGCGAAAGGACCGCTGACGCAACGGGGGAGGCGGCACTCCGTGCCCGCCTCCCCCCGCCGTGAGCGAGAACGGCACTGCACTCCGGTCAACGGCAGCTCCGGGAGGCGCACCCGCCGCACTTACCCCCCACCGCCTGCCCCCTGCTTCGTGCCCGCCTCCCCACCCACGAGCCAGAACACCACTCCGCCTCACGGCAGCTCCGGGAGGCGCACCCGCCGCACTTACCCCCCACCGCCCCCCACTTCGTGCCCGCCTCCCCACCCACGAGCCAGAACACCACTCCGCCTCACGGCAGCTCCGGGAGGCGCACCCCCTCCGTACGAGCCCACGCGCATACCTCCGCACCGCCCTCTGCTCCACGCCCGCCTCCCCCGCCGTAAACGAGACCGCCACCCGGCCCACGGCAGCCCCCAGAGACGAACCCGCCGCCGCGCCCGACGGACGCGCCTTCGCACCGCCCTCTTCCCCCCACGGCGTCCCGGAGGGTTTCATTCGCCCCATGAGACCCATACGCACCAAGGCGGGGCTGTTCGGCGCCGCGTTGATCACTGTCCTGCCGCTTGCCCTGCCGCTCGCGGCGGCGTCCCCGTCCGTCGCAGCGTCGACCAAGGTCCGCGAGTCCGGTGTCGCGTCGCCCACCGTGGAGGAGCAGCGGCTGGCCGAGGCCGTGCCCCAGGAGATCCTGCGGCGGAGCGGCTTCGACCGGCCGGCCGAGCGGTTCGCTCACGGGCTGACGCGGATCGGTTCGTACCACGCGGCCGAGCGGTACGCCGCGCACGCGGGACGGGAATTGTGGCGACGGGCCGTGGACCGCGTGCAGGGGCGCGGGCCTGCCGGCGGCGACCTGAGCCGGGACGACGACCGGCCGCTGTACTGGGCGCGGCTGGCCATGACCAAGGCGCTGCGCACCTGGCAGCCGGACTTCCCGCTGTCCGGGGCCCGGCGTGCGGCGCTCATCGATGCGCTGGAGCGGGGTTCGCGCGGCCAGGACTCCATCAATCTGCCCGGCGGCAAGCACGTCCTGCGGGTGGTGGTGACCGGCTTCGACCCGTTCCAGTTGGACGGCGACATCCGGCGCAGCAACCCTTCGGGCGCGGCGGCGCTCGCCCTGGACGGAACGACCGTGCGGACGGCCTCCGGGCGGCTCGCCCGCGTCGAGACCGCCGTCTTCCCGGTGCGCTGGGCGGACTTCGCTCGGGGCACGGTCGAGCGGACGCTGCTGCCGCACTTCCGGGGGCCGCGCCGGGTGGACCTGTTCACCACGATCAGCCAGGGCCGCCCCGGCCGCTTCGACCTGGAGCGCACCAACGGCGCCTGGCGCGGCGGCGCCGCGGACAACGCCCGGGAGGGGCAGCCCGAGCTCGCGCCGATTCCGCGCGGTGTCCCGACCGTGCGCCCGCAGCCCCAGTGGACGAGCACCACGCTCCCCTACGAGAAGATCATCGCGGCCGGCACCGGACCGTTCCCGGTGCACGACAACACCTCCGTCACGGAGATCCCCGCGGGCGGCGACAAGCCCGTGCAGCGGCCGAACGGCCCGACGCCGGGTTCGACGGCCCGCGCCGGTGGCGGCGGGGATTACCTCTCCAACGAGATCGCCTACCGGGCGACCCTCCTGCGGGACGCGGTGCGCCTGAACGTTCCGGGCGGGCATGTGCACACGCCGGTCCTGGAGTTCGGGCCCGGCAATACCGATCCGGCGACCGGCACGGTCACCGATCCCGTCTTCGTACGGAACCGGACCGCCATCACCGGTCAGATCCGCTCGATCCTCGTCGCCGCCTTGTCGGGGGCACGGGGCGGGACGTCGTAAGGCCCACGTCCGGCGCGTGCGCGTCGACGAAGCCCGCGTGCGGCCACTGTCTTCCCCATGGGTCGCCCTGGCGCGGTTTCGTTCCGCTATGACCACTATGACCGCTACGCCATGGCCAAGAGGCGAGGATCGCGGGAACGCCGCTGCGCCGGACCTGCCAATCTTGTGTGGTTTTCGTGTACATGACACTGCAAAGCGCCGATGCCCTGTACGGTGCGATGCGATCACTGCTGACAACTTCAGAGAATGGAGACAGCCATGCGTCTTCTCGCGCGTCGTCTGTCGCAGGGGGCCGTGGCCTTGGTCGCGCTCGCCGCGTTAGGAGCGGGTTCGGCCCAGGCGGTGGAACAAAGCGAGCCGGTCAAGTCCCCGTATCTCAGCGCCGAGGAACAGGAGTTGCTGGACTCCGGCCGGGCCAATTCCGTGACGATCGACCCGGCTACCGGCCACATCATCGGGGCCCGGATCGAGAATTCCATAAGCGTCAAGAACAGCTGCGGAAGCGACGACGGCTGTTACTACAGCGGTAAAGTCCCCTACGCCCACCAAGGGTTCTATGGTTCCGCCGGAACCGCGCGGGGCAACTGGCCCTACCGCAGCGGCTACTACACCGGCAAGTACACCGCGCGAGCTTGCTGGACCACCGGCGGAAGCGCCGTGTGCAGCCAAGCAAAGCTCCCCCCTCGCGTGTCCGCGACCTTCGGCGGCACGCTCGTGACCGGTACGTCGTTCACCATTTACTAATCGTCAGGGCGCGTGCCGCTTGATGCGGCGAGAACCACGCAGAATTTCGGTGCCGCGATACTTATGGGTATGGCGGCACCGAAACCTTTAGAGGGCCCGGAGATACTCCGGCCGAGGTTGAGCCTCATCGGTCTTCGGCGGGCCTTCGGCACCTGCCCTCCCCGTGAAGTGGCTGTGCCGATGGCCACTATGGGGTAGGCGGCCAAGCCCGTAACGTTCAGCGCATGACGCGATTGATCGTCGCAGCAGGAGGCGGGGGCGACGCAGTCGCCGCCGCGATGCTTCACGCCGCCCTGTACGGCGACGAGGACCACGCGGTGATTCTCACCTACGCCTGGGACCGCCTCCTGGTCGACCCTGTCCCGGGGCCCCGAGGACCCGACAGTTTCGCGGGACTCGAACCCGTCACTCGCTCCGTCTGGTCGGTACCGGCCGAAGCCCGGCCGATCGCCCCAGCGGGCTCTACGCTCCCCCGGCTCGCGGCTGAGCTCCCGCACACCTTCGCTCTGCTCGACCCGCACCACGGTGCCGTGGGCATTACGCGCCAACTGGAGGAGATGGCACACCGCTTGGCTCCGTCCTCGATCGACCTTCTCGATGTCGGCGGAGACATTCTCGCCAGGGGCGACGAACCGACGCTAAAGAGCCCGCTCGCCGACGCTCTCACGCTTGCCGCCTGCTGCCAGGTGAACGCCCCGATCCGGTTGCTGGTCGCAGGCCCGGGGCTGGACGGCGAGGTCCCACCCGATGAACTGCGGCCCCTGTTCGGATCCCTCGTTCATGTCTTTACGGCGAAGGACGTGGAGGCGATCGGTCCTGTGCTGGAGTGGCACCCCTCGGAGGCGACAGCCATGCTCGCCGCGACGGCCCGCGGAGTCCGCGGCATCTGCGAGGTACGCGACGCCAACCTCCCCGTTGGCCTCACCGACGAGGGAGCCACGGCGCACGAAGTCGACTTGGACGACGCGATCGGCCGGAACCGCCTGGCCCGCGCCATCACCGCGACGACCAGTTTGGACGAGGCCGAGGCGTACAGCCGCGAGGTCTGCGGCTTCTCGGAGATCGATTACGAGCGCGGAAAGGCAGCGCGGCTCACCGGGCAGCCGTCGACAAAGCTGGAGCCCGACGACGTACTGACGCGACTCGACCGGTTCCAGAGCGAGGCCCGGGCCCGTGGGGTCACCCATACGACGTTCCGCCACATCACCGAAGCCCTGCACCTCAGCGGCTCGCACAGGGACGCCCTGCGCCGACTGCTCATCAACAATCGCCCGGAGCAGTACGCGGCTCCCCTGTGGCGCGTCCCGTCCAATGGCTGAGTGACTCCCCAAAGGCTGAGTGACTCCGCAAGGCCTGATGTGAGCGGGGCTCGGGGACCGGCGGGGGTGGGAGCGAGCGGTCGTTCACGCCCGGCGTTGTCAGTGGCAGCGGGCATGATGGGGCAATGATCGTCGCCGCAGCAGAATTCGCCTCCGCGCCGCTGGACATCGATGCCAACGCCGCGCGGATGGCCGCGCTCGTCACCGAGGCCGGCGGGCGCGGTGCCCGTCTGGTCGTCTTCTCCGAGTTGGCTCTGACGCATTACGAGCTGGGTGCCATAGCGGCCGAGCCGGAGCGGCTGTCGGTCACCGCGGACGACGTCCGGCTCGCTCCGGTCCGCGAGGCCTGTCGGGCGTCGGGGGTCGCGGCGGTGGTCAACGCGCCGGGGCGGGTCGGTGGGCCGGTGGGGGCGGACGGTTCCGATGAGGTGGCGGTGGGAGTGCGGTTGGCCATCGCGTCCTTCGTCTTCGGGCCGGACGGTGAGCTGCTGACGCGCTACGACAAGCGGCATTTGTACGGGCCGGAGAATGATGTGTTCGTGCCCGGGGCGGCCGAGGGCCGGTTCGCCTTGGACGGGCTGCGCTTCGCGCTGGCGACGTGTTACGACAACGCCTTCCCGGAGGTCGCCGCGTCCGCCGCCGCTGACGGGTGCCAGGTGTACCTGGCGAGTTCGTTCCACGGCACGCCCGAGCGCGTCGCACAGTACGCGGATCTGGCGCGGAACAACGGCCTGTACGTGGTGCTCGCCAACGGCACCGGCGTCGGCAGCGCCGGCCCGGCCTGCGGCCACAGTGGCGCGTGGTCGCCTTCGGGCGAGCAGGTGGCGCGGGCCACGGAGATCACCGACGCGGGACGTGCGGCGGAGGTGGCCAAGGGGCCCCGGCTGGTGCTGGTGGAGGTGGGTTCGGGTCCGGATGGCGCGTGGGGAGCCGGTGGGGGCGGGCTCGCGGTGGACGGGGAAGTGGCCTCCGGTACGGGAACCACCAGCGGTGACAGACCGGCCGCCATCACTCTGATGTCGGACCCGCGGGTGGCCGCGATCCCCGTCGTGGAGAGCGGCGAGCCCTTGCTCGACCTGCGGTCCGAGGCCCCCGCCCTGCGGCTGGACGTCATGCGGGAGGACGAGGACGGGGCCTTCGCGCACCTGCGGGAGGGGCTGCTGCTGCGGCTGCTCAAGGCGCAGGAACTGCTGCCGGACGGGCTGCGGCTGCTCGTCGTGGAGGGGTACCGGCCGCCCGCCCTCCAGCGCCGGTACTTCGCGGAGTACGAGGAGGAGTTGCGCGCCGCGCATCCGGAGTGGACGGCGGACGAGCTGCGCGCCGCCGCCAGCCGCTATGTCTCGCCGCCCGAGGTGGCGCCGCACTGCGCGGGCGGTGCCGTGGACCTCACGCTCGTCACGGCCGACGGCACCCTCGTGGACATGGGCACGCCCCTCGACGCCACCCCGGAGCAGAGCGACGGCGCCTGCTACACCGAGGCGCCCAACATCTCCGAGACGGCCCGCGCCAACCGTCGGGTCCTCGGCGCCGCCCTGTCGGCCGCCGGGCTGGTCAACTATCCGACCGAGTGGTGGCACTGGTCCTACGGCGACCGCTACTGGGCCCTGCTCACGGGCGCCCCGCATGCCTTGTACGGGCCGAAGGAACCCTCCGGTCGGGACGAGCCGGAGACGGAGGCGATACCGGCGCTCTGATACGAGGGTCGCCCGGCGGCGTCGCGCAGGGGCGTCGTTCAGCCCCGCACGCCCTGTACGGCCCGAAGGAACCCTCCGGTTCGGGCGAGCCGGAGACTGAGGCGATACCGGCCCCCTGATACGGGGATCGCCCGGCGGCGTCGCGCAGCGGTGTCGTTCAGCCCTGTCGCCCAGTCCTGCCGTTCAGCGGTGCCGCCGTGGCCTGGGCCCGGCCTGGCGTCGGGGTGGGCCGCAGCGTCCGTCTTCCCTCCGGCCTCCTGCCTGGGGGCGGAGGCGGGGAGGCGTCGGCTGCCGCCTCCCCGCGCGGGTGCGCCGGACGACGCTGCCGCCGGGCCGGTGGTCCGGCCCTCACTCGCCGAAGGCCAGCTCCCCCAGCACCTCGTACGACGCCTGTGCCCCCGCCCGGGTCACGGCCGCCGCGCCTACCCGGACCGCGAGGCGCGCCGCCTCGGCCGGCGCGTCCCCGCGGGCCAGGCGGACCGCGAGGGCGCCGGTGAACGCGTCGCCCGCGCCCGTCGTGTCCACGACCTCCACCCGCTCGCCCGGGACGGCGGTCTCCTCCCCCGCCGCGTCCAGCACGAAGGCGCCCGCACCGCCCAGGGTGACCACCACCGAACGGGCACCCCGCGCGCGCAGGGCGCGGGCCCACTCCTGCGGGGAGCCGTCGTCCAGGCCGGAGAGCAGCCGGGCCTCGTGCTCGTTGACCACCAGCGGGTCGGCGGCGGCGAGGAGGTCGGCCGGCAGGTCGGCGGGCACCGGGGAAGGGTTGAGGACGACGCGGGTGCCGGTCTCGACGGCCGTGGCGGCGGCGGCCCGCACCGTCTCCATCGGGGTCTCCAGTTGCAGGGAGACGACGGCCGCCGCCGCGATGACGTCCTTGGCCGCCGCCACGTCCTCGGGGGTGAGCGCGGCGTTGGCTCCGGGCGAGACGACGATGCTGTTGTCCCCGTCCGGCCCGACGATGATCATCGCGGTACCGGTGCGGGCCCCGGCGTCGGTGATCACGTGGCGTACGTCGGTGCCGGCCGCGCGCTGGGCGTCCAGCAGCAGTTCGCCGTACGCGTCACCGCCGATCCGGGCCAGCAGGGCCGTACGGCCGCCCAGGCGCGCCGCGGCGGCGGCCTGGTTGGCGCCCTTGCCGCCCGCCGACTCGTCCAGGTCCGTGCCGAGCACGGTCTCGCCCGCGCCGGGGCGCCGGTCCACCCGGACGGTCAGGTCCGCGTTGGCCGAACCGACCACCAGTACGTCATACATCGGCTTCTTCTCTCCCACGGGATCGTCCGTCACTCGTTCAAAGATCACATCGGGCGGCCGACGGATGGAGAACCGCCACCCCCTGCCCCGGCGGCCCTCAGCCCTCGTACTGCTTCGCGTTCCGGGCCGTCACCAGGACCACCGGCACCTTGATCTCGTGCGGCAGTTTCTCGCCGCGCGCCGCCTTCAGGGCCCAGCGCACCGCCTGCTTGCCGAGCAGTCTGGGCTGCTGGGCCACGGTCGCGGTCAGGGTGCCCGCGCGGACCGCCGCCACACCGTCCGGTGTGCCGTCGAACGCCACGACCTTGACGTCCTTGCCGGACCTGGCGCCCAGGGCCTTGGACGCGCCGAGGGCCATCTCGTCGTTCGCGGCAAAGACGCCGTCGAGGTCGCGGTGGGCCTGGAGCATGTTGGACATCACGTCCATGCCCTTGGTGCGGTCGAAGTCGGCGGGCTGGCGGGCGACCACCTGGATGCCCGGGTAGCGCTTGATGCCCTCCTCGAAACCCTTGCCGCGTTCGCGGGCGGCCGAGGTGCCCGGCTGGCCTTCGAGGAACGCCACCTTGCCCTTGCCGCCGAGCGCGTCGGCCAGCTTCTTGGCGGCCAGCCGCCCGCCCTCGACGTTGTCGGAGGCGATGGTGGAGCCGACCTTTCCGCCGTTGACCCCGCGGTCGATGGAGATCACCGGCACGTCGGCCCGGTTGGCGACGCCCACGGCGGGGACGGCGGCGTCGGAGTCGACGGGGTTGATGATGGCGGCCTTCACGTTCTGGCTGGTGAAGGTCTCCATCTGGTTGATCTGCTGGGTGGGGTCGTTCTGCGCGTCGGTGATGTTGATGTTCAGGCCGCGGGCGTCCGCCTCGGCCTGGGCGCCTTCCTTGATGCCGACGAAGAACGGGTTGTTCATCGTGGACAGCGCGAGCCCGAGGTGGGTGTTGCCGCCCCGGTCGCATCCGGACACGGTGGCGGTCAGCGCCACGGCGACCGTCGCGACGAGCACCGCCCGCCTCCGGGCCGACTTCATACGGGGCCCCGTCCCTCGGTCCGTCATCCGGGCCGACCTCGTAGGGGCCTCCATCCCCCGGCCCGTCGTCCGCTCCGTCCGCGTCCCCCGCGCCCTCATCGCGCGCTCCGGCGCCGCAGCGTGTCCAGAAGGACGGCGACCGCGATGACCAGGCCGGTGGCCACCTGCTGCCAGAACGCCGAGACGCTCAGCAGGTTGAGGCCGTTGCGCAGCACGGCCAGGATCAGCGCGCCGATCAGGGTGCCGGACGCCTTGCCGGAGCCGCCGGAGAGGCTGGCCCCGCCGATGACGACGGCGGCGATGGCGTCCAGCTCGTAACCCACGGCGGCCTGCGGCTGGGCGGAGGTCAGGCGGGAGGCCAGGACGATGCCGGCGACGGCCGCGAACAGGCCGGACAGCGCGTAGATGACCAGCTTGCGGCGCTTGACGTGGATGCCCGAGAGCCGGGCCGCCTCCTCGTTGCCGCCGATCGCGAACATCGCGCGGCCGGTGTACGTACGGGCCAGCACCAGCGCCGCGATCAGCCCCATGGCGATCATCACCAGCACCGGGACCGGCAGCCAGCCGCCCAGCGTGTCGCCGAGCGCGCTGACGGACGAGGGGAAGGCGATCGGCGAGCCGCCGGAGATGACCAGCGCGAGACCACGCCCGACCGAGAGCATCGCGAGCGTCGCGATGAAGGCGGGCAGCCGCCCGTACGCGACCAGCGCGCCGGAGACCAGTCCGGCCGCCGCGCCCACCGCGAGTCCCAGGACCACCGCGAGCCAGACCGGCAGACCCTGCTGGGTGGCCGCCCAGCCGACGACGGTGGCGGAGAGCGCGGCGACCGAGCCGACCGACAGGTCGATGCCCGCCGAGACGATCACGAAGGTCACGCCGAAGGCGAGGATCGCGGTCACCGACGCCTGGACGCCGACGTTGAGCAGGTTCTGCCCGTTGAGGAAGTCCCCGGAGAGGATCGCCATCACGACGACCAAGGCGATCAGGCCGCCCAAGGGGCCGTTCTTGAGAACCGCCCGGGTGAACCACGGGCCGATGCCGTCCGTGGATGGTGCCCGTCCCGCCGCCTCCGCGGCGGCTCCCGTCTTCAGCTCAGCCGACATCGGAGCCCTCCATCGCGCTCTGATCCTTCGTGTGGTGCTTACCGGTGGTGGCGGCCGGGGCGCCCTTCGGGCCCGATGGCTCGGTGCCCTTGGGGCCCGATGGCTCGGTGCCCTTGGGGCCCGTCTGCACGGCCAGTTCCATCACCGCGTCCTGCGTGGCCTCCCCGGCCGGCAGCTCGCCGGCCAGTCGGCCCTGGGCCATGACCAGCACCCGGTCGCTCATCCCGAGGACCTCCGGCAGATCGCTGGAGATCATCAGTACGGCGTGCCCGGAGGCCGTCAGTTCGTTGATGAGCTGGTAGATCTCGACCTTGGCGCCGACGTCGATGCCGCGCGTCGGCTCGTCGAGGATCAGCAGCCTGGTGTCCGTCAGCAGCCACTTGCCGATGACGATCTTCTGCTGGTTGCCGCCGGAGAGGGTGCGGGCGGTCTGCTGGAGCCCGCTCATCCGCACCTTGAGCCGCGCGGCCACCTGGTCCGCCGCGCGCCGCTGGGCGCGCCGGTCCACCAGGCCGCCCCGCACGTCGCGGTCCAGCCGGGCCAGCGTGAGGTTGTCCTGCAACGTCGCGTCCAGGACGAGCCCTTGGGCCTTGCGGTCCTCGGGGACGAGGCCGAGCCCGGCGCGCATCGCGGCCCGCACGTCGCCGCGCGGCAGCGGGACGCCGTCGACCTCGACCGTCCCGGTGTCGTACCGGTCCACGCCGAAGATCGCCCGCGCCACCTCCGTACGCCCGGCGCCGACGAGCCCGGCCAGGCCGACCACCTCGCCGGCCCGCACCTCGAAGTCGATGCCCTCGAAGACCGGCCCGGCGGCCCCCGGCGCCTTCCGGCCCAGGCCGCGCACCCGCAGCAGCGGGGCGCCGGGCTCGTCGGGGCGCTGCCGGGGGTACTGCTCGGCGATGTCCCGGCCCACCATGAGGCGGATCAGCTCGTCCTCGTCCGTCCGGGCGGGGACCTCGCACACCGAGCGGCCGTCGCGCAGGACGGTGACCCGGTCGCCGAGCGCGCCGATCTCCTCCAGGTGGTGGGTGATGAAGATGATCCCGACGCCGGACGAGCGCAGCTCGCGGACGATCGCGAACAGCGTCTCGACCTCCTCGGAGGTGAGGACCGCCGTCGGCTCGTCCATGATCAGGACGCGCGCGTCGAGGCTGAGCGCCTTGGCGATCTCCACCATCTGGAGGCGGGCGATGCCCAGTTCGGCGACGGGGGTGTTCGGGGAGACGTCCAGCCGCACACGCCGCAGCAGCTCCGCCGCGCGGGCGCGCATCGTCTTCTTGTCGACGAGCCCTAGGGCGGTGCGCGGCTGCCGTCCGAGAAAGATGTTCTCGGCGACGGTGAGCCCGGGGACGAGGTTGAACTCCTGGTAGATGGTGGCGATGCCGAGCCGCTCGGCGTCCTGCGCGGAACGGATGGCGACCTCTTCGCCGTCCACCAGGATGCGGCCCTCGTCCGGGCGGTGCGCGCCGGAGAGCATCTTGATCAGCGTGCTCTTGCCCGCGCCGTTCTCGCCCAGCAGGACGTGCACCTCGCCGGCGCGCAGACTCAGGTCCACGCCGTCCAGCGCCCGCACGCCCGGGAACGACTTCGTCACCCCCTCGACGCGCAGCAGTTCGCGGCCACCCGGTACGTCGTCGTTGACGCCGGTCATGCGCTGCCCCTCTCTTGTCGGTCCTGGTCCTCGTGCCTGGTTGTGGCTGGTCGTGCCTGGTTGCGCCTGGTCGTACCTGGTTGTGCCTGCTTGCGCCCTGTCGTTCCCGGGCTTCGCGCGCTGCGGACGGTCGTCGGCACGGATGGTTTCGTCGCGCGGGGTTTCCGGCTCTTATGCCGGGGACGGGTCGTTTCCGGCGGGCGCGGGGGCGTCCACCGGCTCGTCACGGGGGTCCCGATCGCCACCGGGGACCTGCTCGTCACCGGGGCCCCGCTCGCCACCGGGGGCCTGCTCGTCACCGGAGTCCCGTTCCCCGCAGGAGCGGCGCCGCACCAAGTGGGCCGGCAGCAGGACGGACTCGGCGGGGCGGCCCTCGATCCGCTCCAGCAGCGTGTGCACGGCGGCCCGGCCCAGCTCGCGGGTGGGCTGGGCGATGGCGGTGAGCGGCGGTGCGAGGTGCGCGAACCACGGCACGTCGTCGTACACCACCAGGGCGACATCGTCCGGAACGCGCAGGCCACGCGCCCGGATCTCGTCCAGCGCGCCGAGCGCCATCAGGTTGTCGGTGGCGAGCACCGCGTCGGGCGGCTCGGGAAGGTCCAGGAACTGCCGCATCACCTTGCGCCCGCCGGTGTGCTGGAGGTCGGGGGTGGCGCCCACGCGCTCGTCCGGAAGGTCGATGCCGTGCGCGGCCAGGGCGGTGCGGAACAGCTCCAGCCGCTCCGTGCCCGTGGGGGTGCCGGCCGGGGCGACGATGATCGCGGGGCGGCGGCGGCCGTGCGCGGCGAGGTGGGCGGCGAGGTCGGCGAGCGCGCGCCGCCCGTCGGCCCGCACGCACGGGGCCTCGACGCCGGGGACCGTGCGGTCCAGCAGAACGAGCGGCGTCCCGGAGGCGACCACCTCGCTCAGCATCGCCGAACCGGTGCCCGCGGAGCTGACCAGCAGCCCGTCGATGCGGCGGTCCAGCAGCGTCCGGATGTAGTCGTCCTGCTGCTCGGGGCTCTCGCCCGCGTTGCCGATCACCAGGCTGTAGCCGAGGCCGCGGGCCTCGTCCTCGACGGCGTCGGCCAGTTCGGTGAAGAAGGGGTTGGTCAGGTCGCTGATGATCAGGCCGAGCGCGCCGGTGCGGGCGGTGCGCAGCGCGCGGGCGACGTTGTTGGGCCGGTAGCCCAGTTCCCGGACGGCCGCCAGCACCCGTTCGCGGGTCTCGGCGACCGGGCTGCGGCCGTTGAGCACCCGCGACACGGTGGCGACGGATACGCCCGCCCGGTGGGCCACGTCCTTGATGTTCGCCATGGGGTCCCTGCCGTTCCCGTCGTGGTGGGTGTATGGGTTGGGTGGGCGTCGCGGCGGGGCGCGCGTACGCCGTGGGGTGGGTGTGCCGGAGGAGCAGGTCCGGGGTCCCCGATGCGCCTGTGTAATCGTTTTCTCTTCACCTAAGAAATCGATTACATGGGGTGGGCGTCAAGACCTGGGGGGTTGTGGGGTGCGTCACAGGGGCGGGGGCGTGTTCTTTGGGCCGAGGTGGTTTCGGGGCGGGCGTGATCACCGTTTCGGACGAGTTCGGGTGCGGTTTCGGACGAACCCGGGCGCGGTTTCGGACGAACCCGGGCGCGGTTTCGGACGAACCCGGGCGCGGTTTCGGACGAGCCCGGGTGCGGTTTCGGACGAGCCCGGGTGCGGTTTCGGACGAGCCCGGGTGCGGTTCCGGACGAGCTCAGGCATGGGGAAGCGCCCCGGAGCCGAGGGGGGCGGCTCCGGGGCGCTCTCGGGGACCGGCAGCGGTGAGGGCGCTGCCGGGGCGGGGCTTGGTTGTTTACGGGGTGGGGCGTCCGCGGCGGATGAGGTAGGCGGTGCGCCCGGGGACCCGTCATGGGGCGGAGCCGCCAGGCGGGGCGCCCGGAGGCCGGTCAGGGGCCAGGGCGTCAGGCCGGGCGGGGCGCCCAGGCGGGAGGCACTTCCGTCCGCCGACAGGGCGCCGGACGCGGCCTCACGTCCCGTCACGGCAAGGGCTGACGCACCCGACGCAGGTAGACGTCATAGGTGTTGTTGGTGTCCTCCGGCACCAGCGCCCCGTACGCGTCGAAGACGAGCGAACGGCCGTCGGCGTCGACCGCCGCACGATCGCCACCGGCGCTCGGCGGCAAGGCCGTTCGCGTACGCCCGGTCCGCAGGTCCCGCACGACCCAGCCGACGCCGGAGTCCCGGTAGACCAGGTGGCGGCCGTCGGCGGTGAGTTCGCCGTGCTCCGTCGTCCTCGCCGGGTCGGCGGCATCGATCCGGCGCGTGGTACCCCGCCACAGGTCGCGCACGAACACGTTCGCCCCGTCCCCGTTGGGGTCGTCCGCGGTGATGTTGGCGGCCGGGGAATCGAACACGACGTACCGGCCGTCCGCGCTGATCCCCGTCAGCTCGGATTGGCGCTGCGAAGGACTGCCGTCGTACGGCGCGTCGACCCGGTGCACGCGTCCGGTACGCCGGTCCACCGCGTACACGTCCCGCGGGATCTTGCCACCCAGAATGGGAACGTGCGCCTGGTAGGCGACCACCCGGCCGTCGGCGCTGATCCGCGCCGAGGTGGCCGCCGTGGCACCGTCCTCCGGCGGTGCACTGACCACTTCAGTGGTGCCGGCGACACGGTCCCGCACGAAGATCCGGAAAGGTCGGCTCGGACCCGGCGTCACGGGGAAGCTACTGGCCCCGAAGGCGACGTACCGGCCATCGTGGCTGATCGCCGGGCCGTGCGCGGAAACGCCGTAGCCCTCTTCCAACCCCACGTCGACCTGCTCGGTACGCCCGGTGCGCAGGTCGCGCACGAGGATGTCGGAGACGTAACCGTGGTACGGACCCGGGGTGTTCACGTCCACCCACTCCGACCGGTAGGCCACGTACCGGCCGTTCCCGCTGATCACCGGCTCCCCCACGGAACCGCCGGGCCTCGCGTCCCCCGCGGCGATCCGCTCCAGACGGCCGCTGCGGACGTCCTTGACATAGACGCCCGCCACCTTCCCCGTCTCTCCGGGTACGAACGTCGACGCGTACGACCCGAAGGCGACGCGCCGGCCGTCCGCGCTGATCGACGGGGACGTCGAGGAGGCGTCGCCCTGCGTGCCGTCGGCGGTGACGCTGAGGCGTTCGATGGCGGGGCGTTCGTTGGCGGGGCGGGTGGGTGGCGCTGAGGGGTGATCGGACGGTGACGTGGCGACGGTCGCCGCGGGAGCGGTGGCGTTTGCCCCGGACGGATCGGCTATCGCCGGTGTCGCGGTGGCGAGAAGGGCGACGGTCCCGAGGATCGCCCCCAAGGCCGTCATGGCCGGCATCACTGTCGTCGCTGTCGTCACTGTCGTTGCTATCGTCGCCGTCGTCGCCGTCGTGCTGGAGCACCCCTTGAGGGCGCGGCGTCTGCCCGTGGTCATGCTTCCCCCGAAAGTCCGGCCCCCGGCCCTGCACCAGGGACACACGACATGACAGCCGTCCGCCCCGTGACGGGTCAATCCGCCCTTTTCCGTACAACCCGATCGCAAGATCACGCGTCCGTAGGGGACGGGTCGGTGACGGCCTCTTCCTCCGGCAGCGTTGGCCAAGGATCAAGCGCGAGTCGCGCTGTACGGCGCATGGCCCCCGTCCGACCGTCGCTCACCCTCCCTCGTCCGTTCTTCCTGACGCGGCAGCAGCAGCGGGGTCGCCAGAAGCAGAAGCCCGGCGACCGCGATCGCGACGCGGGGACTGGTGAGGGTGGCCAACAGGCCCCAGAGCGCGGTCAGACCCGCGATACCGGCCTTGCTGGTGACGGACCACGCGGACAGGGTGCGGACGATCCGGTCGGCCGGGGTCCGTTCGAGCCGGTAGGTGGCGAACACCGGATTGAACACGCCCATGCAGGCGATCAGCCCGAACTCGACGACCATGACGAGCACGAGCCCCGCGACCCCGGGGCCGACGAAGGCCAGCCCAAGCGGCCAGCACACACGCAGCACTCCAGTGGTGCGCAGCACCCCGCGCCGCCCGAACCGTTCGACGAGCCGGGGCGCCAACCGCGAGCCGATCAGGCCGCCGAGGCAGGGAACGGCGAAGGCGAGGCCGTACTGCCACGGGGCGAAGCCGAGTTGGCCGACCATGAGGACGATGAGCAGCGGCGCCGACGCCATGATCAGGCCGTTGACCAGCACTGTATTGAGGAACAGCGGGCGCAGCGCCGGGCTCGTCAGGATGTACCGCCACCCGTCGAACAGGTCACCGGCGCGTGACCGGGGCGGCTCACCGACGCGTGACCGGGACGGGGCGCCGGTCCGCACGGGACGCGGTTCCTCCCCGCCGATCCGCCAGAGGCCCAGGGCCGACAGCAGATAGCTGACAGCGTCGGCCAGCACGGTCACCACCGGGCCGAACAGCCCGAGCGCGGCCGTGCCGATCGGCGGTCCGAGCATGGTGGTGGTCCAGGTCGTGGCCTCGAACCGTCCGTTGGCGACGAGCAGGTCCTCCGGCCGCACGAGTGCCTTCACGTAGGCGCCGCTCGCCGCGTTGAAGGTGATGTCCGCCCCGGCGACGACGACCGACACCACCAGGAGTTGAACGAAGCCGAGCCACCCGAGCGCGAACGCGACGGGGACGCTCAGCAGCGCCGCACACCGGACCAGATCCATCGCGAGCATCACCGGCCGCTTGCGCCGGAACTCCACCCACGGACCGAGCGGCACCGCCACCGCCGCCCCCACCGCCGCTCCGGCGGCTGCGAGCACGGCCACCTCCGCCGGCCCGGCCCGCAGCACGAGCACCGCGATCAGGGGAAACGCGTCGAACGCGAGCCGGGTCCCGAACGCGCTGATCGCGTACGCCGCCCAGAGCCACCCGAACCGCCGCCCCAGCGACCGCCTGCCCACCATGCCCGCGCGCCCGTCCTCTCTCGCGGTCCCGTCCGGAACGGCGTTCCGTGGACCGGGGACATCAAAGCGAGCGGCACGTCCGCCGGGCAAACAACCAATTTCGGGCTTCCCACAACCGACCGTTGTGGGTGCCGGGTTCAGCTCGCCCCCCGCTTCTCCTCGACGCCGAAGGGACAGCGTGCGGACGAGGCCCGATCGAACGAAACCGACCAAGCAAAGCGGCCAGACGAACCCATCGGACACAAACGGCCGAGGGCCGCATCCCGTTCGTACGGGATGCGGCCCTCAGGGGTCTCGCGCGCCGAAACCCGGCAGGAAACATCAAGCAGAAAGCCGGAGCCCTGCCGGAAGGCTCGGAGGCCGACGACCGGAGAACGTCAGCCGAGCCGCAGCCCGGGCCCGAACCCGAATCCGACCCCAGACCCAGGCCCACATCCGAGCCCGGGCCCGAACCCGAGCCGGTCCGCGCTTACGGACGCCGCGCCTACGGACGACGCGCCCAGCCTGCCGTCAGAGAACGGTCAGCGTGACCTCGATGTTGCCGCGGGTGGCGTGGGAGTACGGGCACACCTGGTGCGCCTTCTCCACCAGGGCCTTGGCGGCGTCCGCGTCCAGGTTCGGGATCTTGGCGGCGATCTCGACCTTGAGGCCGAAGGCACCGTCGGGGGTCTTGCCGATGCCGACCTTCGCGGTCACGCGGGAGCCGGAGACGTCGGCCTTCTCCTGGCGGGCCACGACGCTCAGCGCGCCCTGGAAGCAGGCGCTGTAACCAGCGGCGAAAAGCTGCTCGGGGTTGGTGCCGGCGCCGCTGCCGCCCTGCTCCTTGGGCGGGTTGACGACCACGTCGAGCTTGCCGTCGTCACTGGCGACGCGGCCGTCACGGCCGTTCTCCGCGGTGGCGACAGCGGTGTAGACGACGTCTACGGGCTGGATGGACATGAACGATCCTCCTGTGGTTCGCCGCGACTCGCGCCCACGATCGCGACAGCTTGATGCTGAGCCTAGCGGTTTGATCCAAACAGGCGTGCGTACGGGGTGTTTCAAGGACCTGCGGAAAGCCTGCGGAAAGCCCCCAGAACGCCTGCGGAACGATGAACTCCGCTTTCCGGAGCCCCGCACGCCAACACGCAGGCGCGCCGACACGCAGGCACGCGGAACGCGCAGACCCGCGGACAGCGGGCCCGCAGCCCCGCGACCACGCAAGCACGCGCCGCGCCCGGAGCCGGGGTCGCGCTCCTCCCGGAGCCCGCCCCGGCCAACGGATCACTCGGGCAGCGTCACCAGCATCTTGCCGGTGTTCTCGCCCCGCAGCAGGCCGAGGAAGGCGTCGACGGCGTTCTCGATGCCGGTGACCGTCGTCTCGCGGTACTTCAGCTCGCCGGAGCGCACCCAGGCGGAGACCTCTTCCACGAACTTCGGCTGGAGGTCGTAGTGGTCGCCCACCAGCAGGCCCTCCATCCGGAAGCGCTTGGCGATGATCTGGGCGAGGTTGCGCGGGGCGGGGGTGGGCTGGGTGGCGTTGTACTGGGAGATCATTCCGCAGACGGCGATCCGGCCGTGCAGGTTGATCGAGGCGATGGCGGCTTCGAGGTGATCGCCGCCGACGTTGTCGAAGTACACGTCGATGCCGTCCGGAGCGGCCTTCTGGAGCTGCTCCGCGACCGGGCCGTTCTTGTAGTTGAAGGCGGCGTCGAAGCCGTACTCCTCCACCAGGGTCCGCACCTTCTCGTCCGAGCCGGCGCTGCCGATGACCCGGGCGGCCCCCTTGAGCTTGGCGATCTGGCCGACCTGGCTGCCGACCGCGCCCGCCGCGCCGGAGACGAAGACGGTGTCGCCCTCCTTGAACTCCGCCACCCGCAGCAGGCCCGCGTAGGCCGTCAGGCCCGGCATGCCGAGCACGCCGAGGTAGGTGGTCAGCGGCGCCGCCTGCGGATCGACCTTCACGGCGGACTTGGCGTTGACCGTCGCGTACTCGCGCCAGCCAAGGTGGTGCAGGACGTGATCACCCTCCGCGAAACCCTCCGCCTTGGAGGCGATGACCCGGCCGACGGCACCGCCCAGCATCGGCTTGCCCAGCTCGAACGGCTCGACGTAGGACTTCGCGGCGCTCATCCGTCCGCGCATGTACGGATCGACGGACAGGTGGAGGTTCTGAACGAGGATCTGGCCCTCGCCGGGCTGGGCGACCTCCGCCTCGCGCAGGGCGAAGTCGCGCTCCGGATCCGGCCACCCCTCGGGACGAGCGATCAGGTGCCATTCCCGGCTGGTGGTGGGCTGCGTCATGGAGGCCTCCTCGGAGCCGCCCCTCAAGCCGGGGCCTGGCTCCCCAAGTATTTCAGGTACTGAAACAATCATGCTCCTCGATATTTCATGTTGTCAAGCAACCCGCTATTCTGATGTGTATGACCCCTCGCTCGGACCCCCTGACCCTTGAGGTTGTCGAGCTGATCGGCAGCGTGGTCGCCCGCTACCACGAGGAATACGAGCAGGCCGCCTCCGAGCACGCGCTGACCGGCGCCCAGGCCCGCGTCCTGGGCCTACTGGCCCGCGAGCCGCTGCCCATGCGCCGGATAGCCCGGCACCTGAAGTGCGAACCGTCGAACGTCACCGGGATCGTGGACCGCCTGGAGGCCCGCGGCCTCGTCGAGCGCCACCCCGACCCCGCCGACCGGCGGGTCAAGCTCGCGGCCCCCACGGAAGAGGGCATCGCCACGGCCGAGCGGCTGCGCGCGTCGCTCCACTTCGCCCGCGAACCACTCGGCGAACTGACCGTCGCCGAACGCACCCTGCTCAAGCAGCTGCTGCGCCGCATGCTGGGAGAGGACGCGGCCGAGGCGGCCGAGTAGTACGGAGGACGGAGCCGAGGCGGCGGAGTAGCGCGGAGGACGGAGCCTGGACGGCGGAGCAACGGGGAGACGGAGCCGACGCGGCGGAGTAACAGGGGAACGGAGCCGGGGCGGGGAAGCTGGGACACCGGGCTTCACCCGCACACGTCCGCGTCCCCACCACACCACCGGTTCCACCGCACCCCCGGTCCCACCACACCACCCCGCCCCCCGCACCACCCGCGTCACCGACTCGACGCCCGCACCCCGCCTTCCGGCGACGACGCCACCGACGACGCCGACGACGCCGACGACGCCGAGCCCACCGGCTCCCCCTCGCCCCCCGGCTCCCCCGTCACCGCCCCGGTCCGCACCCCACGCAGCACGATCCCCGTCAACAGCGCCCCCAAGGCCATCACCACGGCGGATCCCAGCGCCACGGCGTGCATCCCATCGGTGAAGGCGCCCCGGGCGACGGCGAGCAGCGCCTCGCCCGCCCGGCCCGGCAGTTCCCCGGCCACCGAAGCCGCCCCCGCCAGCGTCTCCCGTGCCGCGTCGGCCGCGCCCGGCGGCAGTCCGGCGGGCAGGGCGTCCTGCACGCTCGCCTGGTAGACGGCGCCCCCGACGCTGCCCAGGATCGCCATGCCCAGCGCGCCGCCCAGCTCGGTCCCCGACTCCACTACGGCGGAGGCGGAACCCGCCCGCTCCGGCGGGGCGGCCCCGATGGCCAGCTCGTTGCCGAGCGTCATCACCATGACCATTCCCGCCGCGTACAGGGACGCCTGCACCAGCAGGAGCCACAGCGGCGTGTCCGGCTCCAGCCAAACCAGCGACACGAAGCCCGCCATCGAGATCAGGAAGCCGAGGACGATGACGCGGGTCCGGCCCAGCCGCCGCGCCAGCACGGTGACGGCCGGCGCGACCCCGCCCACCGCGACGGTCGGCACCACGTTCCACAGCGCCGCCTCCAGGGGGCTCATGCCCCGTACGGACTGGAGGTACTGGGTGAAGAACACCGCGAAGCCGACGAGGGCGAACATGGACAGGAGGTTCAGCAGCACCGAGCCGGAGAACCCCCGGTTGCGGAAGAGCGCGAGGTCCAGCATCGGCCGCGCGGCGGTGCGCTGGCGCCACACGAACGCGACGGCGGCCAGCAGCCCGAACACCACGCTCAGCACCGGGAACACCCCGAGGCCGTCCCGGGCCAGCTCCTTGATGCCGTGGACCAGCGGCAGCATCGCCGCCAGGGACAGCACTGCCCCGATCAGGTCGAACCGTCCGGCGGAACGGTTCTTGAACTCGGGCAGCAGCAGCGGCCCGCAGACCAGCAGCAGCACCATGGCGGGGGCGTTGATCAGGAACACCGACCCCCACCAGAAGTGCTCCAGCAGCACCCCGCTGAGCACCGGCCCGATCGCGATGCCGCTCGTCATGGCCACGGACCAGATCGCCACGGCCGTGCCGCGCTGCTTGTCGTCGTGGAACAGGTTGCGGATCAACGCGAGGGTGGACGGCATCAGCGTCGCCCCGCCGATACCGAGCAACGCCCGGGCTCCGATGAGCATTTCGGGGCTCTGCGCGTAGGCGGCCAGTACGGACGCCGCCCCGAAGAGCACCGCCCCGGTCAGCAGGAGCCGCCGCCGGCCCACCCGGTCGCCGAGCGCCCCCATGATGATCAGGAGCCCGGCCAGGACGAACCCGTAGATGTCCAGGATCCAGAGCTGCTCTACGCCGGTGGCCCCCAGTCCCTTGGTCAGGAACGGCACCGCGAAGTACAGCACCGAGACATCCATCGAAACGAGCAGACAGGGCAGCAGGAGGACGCTCAGGGCGATCCACTCCCGACGGCCCGCACGAGAAGGTTGCGCGTACGTCGTAAACGCCATGTTGGCACCGTAAACCTGACGCGCGCCCGTGCGCAAACATGCGCTCTAGTGCGGTCGTTGCTGCGACAGGTGCACTAACACCGACACCTAGTGCACTAGAGCCGTGCCGGCCGCCCCGGCACCTTGGTACGCTGCGGGCGTCATTGGTGCACTAGTACGGAGAAGCGTTGTGGGTCGCTCGGCAGTGCCGCCCTACGTTCAGATCGCCGACGAGATCCGGCGCCGGATCGCCGCCGGGGAACTGGGGGTGGGCGACCGCGTGCCGTCCACCCGCCAGATCACCCGGGAATGGGGCGTGGCGATGGCGACCGCGACCAAGGTCCTGACCGTTCTCCGTCAGGAAGGGCTGGTGCGGGCGGTCCCGGGGGTGGGCACGGTGGTCGCCGGGCCGCCACGCGGCGTTCGCCCCATGCTTCCCGCGAAGCCGGGAGCCGGGGACCCGGAGACCGGGCCCGCGACACTCCACCCCCACCCACCGAAACAGCAGGAACGGCCCGAGCCCCCGGCACGGCGCCCCCTCCCTCGCGAACACCGACGCCGCTCCGACCCGGACCAGGGCCTGAGCCGGGACCGGATCGTGCGGGCCGGCATCCGGGTGGCGGACGCCGAGGGGTTGCGGGCGATGTCCATGCGCCGGGTGGCGGCGGAGTTCGGGGTGTCCTCGATGGCGCTGTACCGCCACGTCGCCAACAAGGACGAACTCCTCATGCTGATGGCGGACGAACTCTTCCGCGAGGTCGTCCTGCCCGACCCCGCGCCCGAGGACTGGCGCGGCCGTATGGAGGCGGGCGCCCGTCTCCAATGGGACCTGTACGAACGGCACCCCTGGGTGGCGCACTACCTGACGATCACCCGGCCGCAGCCGATGCCGAACGCCATGGCGCTGGCGGAGTGGACATTGGCCCGTACGCCCGGCCTCGACCCGCTCACCAAGCTCCACATGGCCACCTCGCTCCTGACGTACGTACGAGGAGCGGCCGTCAACCTGGCCGACGACCGGGAGGCCGAGCAGGAGACCGGCATGTCCAACGAGGAGTGGATGGCCTTCATAGAGCCTCTCTATGAACGAACCGTCAGCACCGGCGCCTACCCGATGTACGCGCGCATCGGCGAGCTGGACGAGGCGGAGATCAACCTCTACACGATCTTCAACTTCGGCCTGGCCCGGCTCCTGGACGGATTCGGCCTGCTCATCGAGGGACGAGGGGGACTGGAGGGCCGGAAGGACTGAGCCCCGGCGCTCCCCGGCTCCGGCGACCGGCACCCCGCCACCGACACCCAAGGAGCGCCGGGCCGGGTATGCGAGTCACCCCGTGCCGCTTCCGTCGTCCGGACACGCCGTGCCGCTTCCGTCACCGAGGACGACCCACACGCTCTTCCGGCAGCTCCGCCCCGCCGACCGGGTCACGCCCCAGTCGGAGGCCAGCGCGGCGACCAGGAGCAGCCCGCGCCCACCCCCGTCCTCCAGCGCCGCCTCGCGCACGCGCGGCCACCCTGGCGAGTTGTCCCACACGGAGACCCGGACACTGGTCGGCTCGACCACGACCGTCACCTCCACGCGCGGGGCGCGCGTGTGGCGGACGACGTTGGTCACCAACTCGGCGACGAGCAGCCGCGCATCGTCGATGTGGTGCCGGTGCCCGGTGGCGACGAGGAGGACGCACACCCAGGCACGCATCAGCTTGGGCGCCACCGCGTCGCGCGGAGCGCGCAGCGCGTAGGGGCGGCGGACTGCGGGTGGTCGGAGGAGAGGGGCGGAGGGTGCGGGGCTCATGACAGATCTCCCAACGCGGTTCCGGCACGCGGCCCGTCCACCGTGGCGATGACCCTCCGCACGAGTGTTCAACTCCCGTACGTCCGGCTGCACTTCGGGATTACGGCGCGCCGCGCGGTACAGGGGAGACCATAGGGCACCGGAAGACACGCTTGCTACCCAATACCGAAAAGCGTGCACTGAGTAGACCAGGGTCCGCTCGCACGGAACACTGAGCACGACACCGGCAGGGAGGGCTCCGGATGCCACCGAGGGCAGTACCAAGCGCACGACAACAGCGGCTCGGCACCGAGTTGCGCAAGATGCGGGAGCACGCCGGTCTCAACGCCGGGGAAGCCGGACACGCACTCGGTGCCGACCGCACACGCATCTCCAATATCGAGGCCGGACGGGTAGGCGTCAGCGCCGAACGCATCCGCGCCCTCGCGAACATCTACGCATGCGCCGATCACGCATATGTCGATGCTCTCGTCGCGATGGCGGAAGAACGCGTCCGGGGGTGGTGGGAGGAATACCACGGTGTTCTCGCCACATCGGCCCTCGATCTCGCGGAGACGGAACATCACGCGCAGTCATTGACCGTCATACAGGTCGTCTACATCCCGGGACTCCTCCAAACCGAGGAATACGCACGCGCCCTTTTCACGCAGGCCGTTCCCGAGTTGACCCCGATAGAGGTACAGCGGCGCGTTTCCTACCGCATGAGGCGCAAGTGCATCCTTGAGCGCGAGCGTCCCACGCCCTGCACGTTCGTCATCCACGAAGCGGCACTTCGCATGTTGTTCGCGGAGCGCGGCGGCCAAGCGCGACAACTCCAGAGACTGCTGGAAATCGCCGATCAGGGCGCAGTCGCCATTCGCGTCATCCCCTTTTCGGCCGGCGGTTTCCCCAGCGCTCACACCGCCCTCACGTACGCGACGGGCCCGGTACCGAAACTGGACACCGCTTCGCTCGACACACCGCACGGCTCCCTGCTTCTGGACGCGGAAACACACCTCGAAAACTACCGCCGCATCATGCAGCGCACGCTCGCGGCGTCCCGTGATCCGAAAGAGTCGCAGGATTTCATTCGAACCATCATGAAGGAACTGTGAGGACAACGGGAATGAAAGATACCTGCTGGCAGAAATCAAGTTTCTCCAGCGACAGGGATGACTGTCTGGAATTGGGGCGACTCAACGGCACGATTGCCGTGCGCGAGAGCGATGACCCGGAAGCGGTCATCACAACGAGCACCGAAAAGATGAGGGCTTTCCTTTCGAGCATCAAGACCGACAAGTTCGATCACCTGACCTGACTTTCACGCGAACTCTATCGGGCTTTGCGGATCGAATTCAGGAGCGGCCCCTCACCCCCGAGGAAATCAATGGACTTCGTCCACAAGGTCATACACGCCGCGTGAAGGAAGAAATCATGGACGCGCGATGGCAGAAATCTTCGCTCTCCGATCAGTCCGAGGGAGGAGCCTGCGTTGAAGTAGGCCACTCGACGCACGCAGGGATTCTCCTTGTACGTGAGGGTGACCACCCATCCGCAATCATCGAGACCTCGGCCTCGATGTTCGATGGGCTGCTGGAAGGGATCAAAAACGGCGATCTTGACCTCACGCCCCGAATTTGACCCACTCGACCAAGAGCAACCGGAAGGGTGACCGGCATGGAGGAAACTGGTTGGCAAAAAGCAAATTTCTCCAGCGAGAAGGATGACTGCATGGAATTGGGACGACTCAACGGCGTCATCGCCTTGCGAGAAAGCGACGACCCGGATGTCATCCTTACAGCACCCGTGTCATCTGTCGGTGTTTTCCTCGCCGGCATGAAGGCGGGGAAGTTCGACCACGTGGACTGAGGAACTCGATCGTTTGAACGCACACAGCCCCCCGCGTCATGTATCGGGGGGCTGTTCACCGCACATCACCAACGCCCCCACGGCAGAACCGGAGCCCCCCCCGATGCCCGACCTCCCCGACCTCCCCGGCCCCCTCGCCTTCCAGCTCGTCCTTCTCCGGCGGATGGCGGACCACCAGCCCGGCCTGGTCGAGGACGCGCTGCGCGCGCTCGGGGTCTCCCGGGCCGATATGCGGGAGGCCAATCGCCGCTGGCAGGCGTGGGCGCACTCGCCGAAGTCGCGCGGCGCGCTCGCGCGCTACCGTTCGCTCCTCGGCGCCCCCGAGTCGAGCAGCACCCGCCGGATCGGCGATCTTGTCTGCGAGGCGCTCGCCTGGCCGGTCCCCCTCTGGCCCGACCTGCGGTTCGAGGTCCTGACGACGCCGCAAGGCGCCGTCTGGAACGAGTGGCTGGTCCGCGCTCCCGGCCGCCCCGCACCCGCCCTCCGCACGACCACGGACCTGAATCCCTGGTGCTGCACGGTCGACGAGGTGGCCCGCGCCTTCGCCCCGGCCCGCCCCATGGAGGGCACCGCCCCCACCCGGTGGCGCCTCGCCTTCACGGCCCCCGACCGGAACGGCGAACCCCGCCCGACCGTCGCGGAATTCACCTGGGGATTGCTGCAACGGAGCGGCGACGCACCCATGTGAAAGGCCGCCTCGCCTTGGCAGGCAACCGCAAGTCCAGAGCGCACCGCTGCCAGAGCAGAAGCACACCGCCGCCGGAACAGAACAGCCACCACACATTGCAGTCTGATGTCGCGTCCGTATATCGCTTGGTGAGCCCGAAAACGCCGACATAAAGTCACCGGCATGTCTCTACGTCTTCGTCTGCGTCAAGCACTGCCGGAAGCGATGCGCGCCCGCGACAAGGCCGCGGTCAGCGCCCTGCGCGCGACCCTCGCCGCGCTGGACAACGCCGAGGCGGTGCCCGTGGACGAGTCGGCGCCCCGCGCCGCGGCCCTTGAACACTCGCCGGTCGGGGTCGGCGTCACGGAAGCGACGCGGCGCGAGCTGAGCGAGAGCCATGTGGTGGACGTGGTGCGCGCCGAGGCCGCCGAACGTCTGGAGGCGGCGGCGCAGTTGACCGCGCCCGCCCACGCGGACCGCGCCGCGCGACTCCGCGAGGAGGCCGCCGTGCTGCTCCGATTCCTGGACGAGTCCCCTGACGCGTCCGACGCCGCGTAAGAGGCGGCACCGGGTGAGGGGCGGCGCCGCGTAAGAGGCGGCACCGGGTAAGGGGCAGCTCCGCCTCACCCCTTACCCCCCGCATCAGGCCCCAACGGCCCCACCAAAACGCCCCCTCCGCCCCGTTTTCCGCCACCTCAGACCGCGGTGTAGCCGCCGTCGACGGTGAGGGTGGCCCCGTGGATGTTCGAGGCGTCGTCGCTGGCGAGGAAGACGACGGCAGAGGCGATCTCCTCCGGCCGGCTCAGTCGGCGCGACGGCGCGCGGACCACCATCTGCTCCAGCAACTCGCTTATCCGAGCGTTCCTCTCGGTCAGCGTCGGCCCCGGGGCGACCGTGTTGACCCGTACTCCGGACGGCCCGTACTCGTCCGCCCAGGCCTTGGTCAGGGAGTGGATGGTGGCCTTCGTCGCGCTGTACAGGGCGCTGTGGGCCATGCCGATCAGGCCGTTGATCGAGCCGAGGTTGACGATGGCGCCGTGCCCGCGCTCCGCCATACCGGGTGCCAGCATGCCGGTCAGCAGGAACACGGACTTGATGTTGGTCGCCAGCGCGGCGTCGATGAGTTCCTCCGGCACCTCGGCGGTCGGCTGCTGCGGGAGGAGCATCGCGGCGTTGTTGACGAGGATGTCCACGTCCCCGGCCGCCTCGGCGAGCGCCCGGACACCGCTGCCGGTGCCGAGGTCCGCCGCCACGAACCGGGCGTCACCTCCGCTGGCGACGATCTCGGCCACGACCTTCTCGCCGCGCTCGGCGTTGCGTCCGCTGACCACGACGTGTGCCCCCTCGCGGGCGAGGGCCTGGGCGATGGCGACTCCGATGCCGTCGGTGGATCCGGTCACCAGTGCGCGTCGGCCGTTGAGGCGTGTGTTCATGTTGGTGCTCCTGAAGAGATTCGGTGGAGATGCCAACGTGGCAGGATAAAAATGGACCGGCAAGTCCAAAGGAGGAACGGTGAAGTTGACGCCGAAGGGTGCCGCGACCCGCCTGCGCATCATCGAGGGAGCCGCGGCCGTCATCCGTGAGGGCGGAGTGGCCACGACCACGCTGGACGACGTGCGTGAACACACCCACACCAGCAAAAGCCAGCTCTTCCACTACTTTCCGGGCGGCAAGGAGGAACTGCTGCTGACCGTGGCGCGCTTCGAGGCGGACCGGGTTCTCGAAGACCAGCAGCCCTACCTGGGCGAACTGACGTCGTGGTCCGCCTGGGCCGCGTGGCGGGACAAGGTCGTGGCCCGCTACAAGAGCCAGGGGCAGCGGTGCCCACTGAGCGTCCTGATGTCCGAGTTGGGGCGGAGCACGCCCGGCGCCCAGGCCGTCGTCACCGAGCTCCTGCGCAAGTGGCAGGCGGAGATCACCACCGGAATCCGCGCCATGCAGGAACAAGGCGAGGTGGCGGCAGACCTCGACGCCGACCAGCACGCGGCGGCCCTGCTGGCCGGCATCCAGGGCGGCGTGACGATCATGCTCTCCACCGGGCACCTCACCCACTTGGAAGCCGCGTTGGATCTCGGCATACGGCTATTGCGCGGCAGTCACCACGCACACACGTAGGACGCCGCGTCCGCGATCTCCTCCAGGGCAAGACGGTGCCCGCCACCGGGCGCGGCGCCCCGGCAGTCACGTGCCGGGCGCAGCCGCGTGCCGGGTTCAACCACGCGACAGGCACAACCACGTACCGGGGTTCAATCACGTGACCGGCAAGGACGTCGAAACTCGCTGGTCACTGTCCTTGTCGCGTCCATATCATCGGGTTCCCGGCGAGCCGTGTCCGCGGTTCCCTCATCCAGGAGCGATCCCCGTGAACAGCCCGCAAGCGACGACGACTCTGTGGCGGCCCACCGGCCCCGAGGAACTGGAGTTGGTGCGGGCGCTGGACTGGCGCGCCTGGCCGCCCCGGCTTCCGGAGCAGCCGATCTTCTATCCGGTCCTCAACGAGGACTACGCCGTCACGATCGCGCGGGACTGGAACGTCAAGCACGACGGTGCCGGCTTCGTCACCCGCTTCGAAGTCGAGTCCGACTTCCTGCGCAGGTATCCGGTCCAGCAGGCGGGCGGACAGACGATTCTCGAACTGTGGGTACCGGCCGAGGAGCTTGACGAGTTCAACGCTCATATCGTCGGCAGGATCGAGTTGGTGCACGAATTCCACGGAGCTGTGCAGGCCCGGTGACCCGATCGGCCGCCGGGTCCACGGGCGGGGGTGCGGCACTCGGGTCACACCCCGAACTGGCCCAAAAATCGGGCCTTTTCGTCCGACGCCCCGCCCACACCCGCCCTACGCGGCCCAGTGGCCGGGGCATACATCACCCGAATCCCCCTGCCCTGAGTAGCCTCGCAGCATGGACGGCCAAGAGCAGCAGCGGTACGCGCGGTACCGAGAAGACGCGGAGGTGCTGGCGGCGATCGGGGTGTGCGTGCAGGCGCAGGTGGATCGGGTCACCGTGCGGTTGCCGAGGGCCGTGGCCGAGGCGGCGGTGGCGGCCTGGGAGCGTGACGAGTCGGCTGAGCCGGGCGTGGAGAGCCGGGAGCAGTATGTATTGCGGGATCGGGCCGCCGAGCTGGCGTTGATCGGTCTGGCGATCTCGGAGCGTGGTCGTTGGGAGGGCGAGGAGGTGGTCGTCAGCCTGGATGTCGCCGCTGCCGGGGCTGCCGTGCGAGCGGTGCCGTAGTCGTGAGCCGGTGATCGGGCCCCGTACCGCCGACGAGGCTCATGCGAGGAGTGAACGAGGACGGACCCTGTCCTCCTTCTGCGGCACCCTGGGGGCATGACCAGCGCACCGGCCCGCCTCCTGACGCTCCTCACGCTCTTGCAGTCCGGGCGCGAGCGGACCGGTGCGGAGCTGGCCGAGCGGCTGGGCGTCAGCGCGCGCACCGTCCGCCGCGACATCGAGCGGCTGCGCGAGCTCGGCTATCCCGTGGACTCCACCATCGGCGCGATCGGCGGCTACCGCCTGGCCTCGGGCACCGCCATGCCGCCGCTCCTGCTGGACGACGACGAGGCCGTGGCCATCGCCGTCGGGCTGCACACCGCGGCGAGCGGCGCCGTCACGGACATCGCGGAGACCTCCGTCCGCGCGCTCGCCAAGCTCGAACAGGTCCTGCCCGCGCACCTGCGGCACCGCGTCACCGCCCTGCGGGAGACCACCGTCCCCCTTTACGGCCTGCTGACCGGCGGCGGTGACGTGCCCGCCACCGACCCCGGGGTGCTCTCCGCGCTCGCCGCCGCCTGCCGTCGCGGCGAGCGCCTGCGGTTCACGTACGGGTCCCGGGAGGGGGAGGTCCGCAGTCGGCACACCGAGCCGTACCGCCTGGTGAACGCCGACCAGCGGTGGTACCTGGTGGCGTACGACCTCGACCGCGCCGACTGGCGCTCCTTCCGCGCCGACCGCGTGACCGAGCCGCTGCTCACCGGCGTGCGCGCGGCGCCCGGCCGCCCGTTCCCCGCCGCCGACGCCGCGGCGTTCGTCGCCGAGTCCGTCCTCAGCCACCGCGCCCGGTACCGCGCGCTGGTCACCCTGCACACCACACTGGAGGACGCCGCCGAGCGCCTGCCGCCGGGCACCGGACTGCTGGAGCCACTGACACCGGAGAGCTGCCTGCTGCGCACCGGCGGCGACGCCCTGGACTGGCTCGCCGTCCGCCTCGGCCTGCTCGGCGTGCCCTTCGTCGTCCACGAGCCGCCCGAGCTGATCGCGTTCCTGCGGGAGCTGGGCACGCGCATGGTGAGCGCTTCGGGGGACGCGTCACGGGGCGCCTCGGGAGACGCCTCGGGGTACGTGCCACGGGACGCCTTGGGGGACGCTTCGGGAGACGGAGTGGGAGACAGCCCGGGAGACGCGTCAGTTGACACCTCGGGGGACGGCCGTGGAGGCACCCCCGGAGACGCCTCTGGGTGACGGAGCGGGAGACGGCCCGGGAGGCGCGTCAGTGGACGCCTCGGGGGACGCTCCGAAGGACGCCTCCCCCGCCTCGCCCGACCCCCCGTCCCCCGACTGGACCCCTTCAAGAGGCGGCTGACCGCGCTCGCCCGCACGATGGCCGACGAGCGACCCGGCCGGCTTCCCCTGCCGGGCCGCGCACGCGGTCCTGGCCGAACGCGGTCAGGGCGTGCACCCGGTCCTGGCCGAAAGCCGGGCAGGACCGCGGGCGGTCAGCCAGGCCGTCCGGACCCGTTCGGCCCATCGGGAGAGACCCGCCATGACCTACAGCCTGGCGCAGTTGCACCGTTGTACCGCCGCCCTCGACATCGGCGGGGCCCGTACGCGGGTCTACGTGAAGAACCTCGGGGTGGTCGTCGACGAACCGACCGTCGCGGCCGTCAACACCCGCACCGGCTCCCTGATCGCCGTCGGTTCGCAGGCCGCCATGATGGACGGCCGCACCCCGGGCCACATTCAGGTGGTCCGCCCGGTGTCCAACGGCACCATCGTGGACATCGACATGACCCAGCGGCTGCTGCGCCACCTGGTGGGCGACAAGCTCCGCCGGGCCTGGCGGCGCAAGCCCGCGATGCGCGCCGCGGTGTGCCTCCCCTACGGCAGCGAACCGCTGACCCAGCGCGCGGTCGTGGAGACGCTGAGCGGGCTCGGTGCCCGCCGGGTGGAGATGGTGGACACGCTGGTGGCGGCGGCCGTGGGCTGCGGGCTCCCGGTCGAGCACCCTGAGGCGACCATGATCGTGGTGTGCGGCGCCGGGACGACGCAGATCGCGGTGCTGTCCCTCGGGTCGATCGTCGCCGCGGAGACCGTGCCGGTGGGAGGCGACGCCATCGACCACGCCGTCGTCCAGCACCTGCGCCAGCACCACGGGCTGCGGCTGCCCAACCAGCACGTCCGGCCGCTCCACCTGATGCTCGTCGGCGACGGGGGTCCCGCGCCCGGCCCGACCGAGGTGCACGGCCGCGACGTGGTGAGCGGCCAGGCCCGTTCGGTCCTGGTGGACATCGAACGCGTCCGGCAGGCCATCACCACACCCCTGACCGCCATCCTGGACGCCATCAGCTCGGTCCTGCACCGCTGCGCCCCAGACCTGGTGGCCGACCTGGGCGAACGCGGCATCACCCTGGCGGGCGGCAGCGCCATGACACCCGGACTGGAACCGATGATCCGGCGGGCCACGGCCATGCCGGTAGCCCTCGCCGAACGGCCCGAGACCTGCGCCGTGGAGGGGCTGGGCGCCATGATCGAGGGCAAGGTGCGTCCGCTGCTGCTGGACTCGGTGGGGCGGTAGGGGCGGTAGGGGCGGTAGGGGCGGTAGGGGCAGGGCGGGGGCGTCAGGCCGCGGGATCGTCGTCACGTTCCGTGCGCCCCGCCCCGCCTCTCCCGCCCCTCACAACGTGCGCGCGTTCCAGGCCACCACCGCCGGCCGCCCGTGTTCCTCGCCCAGGACGCCCACGTGGCCCGTCTCGAACGTGAACAGCGCCCCGGCGGACGCCGGCAGTCCGAGCCGGCGCGCCGTCAGCACGCGCAGGAAGTGCGAGTGGGCCACGAGAACCACGTCGCCGCCCTCGCCCTCCCCGCCCGTCAGGTACGGCTCGATCCGCGCGAGCACCCGGTCGGCCCGCTGCCCCACCTCGTCCGGCGTCTCCCCCGGATGGCCCGGGGGCCCCGGCGCGACCCCGTCCGCGAACAGGAACCAGTCCGGTTTGGTGCGGTGGATCTCGGCGGTGGTGATGCCCTCGTACCCGCCGTAGTCCCACTCCCGCAGGTCCGGCTCGATCCGCGCGTCGGGGAGCCCGGCCAGCTCGGCGGTGCGCAGCGCCCGCCCCATGGGGCTGACGAACGCGGCACCGATCTTCCGCGCCGACAGGAGCGGGCGCAGCGCGCGGGCCTGCTCCTCGCCGTCGGGGGTGAGCGGCACGTCCGTCCAGCTCGTGTGCTGTCCGGAGCGGCTCCACGCCGTCTCGCCGTGCCGGACCAACAGGAGTTCGCTCACTTGTTCCTACGCCTGCCCGTTCTTCGACTCGTTCTCGGCGTCTTCCTGCGCCTTGGCGACGGAGGCCCGCACCTCGTCCATGTCCAGGCCGCGGGCCTGACCGATGACGTCCTCCAGGGCGGCCTCCGGGAGCGCTCCCGGCTGTGCGAACACGGCGATGTTGTCGCGGACGATCATCAGCGTGGGCACGGACTGGATCTGGAAGGCCGCCGACAACTCGGGCTGCGAGTCCGTCTCCACCTTGGCGTACACCAGGTCCTTGTGCTTCTCGGAGGAACGCTCGAAGACCGGCGCGAACCTCCGGCAGGGACCGCACCAGGTAGCCCAGAAGTTGATGAGGACGAAATCGTTGTCGGAGACGATCTCATCGAAATTGTCCTTGGTGAGCTCTACCGTGCTCATGCTTTTCCCTGCTTCCGGTTCCGGTCGGATGTCATCGGCGTGCTGTCATCGCTGTGCTGTCGTCTTGCGTGCTGTCTTGCGTGCTGTCATCGGTGTGCTGTCGCGGTAACGGGGGCACCACGGGAGGTATTCCACGCCGATCACCACGCCTCCCACGGACGTCGTCCGTCCGCCATATGGGGGTGGTGAGCGCTCGCTACCGCCCTCTGGATCTCCCCCCGTCACCGAGCTGAGCTGACGGTACGTCAGACACGGCTGACCGTACCTGCTCAAGACCGTTCCCGTCCCCCGTCCGCCGCCGCCCTCCCCGCGGACGCCCGGCGTCACGGGCCGCCCGTACGACGTGCCCGCGTCCGCGGGCCCCGATGCGTCGTGTCTGATATGTCACGCCGTGTGCCGCTCCGTACGTCACGCCGCCGGACGGATCGGCCGGTCGCCCCGCGCCTCCGGGCATCAACGCCGACACCCACCCCGCCCCCACCTCACCGGACCGGCCGCCCGGCCAAAGCCCGCCACACCCGGTCCCGACTCATCGGCAGGGCGGTGAAACGTACCCCCGTGGCGTCCCGTACCGCGTTCGCCAGCGCGGGAGGCACCGGGATGACGGGGCTCTCGCCCACAGGCTTGGCGCCGAGCGGTCCGATGGCGTCGTGGGTGTCAGCGAAAAACACCTCCGTACGGGGAATGTCCGCGAAGGCCGGGAGGTGGTAATGCCGAAACGCCGCATTGGCGACGTCACCGCTCTCGTCCAGCCGCACGTCCTCGTACAGCGCGACGCCCAGCCCCTGCGCCACCCCGCCCTCGACCTGGCCGCGGCACTGCGCCGGGTTCACCAGCCGCCCGGCGTCCGCCGCGTGCAGGCTGCGCAGGACGCGGACCTCGCCGGTCCCCGGATCGACCGCCACCCGGAACCACTGCACGTTGAACACCACCGACCGCGGCCTCCCCCCGAACCACCCCTCCCCCGTCGGCTCCACCCCGTCCCCCCGCGCCATTTCGTACAGCCGTACGAGCGACACACGCCGCCCCGCGCTGGCGCACTCCACCGCGTCCGCCGTGAGCACGCACTCCCCGCGCGCCGCGCCCAGGTGGCGGGCGCCCAGCCCGACCAGCCGGTCCGCGAGCGCACGCCCCGCACGGCACACCGCCTCACCGGCGACCATCGTCCCGGTGGAACCAAACCCCCCGGTGTCGTGCCGCACCGCGTCCGTGTCGGCCTGCCGGACGGTGATCCGGGTGACGGCGGTGCCCAGCACACCGGCCGCGAGCTGTTGCTGAGCGGTGGTGGTTCCGCTGCCGAACTCCGGCGTCCCGACGGCGAGTTCGTACGTCCCGTCGGCGCGCAGCGCGATCCGCGCGTGGGCGTGGTGCCCGTCGGCCGGACCGCTGGCCATCCCCGAGATCGCCAGCCCCTCGCCGACCAGCCAGCCGTCGGGCGCTTCGGGTGCTTCGGACGCCCTGGACGCTTCGGACGCCTCGGAGACATCGGAGGCATCGGACGCCCTGGAGGCATCGGATACCCCGGTCACCCCAGAGGCATCGGACGCCCCGGCCGATCCGGACGCCTCGATCGCCTCGGACGCCTGAGCCGATCCGGACGCCCCGGCGGTAACACCGCGCTCACCCCCCTGCCCCCCGTCCACGTCACCCCCCGCCCGGCACCGCCGAACGGCCTCCAGGCACGCGTCCAGGCCGTAGCTGGCCAGCCGCAGGTCGGGCTCCGCGTCACCGGGTTTGACCAGCGGGTCCCCGGGCCGGACGACATTGCGCGCCCGTAGGTCCAGCGGATCGATGCCCAGCCTCCGGGCCAGTTCGTCCATCGCCGACTCGACCGCGAAGGCGATCTGTCCGACGCCGTAGCCCCGGTAGGCGCCGGCCGGAGCGGTGTGCGTGTAGACGGCGAACCCGTCCGCCGTCTTGTGCGGGCAGCGGTACAGGGCCAGGCCCTCGCCGCAGCCGCGCAGCAGGACGGCCTGGCTGTGGTTCCCGTAGGCGCCGGTGTCGGTGACGACGTGCAGCGCGAGCGCCGTCAGCGTGCCGTCCCGCCGTGCGCCCACGGTGACCCGTACGGCGAACGGATGCTGGTGCGTGGTCGCCCGGAACTCCTCCTCCCGGGTCAATTCCAGCTTGACCGGCCGCCCGGTCCGCAGCGCCGCCAGCGCCACGACATCCTCGACCAGCACCTCCTGCTTCCCCCCGAACCCGCCGCCCACCCGGCCCGCGACCACCCGCACCCGCTCGGGGGCCAGCCCGAGCACCGCGCACAGTTTCCGTCGGGCCAGGAACGGCACCTGGGTGCTCGTCCGCACCACGAGCCGGTGGCCCTCGGGCGGGCTGTCCGGGGTCGGCGTGCCGCCCGGGGACCCTGCTTCGGCCGGCGGCACGGTCTCGTCCCCGAGCCCGGCCCACGGCCCATCGGCGCTCCAGGGGACGGATTCCCCGGCGGCCTCCCCATAGGGACCCCCGTCCCCAAGGGGCGCACCGGACGCCCCGCCCCCTCCCCACGGCTCGAAATACGCCACCGCCCCGTGCGTCTCCATGCTCGCCGGTTGCACCCGCTGCGTGTGGAAGGTCTCCTCGTACACCACATCCGCCTCGGCGAGCCCTCGGGCCACGTCCCCCACCTCGCCGTGCACCTCCGCCGCCACGTTGTCCGCCGGCCGGGCGATCCGCGCCTCCGGCCCCTTGGCGTGGACGACCGGCGCGCCCGGCCGCATGGCCTCGTCCGGGTCCAGTACGGCCGGCAGCACCTCGTAGTCCACCGAGATCCGGCGACAGCCCTCCTCGGCCGCCGCCTCGCTCTCCGCCACGACGGCGGCGACCCGCTGGCCCATGTGCCGCACCGTGTCGTCCAGGAGGCGGGTGTCGGCCGGGTCGGTCGCGGGGAGTTCGTGGGCGGCGGTGGAGTAGCGGCGGTCCGGCACGTCGCGGTGGGTGAGGACGAGGCGAACGCCCGGCACCCGCAGCGCCTCGGCGGTGTCGAGCGCCCGGATGCGCGCGTGCGCGTGCGGCGCGCGCAGCAGCTTCATGTGCAGCAGCCCGGGAACGTCGACGTCGAAGGCGTAACGGGCGGTCCCGGTGACCACCTCGGCACCGGCGAGCGGGGGCGCACTGCGTCCCACGGGCGCGCTCGCCCCGCTCCCAGCCACCACCCCCGCCCCTTCTTCACCCGCCCCTTCTTCACCCATCCCCCGCACCGCGTCCTCGATCGCCCGATAACCGGTACACCGGCACAGATTCCCCTTCAGGAAATGCGGCAGGTCCGAACGCCCCTCCTCCCCCAACGCCGCCGCCGTCATCACGAACCCCGGCGTGCAGAACCCGCACTGGAAACCCCGCGCCTCCAGGAACCTCCGCTGCACGGGATGCGGCGCCCCGTCCGGTCCGGCCAGCCCCTCCACCGTGGTCACCGCGCGCCCGGCCGCCCGCAGCGCCGGATACAGGCAGCTGTGGACCGGCTCCCCGTCCACATGCACGGTGCAGGCCCCGCAGTCCCCGGCGTCGCACCCCTTCTTCACGCCGTACCAGCCGCGCTCCCGCAGATACGTCCGCAGGCACTGCCCCGCCCGGGGCCGTACGTCGTAAGCCCTGCCGTTGACCTCCACCCGGAAACCCACCGCACCTCCTCGTCACCTGCCCGGCCCACACCCGAGTCCCCGCGAACACCGGCCATCAGGCATCCCCGGCCGGCCTCGGCCGACATCGCCGGCCGTCACGCCTGCCCCGCCAGCTCCTCCCGAATCTCCTCCCCCAGCCGAAAGGTCAGATGCCGCCGCCATTCGGGCAGACCATGCACGTCATCGACGTAATCCCCTTCAGGCACCGCCCGCTCGATCTCCTCCCGCAGCTCGCCCGCCCCCGGCACACCGGGGAAGGACAGCCGCACGGGCCGCACAGTGGCGGCGGTGATCGTCAGCGTCCACGCACCCGTGCCCGGGTCCAGCGCGCCGATCAGCAACGCCGCCGACCGCCCCTCGTCGGACAGCGACGCCCTCCGGAAGGCCGTACGACGCTCCAGCGCGCGCCCCGGCAACGTCACCGACCGCAACAGCTCGCCCTCCCGCAAGACGGTCCGGCCGTCCCCGGTCACGAAGTCGGCCACCGCCACCCGGCGCCGTCCCCCGTCCCGCGCGTACAGCAGACAGCTCCCGTCGAGAGCGGCGGTCAGCGCGATCATCGGCCCGGCGGGCAGCGCGAGGCACAGGTTCCCGCCCACGGTGGCCACGTTCCGCACCTTGAACGAGGCGACGAACGCCCGGCAGCACCGCTCGACGACCGACCCGACCTGCCCGCTCTCAGCGCGGCAACCGGCCCCGAAACCGGACCGAAAACCGCCCGAAAGCTCGGCGATCGTGCAGGTCGCCGCGATCTCCAGCCCTCCGTCCGCCGTCCGCCGCAGCGGCGCCCAGCCCATCCGCCCCAGATCGACCAGCCGCCGGACGTGCGGCTGCGGCTCCGAGAACAGATACGTCCCCCCGGCCAGCCACGCGTCCCCCGCCCGCCATCCGTCGTACTGCCGGGCGTCGACCATCTCCGTCACGGTGTTCAGATCCATACAGCCAGTGAAACGGTCCCGCTCGCGGAACGACGACCGACGGCGCCCGGCTTTCCGGCAACGCCTTCCACGCCACCGGGCGATCCCCGGGTTCAACCGCGCCCGGTGGGTTACCCGCCGGACATGGCACAGACAGGAACACCCGAGCCGGACGGCGGAGGCAGGTACCGCGCGGGCGCGGGCAGCAGCACCGGCCCGGGGACCGGTCGGCCCGACCGGGCGGACGGCGGCACCGGAAGCCGGAGCGGACCTGGCCGCCCATCCGACACCGGCCTCTCCTCCGACACCGGCCGCCCATCCGACACCGACCGTTCGTTCGACACCGACCGCACGCCGGGCCCCGACCCGCGCGTCGAGGACGCCGCCCCCGACCAGCCCACCGAGCTGCGGAAACGCTCGTGGATGGCGGTGCTGCGCGGCACGCTCGCCGAGTTCAAGGACGACGAGCTGACCGACCGGGCCGCCGCGCTGACCTATTACGGCGTGCTGTCCCTCTTCCCGGCCCTCCTGGTCCTCGTCTCCATCCTCGGCATCGCCGGCAAGTCGACGACGGACAAGGTGCTGGACAACCTCCAGCAGATCGCCCCCGGCGCCGCCCGGCAGGTGATCACCAACGCCGTCGAGCAATTGCAGAACAGCGGCGGCACCGGCTCGGCCCTGGCGATCGTGGGCCTCCTGGGCGCCATCTGGTCGGCCTCCGGCTACGTGGCCGCGTTCATGCGCGCGTCCAACGCCGTGTACGACATGCCCGAAGGACGCCCCGCCTGGAAACTCACCCCGCTCCGGCTGGGCCTGACCATCGTCCTGATGCTGCTGGCCGTGGCCAGCGCACTGATCGTGGTGTTCTCCGGGGGTCTCGCCCAGCAGGCGGGCAAGGCGCTGGGGGTCGGCGACGCGGGGATGACGGCGTGGACGATCGCCAAATGGCCGGTACTGATCATTCTCGTCGTCATCATGATCGCCCTCCTGTACTGGGGGGCACCGAACGCCAAGGCCCGCGGCTTCAAGTGGGTCACCCCCGGCAGCCTCCTGGCGCTGCTGATCTGGATGGTGACCTCGGCGCTGTTCGCCGTCTACGTGGCGAACTTCGGCTCGTACAACAAGACGTACGGGACGCTGGCGGGAGTGATCATCTTCCTGATCTGGCTGTGGCTGACGAACCTGGCGATCCTGCTCGGCCTGGAATTCGACGCCGAAATGGCACGCGAACGCGCCGTCTCCGGCGGCCACCCCAAGGACCGCGAGCCATACGTCCCACCTCGCGACACCCGCAAATGGACGGACGAGGAACGCCGCCGAGCCAACGGCTCCGAATAACCGGCAGCGCACAACACCACACCGCGACCGGACACCACACACACCACACCATGGCGACGGAGGACGAACGCCCCCATGAACGCCTCAAAAATCATGTACAAGCCGGTCGGCATCGCCCTGGGAGCCCTCAGCGGCGTCCTGGCCGGCACAGTCTTCAAACAGGTCTGGAAACTCGTCGGCACCAACCAGGAAGCCCCCTCCGCCACCGACGAAGAACGCGGCTGGCGCGAAATCCTCCTGGCCGCCATGCTCCAGGGCGCCATCTTCGCCGCGGTCAAAGCCGCCGTAGACCGAGGCGGCGCCACGGCCACGCGCCGGGTGACGGGAACCTGGCCGAGCTGATTCGCGGAAACTTCGTCCGGGGCCTACGGTCCGCCACTCCCGATCCGTCCGAAAACCGACTGCTGAACATCCCCCCGCAACCGACCTGCCGAGTCCAACCGTCATGATCGTGTGACGGGTCACAAAGGGCCCGCAGAACGGGGACAAGGACTGTGTCAGCCAACAACATTTCGGTCGATCCCGACGAATTACGGGCCTCGGCAAGTGCCGCCGACGCCAACCGTCAAAGTCCCGAAGAAGCTGGTGGACACCGAGGTCCAGCACCAACGCCCGAGGCCCGCCGCACCCGGCCCGGACCGGTAGCCATACGGCGCCTGAAGAATTTGACGCGCATCAGCCTTGCCGCACTCGCCCTGCTCACATCGGCAGCTTGCATGAACGGCGGCGGAAAGAACGAGCCACTGCCGGTGAAAGGCCAGAAGCAGGCCGAACAGATGGCGCGTGGTCTGCTCGACTCGCTGGCCGCGGAGTACGGACTGAAGATCGACGATAAGTCTGTCAACAGCGAATCCTTCAACTGTTACGGCAAGAATAGAGAGTCCGCCAACGACGGCCGCTACACCCTGAACTACGCCGCGAGAGCTCGGATTTTCGAGTCCGAGCACGGCAAAGCCATCCGCGCCATGCGCAAGAGGCTTGAAGCGGACGGCTACCGGATCGTCGGCTATCGGGAGGACAAGGCCGTGAAGCCCTGGGCGCTTTTGGACGCCAAGGGCGGCAAGGACAATCTCTTCGTCTCGGTCGAGAGCTACATGCCATCCGACCAGCTCACCTTCTCGGTGGACACTCCCTGCTTCCTACCGCCCGGCACCAAACAGGAACAGGTCTCAGCCCCGGCACCGACGACCGTGCCCAAGGCCCCAGTGTCCGCCGCCAACTCCTTCGTTCCCACGACCCGCTTCCCCGACAACCCCTTCGGCTGACGGGCAGAGGCCCCAACCGCCTCCCACCCACCGCATAACGGAAACCTGACCGAGATAGCCCCGCGCCGCGGACACCTGCCCCGTCAGCAGGACCTCCCCCTCCGGCTCGCCCCCCGGGTTGTGCCGGCCCGCGAGCAGCTCGCCGTACAGCGTGCGGACGAGGTGCCGGGAGCGCTGTTCCGTTCCGCCCAGCGGCCGTAGTTGTCCAGGAGCCGGACGAACGCGGGCCGTTCCAGGTCCGCCCACGGCCAGTGCGCCGAAGAAGCCCAGGACGGCCGGGGGTGGCACGGGCAGCAGCCGGGCCGGGTCGCCGTGCGCTCCGAAGGGGGTCGCCGTGCGCTCCGAGGGGCCGAGCCCGGCCATTTCGCGACGACGCATCATCGGCCCCACCCCAGGCAGCCCCGACGTGCGAAACCCGACGCACCGGGCTCACACGTGGCCCCGACGCACTCCGCTCCCCCGCCGAAGCCCGCGCGCCTCTTGTGACCCGCCTCACCCCCACCCGGCGCGCCGCCGCCCCGCCCGCCGCTCCAGAGACGACAATGAGGGCCGCCACAGAGTTCTGTGACGGCCCTCACGGCCTCGTCTTTCGCTCGATGGTGCGAGCAAGATCGTTTCTGCACCATGAGCGACGGTGGGGCGGGTGGGACTCGAACCCACGACCGACGGATTATGAGTCCGCTGCTCTAACCGGCTGAGCTACCGCCCCCGTCTCGGCGCGCCGCGCACATTTGTGCGCGCCGTGTGCCGCAGCATAGCCGCTCATACGATCTGTTGCCCGTGCGGGGTCCCGATGGGCGGCTGTGCACGTACGGGAGGACTTCGATCACGTCTCCCCGGTTCCCCGGAACGCGGATCGGACACGAAAAAGGACCCCTCGCGGGGTCCTTCTTCTTCCTGCTCCCCCGACTGGACTCGAACCAGTAACCCTCCGGTTAACAGCCGAATGCTCTGCCAATTGAGCTACAGGGGACCGAGCTCCCCCGACTGGACTCGAACCAGTAACCTGCCGGTTAACAGCCGGCTGCTCTGCCAATTGAGCTACAGGGGATTGCTCTGTGTGCCTCGATCGTACTGTCGTCCGGTTCCCCGGGCGGCGTGCGCTCGCTGCGAGACATACATTAGCGCAAGCAGGGGGGTGCTTTGCCAATCGGTACCGCCCCGGGTGACCCGGGGCCCGGCGGGTAGGCGGTCAGTGCGGCCGGAAGGTGTTCCAGGTCACAGGCCACACGAGGCCCGACCACCGGGCACCCGGACGTACGAGGGCCCCGGCACGAGGTTCCGGGGCGGAGCTCGCGCACGGCGCGGGCGAGACCGACGAAGGGAAGGGTGGAGCGATGCGCTACCGGCTCACGTTCATGACGGGACTGGCCATCGGATACGTGCTCGGCTCCCGGGCCGGGCGGGAGCGGTACGAACAGCTGCGCAAGAGCGCCCAGCGGGTCGCGCAGAACCCCGCCGTCCGGAACACCACGGAGTCCGTGGCCATGGGCGGGCGCGAGGCCGCGACGAAGGCGTTCAACGTCGTCTCGTCGAAGGTCGGTGACCGGCTGCCCGACGCGGTGACCGACCGCTTCCGCTCGCGGCGCGCCCAGCAGACCTCCTCCGAGACGACGACGGACGACTGGGGGACCAGCAACACCTAGCGGGCTCGGGACTCGGTGTTCGGGGCGGGCGGGTCCCGTGGCCGGGAGCGGCCGGGGCACGGGAGCGGCAGAGGCACGGGAGCCGCCCCGCTCACCCGGGCCTCCCGGCCGTGCCCGCCCCTGCCGGAGGTCGTCCGCACCTCCGGCTCCCGGCGGCCCCGCACGCCCCCCGACCTGGCTCCGTTCGCCGTCGTGGCATGGGGCATCATCTGGGGTCATGGGGATAGTCGCCGGGTTGGACAGTTCGTCCGACAGCACACGGATCGTGGTCTGCGATACGGACACGGGTGCCGTCATCAGACAGGGGTATGCCCCGCACCCGGTCGAGAAGGGGCCCGAGGTCGACCCCCAGGCATGGCTGATGTCGCTCGGCGAGGCGGCCGGGAACGGGCTGCTCGAAGGCGTCCAGGCGATCGGGGTGTCCGGGCAGCAGCACGGGCTGCTCGCGCTGGACGCCGACGGGCACCTCGTCCGGCCCGCGCTGGTCGGCAACGACCGGCGGGCGCAGAGTTCCGCCGCCGACCTGATCGACGCGCTGGGCGGACGCGCCGCCTGGGCGCAGGCCGTCGGGGCGGTGCCGCAGGCCGCGCACCCGGTGACCAAGCTGCGCTGGCTGGCCCGCAACGAACCGGAGAACGCGGTGCGGGTCGCCGAGGTCATGCAGCCGCACGACTGGCTGGCGTGGCAGCTCCTGGGACGGCCGGCGCGCCGGACCACGGACCGGGGCGGTGCCTCCGGGACCGGCTACTGGTCCGCGGTGACCGGCGCCTACCGCCCCGACCTGATCGAACTCGCCCTCGGCCACCAGGTGCGGCTGCCCGAGATCCTGGGCCCGTCCGGGACGGCCGGGCTCACGCCGGAGGGGCTGCTGATCTCGGCCGGTACGGGCGAGACGATGGCCGCCGCCTTCGGGCTGGGGGTCGGGCCGGGTGACGCGGTGGTGTCGCTGGGGGCCTCCGGGTCGGTGTTCGCGATCCATCACGAGGCGCTGGCCGACTCGGCGGGGACGATCACCTCGTTCGCCGACGCCACCGGCCGGCACCTGCCGGTCGTGCACGTCAGCAACGCGGTGCGGGTGCTGCGCGGCGCGGCCGAGATGCTGGGCACCGACCTCCAGGGGCTGTCCGAGCTGGCGCTGCGGTCCACGCCCGGCGCGTACGGCATGGTGCTGCTGCCCTACCTGGAGGGCGAGCGCACCCCGCACCTCCCGCACACGGCGGGTTCGCTGCACGGCATGCGGCGGGAGAGCATGAAGCCCGAGCACCTGGCGCGGGCCGCCGTCGAGGGGATGCTGTGCGGGCTGGCGGACGCTCTGGACGTGCTGCGCGGGCGCGGCGTGGACGTGCGCCGGGTCTTCCTGCTGGGCGCGGCGGCGGAACTGGGCGCGGTGCAGGCCGCCGCCCCCGGGCTGTTCGCGGCGCAGGTCGTGGTGCCGCAGGCCGCCGACTACGCGGCGCTGGGCGCGGCACGGCAGGCGGCCTGGGCGCTGGGCGCGGCGCACGGAACGCTCCTGCCGCACGAACCGCCCCTGTGGCCGGCGGCGGCGAGCCAGGTGTTCGAGGCCGGTGAGGAGTTGGCCGTCTGGCAGGCGGTGCGCCAGCAGTACGCGGCGGTGCGGGACGAGCAGCATCCGGGGGCGTTCGACGCCGTGGGGTAGGGGCGGGGTTCGTCGTCCTGTGTCTTGTGGGGGTGTGGCGGCGGGTGGCGCTGGGCACCCCAACGGCCTGACGAGCCCGAGCGCTCCCTACCCCCGTCACGCCGTGCTCGCCGCCGTCGCCAGGGCCGCGCACACCAGCAGGAGGGCGAAGGCGCGCGAGAGGACGGTGGGGTCGGTACGGGTGGCGATGCGGCCTCCGACCGCTCGGCCCAGCACCGCTCCGCAGGCGAGTACGGCCACCAACTGCCAGGGCAGGTCGGGGAGTTGGTTCCAGCGTCCGGCGATCGCTCCCGCTCCGTTGACGGTGATGACGAGGAGCGAGGTGCGGGCCGCCTCGGGCATGGACAGGCCGAGGGTGAGGACGAGGGCGGGCACGATCAGGAAGCCGCCGCCGACGCCGAGCAGGCCGGTCAGCAGTCCGACGCCACCCGCGACGGCCATCACGCGCAAGGGACGCGCCGGACCCGCCGGATGGGCTGAATGTGCCGGATGGGCTGGATGTGCTGGATGCGCCCGCCGTCGGCCCGGCACGTCGTCGGCGTCCTGGCCTGGACGGTCACGCCAGCTCCGATCGTCCCCGTCCCGATCACACCGACCCCGACCGTTCCCGTCCCGATCGCGCCGTTCTCCGCGCTCCCGCCACAGCATGCGCGCCGCCGCCGCGAAGGCGAGCGTCACGAAGGCGGCCAGCAGCAAGCGTTCGGGGACGTGCGGGGCCAGCCGGCCGCCGAGCCACGCGGCCGGGAGTCCCACCGCGCCGAAGGTGAGCCCCGTTCCGATACGGGGCGCCGGGGCGCCGGGGCGGGGCAGCAGTCCGGTGACGGCGGCGGTGGTCGTCACCAGGAGGGCGACGGTTCCGGCCGTATACATCGGCAGCCCCAGGACGAACACCAGGGCCGGCACCGTGAGCATGGCGCCGCCCGCGCCGAGGGCGCCCAGGACGAGGCCGACGACGGCGCCGATGGCCAGGGCGGAGACGACGATCACGACGGGCTCCGGCCCTCGGCGCCGATCTCCGGTTCGCGGCCGGTGGCCAGCGGGCGCCCGGCCTCGGCCCAGGCCAGCGTGCCGCCGCGCAGGGAGCGGGCGTCGGCCCCGTGCTCGGCCAGCAGCCGTGCCGCGGTGAGGCTGCGCCGACCGGACCGGCAGACGAGGTACACGACGGGGCCGGTCCGGGCGGTCAACTCCGCGGCTCGTTCCGCGACTTCCTCCAAGGGGACGTTTACGGCCCCGGGGATGTGGCCCTCGGCGTACTCGTCGGGAGCGCGGACGTCCAGAAGGAGGGCCGTCGGCTCGTCTTCCCGCGCGGCGAAAGGCTCGGCTCCGCGCGCGGCGTACTCCTCGATGGCGATCTCGCGCGCCCCGGGCCCCTCGCGCCCGGCCCCGTTCGCGTCCGGGAGCGCCGTCATGACAGTTCGGCCCGGGTGCGGACGGGCAGCCGGTACTCGCGCCGGATGCTGGTGCCGAGCCGGCTGATGTCGGCGCCGTAGATGTGGAGGGAGACGGCCAGGCCGGAGCCGCTGTTGCGGACGCGGTGGATGTCGCCGGGCGGGGCGAAGCCGCACACGCTCCCGGTGTCGTTGACGGCGGTCTCCGCTGGGAGCAGGAACCGGTCCGAGGGAGGCCCGGCGATCTCGTACCGATCCTCTTGCTCCGCGCCGAGATGGACGCCGGTGACGCACCAGGCCACGTGGTCGTGCACGGGCGTCTGCTGCCCGGGCAGCCAGACCAGCGCGACGATGGAGAAACTGCCGTCGTCCTCGGCGTGCAGCAGGTGCTGGGTGTAGCCGCCGGGGTCCCCTCGCAGGTACTCGTCCGGCACCAGGTCGGGCTGGGCGAGGAAGGGACGCAGGCGCTCGGCGACCAGTTCGGACGTCTCCTGGGGCGGCAGGTCCTGGCGCACGACGGCCCGTATGGCGTCGGTGAGGGCCGTCAGGCGGGGTGTGGTGACGGGGGCGGGGGCCTGGGTGGGCATGGGTGTCCTTTCGAGGGTGCGAAGGTGCGGTGGGTGGTGGGTGGCGAGTGGCGGAGAAGTGGTGACGAGCCCGCGTCCGCGGGAAGGGGCGGGACGGGGCTGCGCCGGAGCTGCCGCAGGGGCCCGCGGAAGGGGCGATGCGTAGGACGGGGACGAAGCTGCCGGGCAACCCGGGGAAGAGGAGGGAAGGGGGAGCCTCCCCCTCACCCCAAAGCCCGGCGCAGGTCCTCAAGAAGGTCGCCGGTGGACTCGATGCCCACCGAGAGGCGCAGCAGGTCGCCGGGGATTTCCTGCTCGGTGCCGTTCAGTGAGGTGTGGGTCATGCTCGCGGGGTGGGTGATCAGGGATTCGACGCCGCCGAGGGAGACACCGAGGGAGAACAGTTCGGTGCGGGAGCAGAGTTCGGCCGCCGCCTCCCGGCCGCCGCGCACGCGGAAGGACACCATGCCGCCGAAGCGGCGCATCTGTTTGGCCGCGGTCCGGTGGCCGGGGTGTCCGGGCAGGCCGGGGTAGAACACCTCGCTCACCTGGGGGTGGGTGGCAAGCATGTCGGCGATCTGCTCGGCGTTGTCGCAGTGCGCTTCCATCCGGACGACCAGCGTTTTGATGCCGCGCAGCGTGAGCCAGGCGTCGAAGGGGCCCGCGATGGCGCCCGCGACCGACTGCAGTGCCGCGAGGCGTGCGCCGATCCCGGGGTCCTGGGCGACGACCACGCCGCCGATGACGTCGCTGTGGCCGCCGAGGTACTTGCTGGTGGAGTGCACGACGAGGTCGGCGCCGAGGTCCAGGGGGCGCTGGAGCCACGGCGAGGCGAGGGTGTTGTCGACGGCCAGGAGGACGCCCGAGGCGATCGTGATCTCGGCGAGCGCGGCGATGTCGACGATGCCGAGGTAGGGGTTGGTGGGCGTCTCGCACCATACGAGCCGGGTCTCGGGGCGCAGTGCCGCGCGGACGGCGTCGAGGTCGTCCATGGGGACGGTGGAGTGGGTGAGGCCCCAGGGTTCGAGGATGCCGGTCACCAGGCGGTGGGTGCCTCCGTACAGGTCGCTGGGGAGGAGGACGTGGTCGCCGGGGCGGCAGACGGCGCGCAGCAGGGCGTCCTCGGCGGCGAGGCCGCTGCCGAAGGCGTGGCCCGAGTGGCCGCCTTCCAGGGTGGCGACGCATTCCTCCAGCGCCGACCGGGTGGGGTTGGCCACGCGGCTGTACTCGTAGCCGGCGCGGGTGACGTCCAGCCCGTCCTGTTTGAAGGTGGACACCTGGTAGAGCGGGGGGACGACGGCGCCGGTGGCCGGGTCGGGTTCCTGGCCCGCATGGATGCTGAGCGTGGCGAAACCGTGTGGCAGCGACATGGCATTCCTCGTCGTCGAAGGGACTCGTAAGAGCTCGAAGGAACTCGAAGAGAGCCCGAACGAAACTCGAAGGAACTCCGGTCGAAGGAACGGCGATCGACGACGTGCCGTCAGGGGATCGGCGACGTGCGATCGGGAGATCCGCGACCGGAGGAACCGCGGTGCCCCGTCTCCGTCCGCCGAGGGACGGGAACGAGGGCATGCCACGAGCCTGCACCGGTCCGACTCATAAATCGACTGCGTCTTTCTTCGCAGGGTGCGAAAAATCTTTTATAGGTGTCCGAAGTCCTCAGAAGCCGCCGACGACGCCGACCGTGGGCCGGTCGGCCCCTGGCGCGAGTTGCTCGGCCGTGCTGCGCAGGGTTTCCAGCAGGAGCCGTACGGCGGGGATGCGCACGTAGTCCTTCAACGTGCAGGCCACCACCCGGCGGTGCGTGACCGGCTCGATCCGCAGCGCCGCCACCTGGGGATGGCGCAGGAACGACAGCACCAGCCCCGGCATGGCGGCGATGCCCACGCCGGCCGCGACCAGGCTCTGTACGGCCAGGTTGTCGTCGGTGGTGAAGGTGATGTCCGGGTCGAAGCCCGCCTGGGCGCAGAGCTGGACGAAGTGGGTGCGGCAGCGCGGGCAGCCGGCGATCCAGCGCTCGTCCGCGAGGTCGGCGAGGCGCACGCCGCGTTTGCGCCGCAGCGGGTGGCCGCGCGGCAGCAGCACCATCACGGGGTCGTCCAGCAGCGGGACCGTCACGGCGTCCTCGGGCGGCAGCTGCTCGGCCAGGGCGGGCGCGTCGGCCATGTCGGGGTAGTCGAAGGCCAGCGTCACGTCGCACTCCCCGCGTTGCAGGGCGCACAGCGACTCGGGCGGCTCGGTGTCGACCAGCTCCACGCGGACGCCGGGGTTCTCGACGGACAGGCGCGCCACGGCCTGGGAGACGATCGTGGCGCTGGCGCTGGGGAACGTGCACACCCGCACCCGGCCCGCGCGCAGCCGCTTGACGGCCGCGATCTGCTCCTCGGCGTAGGCCAGGCTGTCGAGGATGTGCTCGGTGTGGCGGGCGAGCATCTCGCCCGCCTCGGTCAGCCGCAGCGACCGGCCGGCACGGGTGAACAGCGGGGTACCGGCGGCGTTCTCCAGCTGGCGCATCTGATGGCTGATCGCGGGCTGGGTGTAGCCCAGCTCCCGGGCGGCGGAGGAGTAGGAGCCGGTGCGGACCACCACACGGAACGTCCTCAGATGACGTGACTCGAACATGCTTGAAGTATAAAAATGATCTTGGGAGTTCTTAAAGACCCGCGTATCGACTTTGCTTTCGGGCAAGAGGCAGGCTGACGTCCACCTCATCCATCTGTCAGGGATGCCTTCCCTCATCTGTCAGGGGGTGCCTTCCCTGCCTGCCAGGGATGCCTCCCCCGCCCACCGGGGATGCCCTCACCCACCCGCCGCGCATACCTCCCCCTCCCACCGCGCAGAACTCCCCCGCACCGAAGCCTTCCCCCAGGCCCGCCCCCGCGCCCGCCCCCGTGCGCCGCCGAACGATCGGATCCCTCGTGACCTCCAACGACGCCCTGCTCCGCCGAAAACTCGGAGGGCTGTCCCTCGCCGCCATCACCTTCAGCAACATGCTGGGCTCGGGCTGGCTGTTCGCCGCCTACTACGCGGCCAAGCTCGCCGGGCCGCTCTCCCTGCTCTCCTGGGTCATCGCCGGGATCGCCACTTCGCTGATCGCCGTGGTCTTCGTCGAGCTCGGTCTCACCCGGCCGCTGTCCGGCGGCAACGTCCGCTGGCCGCACCTGGCCTCCGGGCCCTTCGTGGGGGCGCTCGTCGGCTGGATCGCCTTCCTCCAGGTGGCCATCGGCGCCCCCAGTGAGGCGGCGGGGCTCCTTCAATACGGGCAGCGGTGGTGGCCGGGACTCTTCGACGGGGAGGAGCTGAACGGCCTCGGCCTGCTCGTCGCCGTCGCCGTCATGGTCGGCTTCGCCGCCGTCAACTACTTCGGCGTCACGCTGCTGGCCCGGGTCAACAACGCGATCACCGTCGGCAAGGTGCTCATCCCCTTCGTCACCGTGGCCCTGTTCATCGCCGCCGGATTCGACACCGCGAACCTGAGCGAGACCGCCGGGTTCGCCCCGTACGGCACCGCGTCGGCGCTCTCCGCGGTGATCGGCGGCGGTCTGATCTACGCCTTCGGCGGCATCCACTCCGCCGCCACCCTCTCGGGCGAGGCCCGCGACCCCCGCCGCGACGTGGCCAGAGGCACGTTCCTCGGCTTCGGCCTCGCCTTCGTGCTGTACCTCGGCCTCCAGGCGGCCCTGATCGGCGCCGTGCCGCAGTCGCTGCTGGGCGACGGCTGGCAGGGCCTGAACTTCCACTCGCCCTTCGCCCAGCTCGCCGTGCTGGTCAACCTGACCTGGCTGTCCTGGCTGCTGCTCGCCGACGCGGTGGTCTCCCCGGCCGGTTCGCTGTTCGTCGGCATCGGGATCAACACCCGCGTCACCTACGGGCTCGCGCAGAACGGCGTCTTCCCCCCGGCCGTCGGCACCGTCCACCCGCGCTCCGGCATCCCGCGGCGCGCCCTCGCCCTCAACATCGCCGTCGCCGCCGTGTGCCTGCTCCTCTTCGGTAGCTGGCACGCCCTGGTCAGCGCGCTGGGTGTGTTCTTCGCCGTCGGTTACGCGGCGATCTCCGTCGCCGTCATGGTCTTCCGCCGCACCGACGGCGCCCGCCCGTGGGCCCGCGGCCTGCCGGTGATCGCCCCCGCCAGTTTCGTCATCTCCGTACTGATCACCTACTGGTCCGGCTGGCAGCAGATGCGCACCGCCATCGTCCTGTTCCTGCTCGCTCTGCCGCTGTACGCGCTGCGCGCGGCGACCCGGCGCGACCGCCTCGGGCTGCGGGCGGTGCGCCACGGGCTGTGGCTGTGCTACCTGATGCTGTTCGTCGCCGCCGTCTCGTACGTGGGGAGCTTCGGCGGGCACGGCCTGCTGGCCGCGCCCTGGGACTCCCTGCTGGTCGGCGCCGCCGCGCTCGGCTTCTACCACTACGGGGTGCGCGCCGGCCTCGCCTGGCAGCGGGAGCGGGCGGCGGCACCGGGGCCCGGGGACGAGCCCGTGACGGCGCCGGATTCCGGTGCCGCCTTCATGGAGCGTCGGCCCCGCACCAAGGGATGACGACGGCGACGGCGCGGCGGCCGGCACACATTCCGGGCCACGCCGCCAACCGGTCCACCAGCCGGTTCGGCAGCCGGTCCGCCAACCAGTCCGTCAACTAGTCCAGGTAGCCCCGGAGTTGGTCCGCGAACGCGTGGTCGCGGAGTTTGTTGAGGGTCTTGGACTCGATCTGGCGGATGCGTTCGCGGGTGACGCCGAAGATCCGGCCGATCTCCTCCAGCGTGCGGGCGCGTCCGTCCACGAGCCCGTACCGCAGCTGGACGACCTTGCGTTCGCGCTCGCCCAAGGTGGACAGGACGGCTTCCAGGTGTTCGCGGAGCAGCAGGAAGGCGGCGGACTCCACGGGGGACGCGGCGTCGCCGTCCTCGATGAGGTCACCGAGCGCGACGTCGTCCTCCTCGCCCACGGGGGCGTGCAGGGAGACCGGTTCCTGGGCGAGCCGCAGGACCTCGCTGACCCGCTCCTCGGGCAGGTCGAGCTGGGCCGCGACCTCTTCGGGCGTGGGCTCGTACCCCCGCTCCTGGAGCATCCGGCGCTGCACCCGGACGACGCGGTTGATCAGCTCCACGACGTGGACGGGGACGCGGATCGTCCGGGCCTGGTCGGCCAGCGCCCGGGACATGGCCTGACGGATCCACCAGGTGGCGTAGGTGGAGAACTTGTAGCCGCGGGCGTAGTCGAACTTCTCCACGGCGCGGATCAGGCCGAGGTTGCCCTCCTGGACGAGGTCGAGCATGGTCAGCCCGCGGCCCACGTAGCGCTTGGCCACGGAGACGACCAGCCGGAGGTTGGCCTCGATGAGGCGGCGCTTGGCCATCCGGCCCATGACCACGAGTTTGTCGAGGTCGACGGCGAGCTGGGTGTCCATGTCCACGGTGTTGTGCAGCCGCTCCTCGGCGAACAGGCCCGCCTCCACGCAGCGGGCCAGCTCCACCTCTTCCACGGCCGTGAGCAGCGGTATCCGGCCGATCTCGCGCAGGTACTGGCGGAAGAGGTCGGAGGACGGGCCTCCGGTGTCGGGGCGCGGCGGTAGCTCAGGGGTGATCTCCTCCACGAGCATCTCGGGGCCCGGCGGTTCGGCCTGGTGCGGCACCGTGGCCGTCTCGGCGGTCGACGCGCCGGTGAGGGTCTGGGTCTGCACGGGGGCGACCTCCAGTGTCATCGCTGCTGAGGCGGCGGAAAGGCCGGGAACGACGGCGGCCGAACCGCTGTCCGTCCCGTACATCAAGAGCGGGTCGGCGGGGGATTCCGGCTCCGGACGACCGGACCCACCGCGCTCCGGGGACTCAGGCACCGCTCCTCAGTGTGGAGTACGACACATGCCCGCCACGAGGGGCGTGCGGGCACTTTTTGAGTCCGGTCCGTGACCGGGCAATTACCTTCGGGCGTGTCAGTGGTCGAAACCACCGAGCGCCTTTCGCACAGCTGTCGTGCTGCTCGCGCGCGCCCTTGTGGCGGTGGCTTCCCCGGTGGCGCTTGTCTTGCCGATGGCGTTTGCCAGACGCATTGCCGTTTCCGTCACGGGGTTCGCCCCGGCACCGCCGCGTGCGATCGGTCCCGTTCGTTCCGCACCGCTTTCTGGCCTGTTTTCGGCTCGTATTCCGGTCCCATTCCGGACCGTATTCCGGGCCGCTTCTTTTGCCCGTTCGTCTGCTCGGCGAGGCGCGAGTACCCCGAAACGGCTTCACCTCACCGGCGGGGCGGGGGTTGGCGCGCGAGGCCCGGGGTGGCGGGACGGGATCGGGCGCGCCGTCCCCGTACCGGCCGGTGGTCGGGGCGGCGGGGACGGGTTCCCCGGTGCCCGGCCGCCGCTCCCCTACAGCGCCGCGTACCCCCGCTCGCGCAGGGACTGGCCGTACTGCTGGAGGACCCAGAGCTCGTTCTGCACCGCGCTGAGGTGCTGGGGGTCGGCGTGCGGGCCCAGGCGCTGGAGGGTGCCGCGGATCTCCGTGACGCGCTGGTTGACGGCGGCGAGGCGGACGGCGACGAGCTGGACGCCGGCGTACGCCTCGTCGGGCTCGCGGCGGGTGTGCAGCGGCTCCACGGCGAGCTCGGTGATCAGGGAGCGGACGGTGTCGTCGGGCGCGGCGGCGCGGACGCGGGTGAGGTATTCGCTGTCGGAGGCGCCCGCCATGGCGCCCCCGGCCTCCTCGACGCAGCGGCGCACCACGGCGTAGGGCGGGGCGGTGAACTCGTCCGCCCCGTAGGCGTCGAAGGCCGGGGAGACGAGGTCGGGCCGCTGGAGGGCGAGCTTGAGGAGCTCGCGTTCGACGCGGTGGGCGGGGCTGCGGAGGTTCAGCGCGGGACCGCGGGAGCCTATGGGCTGCTCGGCGGGGGCCGCCGGGGCGCGGTGGTCCGAGGCGCCGGGCCGGCCGTTGGCGCCACCGGCCGGGCGTCCCTGGCCCTGGCCGTCCCGGCCGCGCTCGCGGGCCCAGCGGGCGAGCTGACTCACCCGGCGGACGACGAACTGGGTGTCGAGGATGCCGAGCATCCCGGCGAGCTGGACGGCCGACTCGTGCTGGATCGAGCTGTTCTTGATGTTGGCGACGATGGGGGCCGCCTCGTCCAGCGCCGCGGCCCGGCCGACGGTGGTGTCCAGGTTGTGCTTGGCGACGACCTGGCGGAGGGCGAACTCGAACAGCGGCGTACGCGACTCGACCAGGCCCGCGACGGCGCCGTCGCCCTCGGCGAGCCGCAGGTCGCACGGGTCCATGCCGCCGGGGGTGATGGCGATGGAGGTCTGGGCGGCGAACTTCTGGTCGTCCTCGAAGGCGCGCAGCGCGGCCTTCTGGCCCGCCGCGTCGCCGTCGAAGGTGAAGACGACCTCGGAGGCGGAGTTGTCCATCAGGAGGCGGCGGAGGATCTTGATGTGGCCCTCGCCGAAGGACGTGCCGCAGGTGGCGATGGCGGTGGTGATCCCGGCCAGGTGGCAGGCCATGACGTCGGTGTAGCCCTCGACGACCACGGCGCGGTTGGTGCGGGCGATCTCCTTCTTGGCCAGGTCGATGCCGTACAGGACCTGGGACTTGCGGTAGAGCGGGGTCTCGGGGGTGTTGAGGTACTTGGGCCCGTTGTCGTCCTCGCGGAGCTTGCGGGCGCCGAAGCCGACGACCTCGCCCGAGATGTCGCGGATCGGCCACATCAGGCGGCCCCGGAAGCGGTCGATGGGGCCGCGCCGTCCCTCCTGGGAGAGGCCGGAGAGGACCAGCTCCTTGTCCGTGAAGCCGCGCCCGCGCAGGAACCGGGTGAGGTGGTCCCAGCCCGCCGGGCTGTAGCCGACGCCGAAGTGCTGGGCGGCGGCCTGGTCGAAGCCGCGCTCGGCGAGGAACTTCCGGGCGATCTCCGCCTCGGCGCCGTCGAGCTGCTCGGCGTAGAACTGCGCGGCGACCTTGTGGGCCTCCACCAGGCGGGTGCGCTCGCCCTGCTGGCGGCCCGGGGTGTAGCCGCCCTCCTCGTACCGCAGGGTGATGCCGGCCTGGGCGGCCAGCCGCTCGATGGTCTCGGCGAAGGAGAGGTGGTCGATCTTCATGATGAAGTCGACGGTGTCGCCGCCCTCCTGGCAGCCGAAGCAGTGGTACAGGCCCTTGGCCGGGCTGACATGGAACGAAGGGGACTTTTCGTCATGAAACGGGCACAGGCCCTTGAGGTTCCCGCCGCCGGCGTTGCGCAACTGGAGGTACTCGGACACGACGGTGTCGATCGGGACCGCGTCCCGCACCGCCTTCACGTCGTCATCGTTGATCCTGCCTGCCACAGACGAAATTCTACGGGTGGGGTCCGACAGTCCCGGGCGCGCGGGGCTCCGCCGCTGGTCAGGGGGGACGGGGACGGGACGGGGACGGTGGACGGGGCCGTGCGGGGGCCCGGCCGGGCGGGCTCGCGGGGGCTCGCCGCGACAGGACGGGGACGGCGGACGGAGCCGTGCGCGGCCCCGTCCGAGCGGGCTCGCGGGGGGGGCTCGCCGGGGCCTGTGGCGACCCCCGCACCGGCCCCGTCCGCCGCCCCTCACGCTCCCCCCATCACCTCCAGGAACCGCGGCAGCCCGATGTTGCCGCCGGAGATCACCACGCCGACCCGGCGCGGAAGCGAGGAGACCTTCCCGGCGAGGAGGGCGGCGAGGCCCGTCGCGCCGCTCGGCTCCGTCACGATCTTGAGTCGTTCGAAGGCGAAGCGCATGGCCGCGCGGATCTCGTCGTCGCTCACCAGGGCCACCGAGTCGAGCAGCCGCCGGTTGATCGAGAACGTCAGCTCGCCGGGGGTCTCGATCGCCTGCCCGTCGGCGATGGTGCGCGGGACGGGGACGGCCACCCGGTGCCCGGCCGCCAGCGACCGGTGGTGGTCGTCGCCCGTCTCCGGCTCGACGCCGATCATGCGGATGCCGGGGACCAGCGCGGTGGCGACGGTGGCCGAGCCCGCCATGAGGCCGCCGCCGCCGATCGGGGTGAGCAGCGCGTCGAGCGGGCCGGTCTCCTCGATGAGCTCCAGGGCGGCGGTGCCCTGCCCGGCGATGATGTCGGGGTGCTCGTAGGGCGGGATCAAAGTGAGCCCGCGTTCGGCGGCCAGCCGGGCGCCGATGGCCTCGCGGTCGCCCGTGTAGCGGTCGTAGGTGACGATCTCGGCGCCGTACCCGACGGTGGCGTCCCGCTTGGAGCTCGGGGCGTCCTCGGGCATGACGATCACCGCGCTGGAACCCAGTTCCCGGGCGGCCAGCGCGAGCGCCTGGGCGTGGTTGCCGGAGGAGAACGCGGCCACCCCTCGGGCGCGCTGTTCGGGGCTCAGCCGGGAGACCGCGTTGTAGGCGCCGCGGATCTTGAACGCGCCGATGCGCTGGAAGTTCTCGCACTTGAGGAAGACCTCGGCGCCCACCAGCGCGTCCAGCGTGCGGGACCGCAGGACGGGGGTGCGGTGGACGGCGCCCGCGATCCGCCGCGCGGCGTCGCGGACGTCCTGGAGGGTGACGGGATGTCCGTCCCCCTCCGGGACCGCGGCGGCTTCTCCCCGGGTGGTACCAACAGGTGTGTCGGCTCTGTCACTCATGAGCCCACGGTAGGTGAGCCCTCTCGTCAGGGGTACCTCTGTGAACGAAGGGGCCGGTGAGCACGCCCGGCGCGTCCGAATAGGCACGGTGCGCCGGACGGGCAGGGGGCTCCCCCTCCTCGTCCGGCCCTGACGCCCCCTCAGCCCGCCAACGACTCCAACGGCACCTCCGGATCGGCCAGCGCCGCCACATCCAGCGTCCGGCCGGAACGGATCAGGCGCTGGATCGTCTCCGTCACGTCCCAGACGTTGACGTTCATGCCCGCGATCAGCCGCCCCTCGCTCAGCCAGAAGGCGATGAACTCGCGCTTGCCGACGTCACCGCGGCACACCACCTGGTCGTAGGTGCCCGGTGGCGCGTAGCCGGAGTACTCCAGGCCCACGTCGTACTGGTCGGAGAAGAAGTACGGCACCCGGTCGTAACCGACGTCCTGGCCGAGCATGGAGCGGGCGGCGGCCGGGCCGCCGTTGAGGGCGTTGGCCCAGTGTTCGACGCGCAGGCCACGGGCGGCGTCCGAGGCCGGGTCCGCGAGCGCGTACGGCGCGGCGGCGACGTCGCCCGTGGCGTAGATGTGCGGGTCGGAGGTGCGCAGCCCGGCGTCCACGATCACCCCGCCGCCCGAGGAGCGGTCGGCCAGCTCCAGGCCCGCCTGTTCGGCCAGGGCGGTGCGCGGGGCGGCGCCGATCGCGGCGAGCACGTCGTGGGCGGGGTGCTCCTCGCCGTCGTCGGTCCGTACGGCGAGCACCACGCCGTCCTGCCCGGTGATCTCGCTGAGGCGGGCGCCGAAGTGGAAGCGGACGCCGTGCTCACTGTGCAGGTCGGTGAAGAGGCTGCCGAGTTCCGGGCCCAGGACGTGGTGCAGCGGCGTCGGCTCGGGCTCCACGATCGTCACCTCGGCGCCGTACGTCCGGGCGGCGGCGGCGACTTCGAGGCCGATCCACCCGGCGCCCGCGATGACGAGGTGGCCGTTGTCCCGGCCGAGCGAGGCCAGGACGCCGCGCAGCCGCTCCGCGTGCGCGATGCGGCGCAGGTGGTGCACGCCCGCCAGGCCGGTGCCGGGGATCTCCAGGCGGCGCGGTTCGGCGCCGGTGGCCAGCAGCAGCTTGTCGTACGCGATGAGCGTGCCGTCGCCCAGCCGTACGGTGCGTGCCACGCGGTCCAGGTGGACGGCGGGCTGGCCCAGGTGGAGCTCGATGTCGGAGCGCGCGTACCAGGCGGGCTCGTGGACGAAGACGCTGTCGCGTTTCTCCTTGCCGAGCAGGTAGCCCTTGGAGAGCGGGGGGCGTTCGTACGGGTGGTCGCGCTCGTCACAGATGAGGATCACCCGCCCGTTGAACCCCTCCGCGCGCAGGGTCTCGGCGGCTTTCGCCCCGGCCAGGCCACCCCCGACGATGACGAACGTCTGGTGTGCGTCGACCACTTGTTTCCTCCTCGTCGCGGCGCGGTGCCTCCGCGCCCGTCAAACGCCCCCGGTCGTACCTGGTGTTTCCCCCCTGGAGCCGCCCTGGGGCGCCCATGGCCGCCCACTCCGGGATCGGCTTCGAGGTGCTTCGGGACGTGCCCCGCCGGTCCGGTGGTGCTCCCTTTTGGTGCCCTGCGTTCGAAACGGCCAAGCCTGAGCGTCCCGCACAGAGGGTGCTGCGGGAAGAGGGACGGCGGGTCGGAGATCGCCCTTGGTGGCCCCTTGCGCGGCCCTCCCGGCGCCCTCACCGGGGCTCACTCGCCCGCCGTCACCCCTCTCACCTCGGCCTTTCCCGCTCCGAACGGGCACGGCGACGCCACCCGCCCCTTCCTGCCGACCCCGTTCACCACCTGTCTCAACCGTTACCAGGCGGACGGGTGAGGCGGGAGTGAAGGGTGCGGGCGGAGGCGTCCGTGAGGGCGGCGATCTGATCGATGACGGCCCGCATCCGGGCGCGGTCGTCCTGAGCCGCGTCGAAGAGCGAGCGGAACTGCGGGTCGAGGCCGTCCGGCGCGCGGGTGAGGAGCGCCTCGGCGAGTTCGGCGATGACCACGCGCTGATCGGCGCGGAGCGCCTCCTGATCGGGTCGTTGCATCACATAGCGGTCGGCGACGGCCTTCAAAACAGCGCATTCCAGCCAGGTTTCGTACGGCACCACCAGGCGCGCCCTGTACCGCGTGAGCCGCCCGGCGCCGTTCTCCTCTCGCACGCTACGGCTCCCGGCCGGTGGACGGCCCGGCAGGTCCCCCCACGCGTCCCGGGTCGCGGTCTCGGCGGCCAGGCAGAACCGGCCGATGAGCTGGCTGGTGGCGTCCTTCAGCCGGGCCTGGGCGACGGCCGTGCCGTCGTACCCGTGCGGCCACCACTCCTGCTCCAGCAGCCGGTCCAGCGCCTCGCCCAGCGCCTCCGGATCGGCGCCGGGCGCGTAGCGGCCCGCCGCGACCGCGAAGATCTCCGCCCGCTCGGGGTCCGCCAGCAGGCAATTGGGGTCCAGGTAGCCGGCGTGCAGCCCGTCCTCCACGTCGTGCACCGAGTACGCCACGTCGTCCGCCCAGTCCATGACCTGCGCCTCGAAGCTCCGCTCCCCCTCGGGCGCGCCCTGCCGGAACCACCGGAACACCGGCAGGTCGTCCTCGTACACGCCGAACTTGCGGGACCCCGGATCGGTCGGGTGCCCGCCGCGCGTCCACGGGTACTTCGTCGCCGCGTCCAGGGCGGCCCGCGTCAGATTGAGCCCCACGCTCACCGTCGAACCGTCCGCCGCCGCCACGAACCGCTTCGGCTCCAGCCGGGACAGCAGGCGCAGCGACTGCGCGTTGCCCTCGAACCCCCCGCAGGGCTCGGCCACCGCGTCGAGGGCCTCCTCGCCGTTGTGCCCGAAGGGCGGGTGGCCGAGATCGTGCGCCAGGCACGCGGCCTCCACCAGGTCCGGATCGCACCCCAGCGCCGCGCCCAGCTCCCGGCCGACCTGAGCGCACTCCAGGGAGTGGGTCAGGCGGGTGCGCGGGCTGGCGTCCCACGCGTGGCCCGGGACGGCGCCGGGCGTGACGACCTGGGTCTTGCCCGCCAGGCGGCGCAGCGCGGCGGAGTGCAGCACCCGGGCCCGGTCGCGCTGGAAGGCGGTGCGCCCCGGCCGCTTGTCGGGCTCCGTCACCCAGCGCTCGGTGTCGGCGAGGCCGTAACCGGGGGTGTCCGGGCCGGCGGCCTCCGGGGCGAGCGGTACGGGGGCGGGCGAGCCGGACGGGCCGGAGGGCCGGGAGGGCGTGCCGGAGGGACCGGACGGCCCGGGCTCGGGGCCGGGGCCGGAGGGGCCGGGGCCTGCGGGGTGTCCCGTCCCGTGGTTGTCGGGGCCGTGTCCGGTGGTCGGTTGTGTGCCCGTCATAACGCGACGGTAGCCGCCCGGGCGCCGTCCCGGCCGGAGGGGGTACGCGCACGGAGTGCCTGTTCGCGGGCGGATGGACCGGAACGCGCCAGGGCGGGGACGGCGGACGGAGGCAGCCGATGGGACGGGGCGAAGGCCCCGGGGCCCAGCGGGGACGGCGGACAGGACGAAAGCCCCAGGAGCCGAACGAGGACGGCGGACGGGACCGGCTCAGGGGGCAGGGGCTCAGCGGCTCAGGACGCGGACGCGCCCGCGTCCTCCCCCTCGTGCGCGTCGACCTCCTTGAGGTACTTCTCGCGCGTCGCCTCGTCCAGGAAGGCGGCCCGGAAGGAATTGCGGGCCAGGGTGCGCAGGGTCTCCCCGTCCAGGTCCAGCGCGTCCCGCACGGCCGTGAAGTTGTCGTGAACGTAGCCGCCGAAATAGGCCGGATCGTCCGAGTTGACGGTGACGAGCAGCCCGGCGTCCAGCATCGCGGGCAGCGGGTGGTCCGCCAGGTCCTCGATAACGCGCAGCCGTACGTTGGACAGCGGGCAGACCGTCAGCGGCACCTGGTCCGCCACCAGGCGCGCGACCAGCCGCTCGTCCTCCATGCAGCGCACCCCGTGATCGATCCGGTCCACCTTCAGGACGTCCAGCGCCTCCCAGACGTACGCCGGCGGCCCCTCCTCCCCCGCGTGCGCGACGCACTTGAGCCCCGCCTCCCGCGCCAGCGCGTACACCTCCGCGAACTTCGACGGCGGGTGCCCGACCTCGGCCGAGTCCAGCCCCACCGCCGCGATCCGGTCCAGGTACGGCCGCGCCGCCTCGAAGGTGGCGAGCGCCGACTCGGCGCTCTGGTCACGCAGGAAGCACATGATCAGGCGGGTGGTGATCCCGTACTTCTCCTCGGCGGCGTCCAGCGCGCGGGTCAGGCCCCCGACGACCGTCCCGACGGAGACGCCGCGGGAGGTGTGCGCCTGCGGGTCGAAGAAGATCTCCGCGTGCCGTACGCCCTGCTCCTTGGCGCGGGCGAGGTAGGCGTCGGCCAGCTCGGCGAAGTCGTCCTCGGTCCGCAGGACGGCCATCAGGGCGTAGTAGAGGTCCAGGAAGGACTGGAGGTCCGCGAAGGAGTACGCCTGCCGCAGCTCCTCCTGGGACGCGTACGGCAGCCGGACCCCGTTGCGCGCGGCCAGCTCGAACGCCAGCTCGGGCTCCAGGGTGCCTTCGATGTGGAGGTGCAGTTCGGCTTTGGGGAGGGGGGTCACCGGGGGCATGGGGGTCACACCTGTTTCGGGGGGACGGACGGAGTGTGGAGTGGTGCGGGAATGGTGCTGGAGTGGTGGCTGATTCGGACGGTACGCAAGAAGGTATCCGGTCACCCATCGGCCATCCGGACGGGCCTCCGCTCCCAGGCCCGCAGCCTTCGCGTATGCGACGAACCGGAGGGTCAGGTACCCCGTCCCCTTGGCGTGTCCGCAACCATCGCACCGGAATCGTCGTCCCACCCTGCGCACCGTTCACCCGTGCCCCGGGAAACGGCGGCGAAGAGTCACGGCCAAGAGGGCCGGCGCCCATCAGCGCCGGCGGGGACAGCACGAGAACGGGGAGACGACGCATGGGCAAGGCACCGGGACACATACGTCTGCCACGCCCGCATCTGCCACACCTACGCCTACGCCTGCCCCGCACGCGCCGTGGGTGGCGCCGCGCCTTCCAGCTCACAGTGCTCGCCTCCGTCCTCGCGCTCCTCCCCTCCACCTGGATGCACGCGGTCGCCGCGCCCCGGCTGCGCACCGTCCAGGACGCGCCGTCCGCGCCGGTCGCCATCGTCTTCGGCGCCGGTCTGTGGCAGGGCAAGCCGACGCCCTACCTGGCACGCCGCCTCGACGCGGCGATCGGCCTCTACGAACGCGGCACCGTCCGCGCCGTCCTCGTCACCGGCGACAACGGCCGCGAGGACTACGACGAGCCGGACGCCATGCGCGCCTACCTGCGGGCGCACGGCGTGCCCGACCGGAAGATCGTCAGCGACTACGCGGGATTCGACACCTGGGACTCCTGCACCCGGGCCCACCGCGTATTCGGGGTGGACCGGGCCATCCTCGTCAGCCAGGGCTTCCACATCCGGCGCGCGCTGACGCTGTGCGGGGCGGCCGGGATCGACGCGTACGGGGTGGGCGTGACAGACGCCCACGACGCCACCTGGTACTACGGCGGCGTACGCGAAATCTTCGCATCCGGGAAGGCGGCGGCCGAAGCGGTGCTCCGGCCCGACCCGCACTTCCTGGGGCCGCGCGAGCAGGGGGTCACGCGGGCGCTGGCGGATTCGCCCGGCGACTGAGGCCAGGCGCCGTCACCCCTGCCCGGCACTCGGGTCCGCGTCCATCCGCGACCCCGGCCCCGGCCCCGACTCCGGCCCCGGCCCCGACTCCGGCCCCGGCTCCGGCCCGGCGAGCCCGGCGGCCGGTGCCCCCTTCCCCGTCTCCTCCCCGGTCTCCTCCGCCAACCAGCTCAGGTAGCCCGCCGAGCCGCGCGTGATCGGTGTCGCGATGATTTCCGGGGTGTCGTAGTCGTGGGCGGTCAGGAGGTACGCCTCCAGCTCGTCGTACCGGGCGGTGGCCGTCTTGAACAGCACCTGCCACTCCTGCGCCGTCTCGATCGCGTCCTGCCACCGGTAGACGGAGGTGACGGGCGCGCCGATCTGCGCGCAGGCCGCCAGCCGCCGCTCGACCGCGCCGCGCGCCAGCGCGTGCGCCTTGCGCGGGCTGTCGGTGGTGGTGAGGACGGTCAGGAAGCCGGTGCGGGCGCCGGCGCTTCGGGACTCGTCCGGAGCTGAGGGGTCGCGCGCGGTCACATCTGGTCCGGACGCGAGCGCGTCTTGTCCGGACGCGAGCCCGTCTCGCCCGGACGCGGTCACATCTCCTCCGGACGTGAGCGCGTCCCGTTCGGATCGTCCGGATCGTCCGGACCGCTCAGATCGCTCGGATCGCTCGGAATCGGCCATGGCGGGTGTCCTCCTGGGTGGCGGGGTCGGTGACGGGCCGGGGCCGACCCGTCACGCGGATTCTCCGCTTCACCTCCCCGCCGCGCCCACGACCGGATCGTCCCACTTGCGTGCCCCGGCACACGGGCCAGGATGGATCGGGACCCCCGCCGCAGGTCCCACGACGAAAGGCCCGCGCCATGGACGACCTCACCGCCCTCACCCGCCAGCAGCTCGACGACGCCCGCGCCTCCGCCCACGGGCGCAGCGCGCACCTCTTCCTGCACGAGGGCCCGCTGCGGCAGACGGTGATCGCGCTGATCGGCGGCGCCTCGCTGGACGAGCACAACGCGCCGCCGGCGGCCAGCCTCCAGGTCCTCCACGGACACGTCCGGCTGACCACGCCCGAGGGGGACCGCGACCTGGTGACGGGCCACGTGATCCCCATTCCCCAGGAACGCAACGGCCTGACGGCGCTCGTCGACTCCGCCGTCCTGCTCACCGTCGTCACGGCCACGGCGGTCACCGCGAACGGGACCCAGGTGGGCTGACCCGCCGCTCCTACTCGGCGGCGAGCAACCGGCAGCCCACCGCCCCGCCCCTCATCCCGCCCACTGATCGAACCCCAACTTCACCAACAGGCACACCACGACCACCACCAACACCCCCCGCACGAACCCGGCCCCCCGCTTCAACGCCATCCGGGCCCCCACCAACCCGCCCACCAGGTTGAACACCGCCAGCAGCGCGCCCAATTGCCACAGCACCGTCCCCTGCCAGGCGAACATCACCAGCGCGCCGAAGTTCGTGCAGACGTTGACGACCTTCGAGGTGGCCGAGGACGACACCAGGTCCATCCGCAGCACGGCGGCGAGCGCGATGACGAGGAACGCCCCGGTCCCGGGCCCGATCAGCCCGTCGTAGAAACCGATGCCGAGCCCGGCGATGAGGACGGCGGCCAGCACCCGCCGCCGGGTGACCGGCCCGGACGGCGCGGGCGCGGTCCCGAAGGCGGGCCGGAAGAGGACGAACAGCAGCACCCCCACCAGCACGGCCATGATCAACGGCCGCAGCACGTCACTGTCGATCCCGGCCGCGAAGAACGCCCCGGCCAGCGAACCGCCGAGCGCCGCCACACCGATCCGCAGCGCCGTCCGCACGTCGATGCCGGCTTTGCGGACATACGTGATCGCGGCGGCGGTGGTGCCGACGATCGCCGTGGACTTGTTGGTACCCAGCACGAACGCGGCGGGCGTGTGCGGCAGGCCGACCAGCAGCGCCGGCAGAAGCAGCAACCCGCCGCCGCCCACGACCGCGTCGATCCACCCCGCCGCGAGGGCGGCGACACAGAGCAGGAGCAGAGTCGTCAGGGATATGTCATGAACCACCGGTTGATCTTAGAAGCGTTGGCCTCGGAAGCCACTTCATTTGGGACCCTCCGTTGGGAGCCCGGCCGACCGGGCTGGACGGTGGGCCAGAGCCGACACCCCCGCCCGGGGCTCCGCCCCCGTTGCGCGCAAAAATCCCGCATTCCCGTCAAGCGCGAAGTTCGTGGACATCCCCCACGCACCCCGACCCACCGACCCGCCGAATATCCCCTCAGCCCATCACTCACTCCTCAAAGGGCGCGCCCAACACCATGTCCTCCACCGTGGGCACCGGAAAGCCCGGAAGGTGACGGCGGCCGACTTCGGCGAAGGGGTGCATGACGACCGACATCGGCTTGGTACGGCACAGCGACAGCATGTTGTCGACGGCTTCCCGCTTGAACCCCGCCCTGGGGTAGGCGGCGAGTATTTCCTCCAGGACATCGGACGGGAAGTCCTGGAGGCCGTTCCCGGTGAAGTCGAGTCCCGAGCCGACGGAAATCATGGCGATCTCCGGCCTCTTCCGCGTCGCGATACCGACACTGGTGTGCAGGGCGATCGCGTCCCAGACGACCGCCACTCGATCGGCCGACATGCGCTGTTCCCGCAGGAACCGCCGCGCGGCGTCGGCGCCGTCGACTTCGAAGCGTTCGTTCGGGCTCTGGTACGCCTTGACCAGCCCGAGGTCGTGCAGGATGGCGGCGACGAAGGCGAGTTCGCGGTCATAGCGGACGCCGCGCCGGTCGAACAGCGCGGCACCGTACAGGTACGTCCGCATCACGTGATGGAAGAGCGTCTCGGAGGCCACCTCGCGCACGAACGCCACGGATTTCCGGGCTACTTCGCTGTCGGGTATGCGGATTCCGGCTACTTTTCTCGGCAGGGCACCGGCATGCGAACGCAGCCGCTCGGAACCCGTAGCCGCCGCGGCGGCCGGGGCGTTCGACACCGTGGCGGCGAACGCCGACGCAGCGCCTATCGCGGCGATTCCGGCACCGCGCTCCAGCGCCGTACGCCGGGTGACACCGCTCGACTCATTACCCTTGTCAGCCATACGAATTGACTCCCCTTCGGCAGTTGATGCCAGGAGCCTACGAATGGCGCTACCGGGCCGACAGTGGCGAAAGTGCCGGTAAACCCCGGATTATCGCCAGGCCGGATCGCGGCCCGCCGTGCGGTGGCGCGACGCGCCGCCGAGGCAGTACCTCTGCCGTCCGGCCCGCCGTGAGCAACATGACGACCGGGCCGAAGGGGACCGGCTCGAACCTGGCGGCGGATTGCCCGACGAAGGGACCATCGCGCGAGAACGTCCGGGATTCCGTCCCCGGCACCACCCGGAATCCGTCCCCGACACCACCCCGGATTACGTCCCGGCTTACGTCCCCGACGCCGCCGTCGAGTTCGCCCGAAGGAACCTCAGCACCGCCAGCACCCGCCGATTCCCGTCCGTGGACACCGGCAGATCGAGCTTGAGGAAGATATTGCCGATGTGTTTGTTCACGGCGGCCTCGCTGATGAACAGCCGGGCTGCGAGATTCGCGTTCGACGCCCCTTCGGCCATCAACGCCAGCACTTCCCTCTCGCGTGGGCTCAGGCGCGCCAGCGGATCGTTCTGGAGCCTGACGAGTTGCTGGATCACCTCGGGGTCGACGACCGTTCCGCCACCGGCGACGCGTTCCAGTCCGGCGATGAAATCCGGGACGGCGCCCACGCGTTCCTTGAGGAGGTATCCGACGCCGGCCCCGCCTCCCGAGTCGAGCAGCTTCGTCACATAGGACCGCTCGATGTACTGGCTGAGGACCAGGACGGGGAGGCCGGGGTGGGCGGTGCGCAGTTCCAGTGCCGCGCGCAGCCCGTCGTCCCCGTGCGAGGGCGGCATCCGGACATCGGTGATCACCGCGTCCGGCCGTTCCGCCGCCACGGCGCGGACCAGGGCGTCGGCGTCGCCCACCGCCGCGAGCACCGTGTGACCGAACCGTTCCAGCACGCTCACCAGCCCCTCGCGGAGCAGGACCGAGTCCTCGGCGACGATCAGCCGAAGCGGCACGGGACCTCCATCAGTCGAAGCTGCACGGGACCTCACTCAACCGAAGCGGCACGGGGCTCCCATCAACCGAAGTGGCACGGAACCTCCAGGTGCAGCAGCGTCGGACCGCCCGGCGGGCTCGAAAGGCGCATACGGCCGTCGAGCGCCGCGATGCGGTCGGCGAGGCCGGTCAGACCGCTTCCCCCGTCCGGATCGGCTTCGCCGCGCCCGTTGTCGGTGATTTCGACGACCAGCATGTCGGAATGGTACCGGCCGCTGATTCTCGCCCGGGTCGCGCCGCTGTGCCGGACGATGTTCGTCATGGCCTCGTTGATGACGTAATAGAGCTGGGACTCCATTTTCCGTCCCACGCTGCGCGGAATGTCGAGGTCGATCTCGAACGGAATGGCCAGTCGGCTCGCGTGGTCCGTGACGGCGGCGGCCAGACCGTAATCGGCCAGTGCCGGCGGGTTGAGCCCGCGCACCAGATTGCGCAATTCCCGGTGGGCTTCCGACACCTGTTCCTCGGCCTTTCCGATGCTTTCCAGCAATGGGCTTCCGGCCGGGGCGTCCAGTCGCATCAGCCCGAGCGTCATACCGAGGGACACCAGGCGCTGCTGTGCTCCGTCGTGGAGGTCGCGTTCGATGCGTTGGCGTTCCCCGTCGAAGGAGTCGAGCAGCCGGGCACGGGAGGCGCGCACCTCGCGCAGTTCCGCCCCGAGTTCGTCGTCCCGAGGTCCCAGGAACGTGCGGGTCAGCGCGGCGCGCGCACCCGCCCACGAGGTGACGGTGTACGGCGAGGCGATCAGCACGAAGGCGGCGAAGACGGTCCACGGCCAGGTGGAGCCGTCGGTGGCGGCGATGAACAGCACCGGCAGGACGAAGGAGAAGCCGAGCACCAGCGCGTCCAGCCACCACAGCGCGGCGGCCGAGACGAGCGTGAAGCCCAGTTCCCGCCAGGTCACGGGCTCCGACAGACGAGTGCAAACCCATGCCTTGAGGCCCGGCCCGTCCGGCCGGCGGTGGGGCGCGGGCATCGCGTCCGGATCGACCAGCAGCAACCGCCGCCGCTCGACCGCCGCGACGCACACCCCCCACATCACCGCGCCGACCAGCAGCACCGCCCCCACCAGCACGACCAGCAGGACGAGCCCGGCGACGAGCGCGCCAACCAGCACCGCCAGGGCCACCGATCCGACCAGCACCCCACTCACCAGGTAGGCGACCGCACGCCAGGGCCACAGGGACGTCAGGAAGCGCAGCGGTTGCTGGGCCATGGCCTGCCAGGCCGTTCTCGGTCGCATGATTCGAACGCTAGCCGATCACCGAAGCGATGCGGGTAGAGCCAGCTCTACCTCGGAAGTGGAGCTGCGATCAGTGCCCGAGCCCCAAGGGATCCGGTGGAATCCATACCGTGCGAATGACAAGGAACCCCACAAGAAAACCCACGAGAAAATCCTCAAGAGAAGCCACGAAAGAAGCCGCGGGGGAAATCACGAGGGAAACCGCGAGAGAATTCACGAGAGAATTCACGAGGCGCACGCCGGCCCCCGGCACGGCGGACAGCCCCTCCGCCCCGGTCGTCCGACTCCAGTCCGTCCGCAAGGCCTACGGCTCCGCGGACCGCGCGGTCGTCGCGCTGGACGACGTGACGCTGTCCTTCCGGCCCGGCACGCTGACCGCCATCATGGGCCCCTCCGGCTCGGGCAAATCCACCCTGCTGCACTGCGCGGCGGGCCTGGACCGGCCCACCGGCGGCACGGTCCTCCTGGCCGGCACCGATGTAGGCGCCCTGGACGAGCGCGGCCGGACCGCACTGCGCCGGGACCGGGTGGGGTTCGTCTTCCAGGCGTTCAACCTGGTGGACTCCCTGACGGCGGCGCAGAACGTGGAGCTCCCCGCCCGTTTCGCCGGTCGCCGGGTCGGCCGCGACCAGGTGGCCGCCGCGCTCGCCGCGGTCGGGCTGTCCGAACGGGCCGATCACCGTCCCCACCAGCTCTCCGGCGGTCAGCAACAGCGCGTCGCCCTCGCCCGCGCCCTGGTCACCCGTCCCGCCGTGCTCTTCGCCGACGAGCCGACCGGCGCGCTGGACACCGCCGGCTCACGCGAGGTGCTCCACCTGATGCGCACCCTGGTCGACCGCGAGGGCCAGACCACCTTGATGGTCACCCACGACCCCATGGCGGCGGCCGTCGCCGACGTGGTGGTGTTCCTCAAGGACGGACGCGTCACCGACGAATTCCCGCTGGACCGCACGGAGCCCGCCGCCCGCAACGCCGCCGCCGTCGCCGCCCACATGACAACGCTGGAGGCGTGATGCTCGTCCTCGCCAACCTCCGCGAACGGTGGAGCGGCCTGCTCGCGGCGTTCGTGGCGGTGACCGCGGGCGTCGCCCTCGTCGCCGCCGCCCTGATCGTTCACGACTCGTCCCGTCCCACGACGCGGCCTCGGCTGGCCGCCGCGTCCGTGCTCGTCCTCCCCCGGCAGGCCACCGACCAGAACGGGGCCCTGGCGGACCGGGTCCCCTGGAGCCCGGCCGAGGCGCACCGGCTGGCCGGCGAACTCGCCGCCGTGCCCGGCGTCACCCGCGTCGTCACCGACCGCTCCTTCTACGCCCAGGCGTTCGTGCGGGACGAGCCCCTGGCCGCCCCGGGCGACACGGACGACGACGCCACCGCCGAGGCCGGGCACGGCTGGTCCAGCGCCGCGCTCGCGCCCTACCGGCTGACCGCCGGGCGGGCCCCGGCCGCCTCCCGCGAGGTCGTCGTGGACCGCTCCCTGGGCCTCGCCGTCGGGCAGCAGGTGACGATCAACCTCGCGGCGGGACGCACCGGTTTCGAGGTGGTGGGCACCGTCGACGGACCCGGCTACTACTTCACCGACGCGTTCGCCCGCGCGCGGCATCCCGGGGTCGGCGTGCTGGCGCTGCTGTCCGGCCGGAACACCTCGGTCGAAGGGCTGGCCGACCGGGCCGGGAAGATCGTGGGCGAGGGCGGCACGGCCCTCTCCGGCGACGACCGCGCCGCCGTGCAACCCGCGTACGCGGAGCACCGGCGCTTCCTCGGGACCCAGCTCCTCACCGCCATGGCCGCACTCGGACTGTTCACCACGGGCTTCGTCGTCGCCTCGATGCTGAGCCTGGCCACGGGCATGCGCCGACGCGAGATCGGCCTGCTGCGCATGATCGGCGCGAGCCCCCGGCAGGTGCGCCGGATGGTGCTCGGCGAGGCCGCGGCCATCGGCGTGCTCGCCTCCGTGGCCGGTTGCGGCGCGGGGGCGGCCGTCGCGTCCGCGCTGCGGAACTGGCTGGTCCGCCTCGACGTGGCCCCGCCGGACCTGGAGATCCACATCTCCTCCTGGCCGCTGCTGGTCGCCTCCGCCGTCGGCGTCGGCGTGAGCGTGGTGGGCGCCTGGGCCGCCGCGCGGACGGCCGCCCGGGTGGCCCCGCTGGAGGCGCTGCGCGACGGCGCGAACACCGACCGGGGCATGGGCCGCGGACGCCGGAGCGCCGGGCTGGGCCTGTCGGGCCGCGGAAGCCGGATCGCTGGCCAGTCCGTGCCGGGACGCGGACGCCGGAGCGCCGGGCTGGGCTTGTGGAGCCTGCCGGGCCGCGGACGCCTGATCGTCGGCCTGTTCCTGCTGGGACTGGGTGTGGTGCTCGCCGTGACGACCGCCCTCGCCAGCAGCGACGCGCGAATCAGCGCCGCCCTCGTCACCGCCATGGCCCTCATCGCCGCCGCCGCGCTGCTCGCGCCGGTCCTCATCGCCCCGGTCAGCCGTGCCGTCACCGCGCCCTTCGCCCGGAGCGCCTCGGCCGTGCCGATGCTCGTCCGGGCCGATGTGCGGGCGCACGCGGGCCGCGTGGCGTCCATGGCCGCGCCCGTCATCGCCGCCGTCGGGTTCGCGGTGCTGCTGACCGGCGCGGTGGAAACGATGCGCGTCGCGTATCCCGCCGCTGACGCGCTCAAGCTCCACGGCCAGGTGATCGTCACCCCGAAGGGCACCCCCGGCCACAGCGACGAGATCGTCGACGCCACCCCGCCGGGCCGCTCCGCACTGCTGAGCCGCGCCTTCGTCCGGCGCACGGACGGCACCCTGACCGTCGTCGACGCGCTGGGTTCGCGGGACCCGCGCTGGGACGTCCCCGGCGAAGCCGTCCTGGGCCGAACCCTCGCCGAACACCTGGGCGTCCGCGCCGGACAGGACCGCCCCGTCCGCATGGCCGACGGCCGCACGGTGACCGTCCGCATCGCCAAGGTGCTGCCCGACGACCCGGCCCGCGGCGACTTCGTGATGTCCCGCGCCCAGCTCAGAAAGCACGACCCGGCCGCTCTGACCGACGACATCTTCATCCCGGCCGACGACCGGCCCTCCACCGCCCTCCCCGGCACCGCCGTCCACGACGCCACGAGCTACGCGCTCCAGGACTACGAGACCGACGCCCGCCTGACGGACAACCTGGCCCTCGTCCTCGTCATCCTCGCGGTCGGCTACAGCGCCATCGCCGTGGTCAACAGCATGGCCATGGCCGCGCACGCGCGCCGACGCGACTTCTCCGTCCTGGCGTCGGCGGGCGGCACCGTCCGGCAACTCCTCTCCTTCGCCGTGAGCGAGACCTCGCTCGTCGTCGCCGTCGGAGCGGGCCTGGGCCTGCTGGTGTCCCTGCCACCGCTCGCCGGCATGGCGGCGGGGTTCTCCGACGCCACCCATACCAATGTGGGCCTGCGTCTCAACGGACCCGTCGTAGCCGCGGCCTGCCTGGGCTGCCTGGTCCTGGCGACGGGGGCGAGCGCGCTGGTCACCTGGTGGACGACGCGACGACGGAGCGTCTGAGTACCGGGGCGGGGGCCGGGACGCGGACCCGGACGCGGACCCGGACGGACGGTGCACTGGGCGAGACGAGACCCGCGAACCGGTCCCCGCCAAAATGCCCGCGCCGACTTCGTCGTTGATCGGCGTGCCACTCGGCCTCCCTCGTTGGCTCCCTCGTTGATCGGCGTGCCGCCCGGCCGGATCAACGGCGAGAGGCGCAGTAACAGCACGTCGCGGACTGACAGCAGGCCGGACGCCGAGGTCGACGGCCGTGCGCTGCCCGTGGCGGCGATCGTGCCGACGGAGTCCCTCCGCCGCTTCGGGCGGCAGCCTCCGGCATCGGCGGAGACGTGTGCGCATGTGATCGGCCGCGACCCAGCCGACGACCTGACCGCGCCAACCGTCAACAACCAAGCCGCATTGCGCTCGTTGGAGGGGCTATGTGGTCACGAAAACATATTTCTCCGCTTTGCTGAGGATTCAACAACGTATGAATCCTTCTTGGTACCGACGGGGCCTGGTGGCCATGACCGTCGCGGCGAGTGCCGCCCTGTGCATGGCGGGCATCACGCCGACAAGTCCCGCACACGCACAGAGCAGGGCCGCGGGCGAGCCGTTGGTGGTGTCGCTGGGCGACAGCTTCATCTCCGGTGAGGCGGGCCGCTGGGCGGGCAACAGCAACGACAGCGCCGACGGCTACGCGCACACCGACCGCGCCTTCGACCCCGCCACGAACACGACCGATCCGCGCCGGGTGTACGGCACGTCCTACGACGACGCCTGCAACCGCTCCGACAGCGCCGAAGTCAACTCCGCGCCCCTTCAGGGCCCTCGGCTCAACCTCGCCTGCTCCGGCGCCACCTCCACCGCGATCCTGCTGCCCGAGAACGGCGGCAGCCCCTTCAAGAGCGAACCGTCCCAGGCCCGGCAGCTCCAGGACGCCGTGACCGGGAAGCCCGTCCGCGCGGTCGTCGTCTCCGTCGGCGGCAACGACCTCGGCTTCGAGGGCGTCATCACCGAGTGCGCCCAGAACTTCGTCAAGCCGTTCGGAGCCACCCCCTGCGCTCCGACCACGGCGCCGGAGGTCAAGAACCGGCTGCCCGCGATGCGCACGGCGGCCGTCAAGGCGCTGGCCGACGTCACCACCGCCATGGACCGAGCGGGCCACCCGAAAGGCAGCTACCGCCTGGTCCTGCAGTCCTACCCCTCGCCCCTGCCCGACGGCGCGCGGGTGCGCTACCCGGGAGAGGGGTACGACCGCCTGACGCAAGGCGGCTGCCCCTTCTTCGACAAGGACCTCACCTGGGCCCACGACGAACTCGTCCCCGAGATCAGCACCACCCTCGCCGACGCCGCCCGCACAGCCGGTGCGGAGTTCCTCGACCTGTCCCGCGCCTTCGAAGGCCGGGAGCTCTGCTCCACCACCACCGCCCATGCCGGGCCCGGCCAACAGCCATCAGGCCGCACCAGTGAATGGGTCCGCTTCGTGACCACCGGCCACGGACAGGGACAGCGCCAGGAGTCCCTGCACCCGAACTACTACGGCCAGCTCGCTCTGGGCACCTGCCTGGGCCTGCAACTCGGCCAGGCTCCCGGAAACCACTCCTGCCTCAACAACTCAGGGGCCGACCCCCGCGACATGCGCCTTCAGCCCGCCGCCTCGGCATGAGGCGATCGCGTCGACCCCACCGGTCCACGCGGCCCATCACAGGCTGACCCGACAAACTCGACATCAGCGAACCAGCGAACCAGCGGCACACCGACAACCGGTGTGCCGCTGCGGCCGTTCAGGGCGGCGCGTCTCCACCGTAGACACTGTCAACGGCATCGCGGACTCGCCGAACCGGCGCCGGTGAGCCGTCTTCGCCACAAGCACCGGCTCCCCGAGAACCCACCGGCTCCCCGAACCACGGACAGCGCGCGCCCCAGGACCCCCCAACCCGGCCCCGCGGCGCGCGCCCGTGCCCGGACCGGTCAGGACCCCTGCGCGTCCTCGTACAGCTTCTTCGCGTCGTCACCGAAGTACGGGCCGAACATGTTGTTCGGCAGGAAGACGTACCCGAAGCTGTTCACCGACGCCTGGAGGCCCTTCCCCGTGGCCTCGTCGAACTGGGTGAACCAAGGACCACCGCTCGACCCGCCCGTCATGTCACACCCCAAGCGGTGATCGCGGGAGAGCAGGAAGTCCTTCTTGGTGTTGCCGCTGCAATAGATCAGCTTCGTGCCGTCGTACGGGTCCGCCGCCGGGTAGCCGAAGGCGTACATCGGCTTGTTGTAGCCGGAGTTGAAGGCCAGTCCCTGACCGCCGACCACATCCGTGAGCCGCTTGCCCTCCAGAGGGCCGACGACCGCGGCGCCCACGTCGTAGTTGATGTCCTCGCTCGCCGTCCACTGCGGAGTGCTGAGCGTCTTGGTCGCGGCCCACTTCCCGTACGGCGCCTGCCCGTTGTCGTAACCGGGAACGAAGACCCAGTTGGTGTGCCAGCTCCCCTGGAGCTTCACGCAATGCCCGGCGGTGATCACCGTGCTCTTGTTGGCGCTGGTCACCGCGTCCCCGGAGCAGGACGCCTCGCGCCCCTGGTACGTGAAGAACACCCGGCCGGCGGTCTTGGTGACCTCGCCGCCACCGGTCCACGGATCACCGCCCTCAGGGAAGGCGCGCACGGACACGTCGCCCTTGGAGGAGGCGCGCGCGTCACTCGGCTTCACGACGCGCTCGGCCCCGGAACGGACCGCCTGCGCGCCGTCGCCCTTGGCCTTACTCGCCGCTTTGGTGAGTGCCTCACGGGCGTCGCGCATCAGATCGAGCGGCGTGGCGGCGCGCATCCGCTCCGGGGTCCAGTACGCGGCGGCCCGCTCCTGTGCGGCGGCGGAGGCCGGTTCGGACGTGGGCGGGGCCTGCGTCTCGACGGGTGTGGCAGCACCGGCCGACGCGGTCGGCACGGCGAAACCGAGCGCCATTCCCGTGGCCAGGAGGACCCGGGCCGCGACGCGCCGGTTGCGAGGGGTGGTATTGCGTCTCACGCGTAACTCCTTCTGCGAAGGCCGCGCACGAAGCACGCGACCGCACGGAGCCGGTCCACCGACGAGACGCGTCGGCGGGCACCCACCGGGCCGGGAGAGCATCGACCGGCAACGGCGGAGACCGGCGGCTGGCAGACGAGCGGTGCGGACGCGGCTCACGAGACGACGACCCATCGGACGCCCGGGACGGGCAACGTGACCCGGCGCGGCGACCGGCCACGGAATAGCGCGTCGTGGCACGGAACGGCACGCCCTACGGGCGGCGCCTCACAAGCAGCCCGAGAAGCATGCCACTTGGTGACACGGATGTCAGGAGCGCGTCAGGCCATGTCAGCCGCTCCCCCGGCCCCCGCCCGGCCATCCACCCGTACCAGCGGTCCACTCCTGTTACGCATCCGAGGGCCCGTCACCCCCCGCCCGCGCAGCGACCGCCGCCTCCAGCAGCGACCACCCATCGACCTCCACCCCCCGCCGCTCCCCCGGCCGCCAGCCACGGTCCGACGCCGCGTCGAGCAAGGCCCGAACCGCACCCGGTTCGTGCAGGTTCAGCGAGCCGCCCCGGACGTCCCCCACGTCCCCGGACCCCAAGGGGAACCCGCCCGGAACGTACCGGCCCGGCCCTTGGACGAAGACGATGCGCAGCGGTCCCCCGGACCCGGCCGGTTGCGGGTACAGCGTGAGGATCTGGCGGCAGTCCGCGGACCGGCCGTCGTCGGACACCCGATGACGGTGCCGGAGCGTCCACAGGTACGCACGCCCGTCGGCGACCAGGCGGCGGGGCTTCTTCGGGTGTCGGGGCACCGAAGGGAGGGTACGCGGCCCGCGTCACAGGCGTCCCCAGCGACGTTGCAGGCGTCCCCAGTCACGTCACAGGCGCCCCCGACCACGTCGCAGACGCCCCCAGCCATGTCACCGGCGTCCCTAGCCACGCCACAGGCGCCCCCGGCCACCTCATGACCTCAAGGGAGCAGCCCGGCACCCCCGCCCCACACCACCCGAACACCCAACCCCCCGTCGTACGCTGTTCCCCCCGACGGAGGAGCTGATGCAGGCGTGACCGGCTGGAACACCCACCACATCCCCGATCAGACGGGCCGCACGGCGGTCGTCACCGGCGCCAACAGCGGTATCGGTTACATCACCGCCCGCGAACTCGCCCGCCGTGGCGCACGCGTCGTTCTGGCCTGCCGTGACGAGGGGCGGGGCACCGCCGCGGCCGAACGCCTGCGCACCGAAGTCCCCGGCGCCAAGGCCGAGTTCCGGCCGCTGGACCTGGCGAACCTCAAGTCCGTACGGGCCTTCGCCGCCGACCTGAACGGTTCCGACGGCAACCGTCTCGACCTCCTGATCAACAACGCCGGCGTGATGGCCCTCCCCCTCCGCCACACCGCCGACGGCTTCGAGATGCAGTTCGGCACCAACCACCTGGGCCACTTCGCCCTCACCGGCCTTCTCCTGCCGCGGCTCACGGCCACGCCGGGCGCCCGGGTCGTCACCGTCTCCAGCGGCATGCACGCCCTGGCCAACGTCAATCTCGACGACCTGAACGGCGATCGCGGTTACCGCCGCTGGCTCGCCTACGGCCGTTCCAAGAGCGCCAACCTCCTCTTCACCCACGAACTCTCCCGGCGCCTGGCCCGCGCCGGTTCCCCGGTCCTCGCCACCGCCGCGCACCCCGGCTACGCCCGGACGAACCTCCAGACGACCGCCGTACGGATGGAGGGCCGCAAGTCCGCCGAGCGGGCCGTCCTCGTCGTCAACCGCATCATCGGCCAGCCGGCGGAGACCGGCGCCCTGTCCATCCTGTGCGCCGCCACCGCCCCCCACATGAAGCCGAACGCGTTCATCGGCCCCCGCACCGGCCTGCGCGGCGGCCCGTCCACGTCCTTCCGCGCCCCCTGGACCACCGACAACACCACGTCGGAGCGCCTGTGGACGGCTTCCGAGCAGTTGACGGGCGTGACGTACGACTTCGGCGAGACGGTCTGACGCCGCCGAGGACCGCCGTCCGCCCCAGCGCCCGCGGCCGGGGGGCGGACGGCGGTCCTGCGCCCGCGAAGAAGGCCCACAGCCGGGAGAACACCTTCGACGCGGCCGACAAGCGCCCCTGATAGAGGCCAGCAAGCGGCGCCCCCGGCAGAGGCCGACAAGCTCCCCGAATGGATGTGCCGCGCGGGGCCAACTCGTTGAGGCCCGGGCCGTGCTGCCCAGCTGGTTCCGTAGATGCTCAGTGGCGGAACGCGGCCATCGCGATCTCGATGAACGAGCGGACCAACGGGTTGGCGTCGCCCTCGTTCTGCACCGCGACCACTCGGCTCGGCGCCATGTCGACCAGCGGGACCGCGACCAGGTTCTCGGGCAGGTCGTGGCCGAGTGGGGCCAAACCGACCGTGCTGTTCCAGAGCACGGCCTGCAGGCATTCCTGGACGACGCGCACCACCGGGCCCTCGCGCGGCTTGCCGCCGTTCCAGTACGACTGCCAGATCGGGTCGGTTCCCTGCGGGAACTGGAACCAGCGGCGGTCGGCCAGATCGTCCAGCTTCAGGCGGTCGCGGCGGGCCAGCGGATCGTCGGTGCGCAGTACCGCACCGACCGGATCGGTGCGCAGCTCACGCACCGTCAGGGCGGCGTCGTCGAACGGCGCACGGGTCAGGGCGACATCGACCAGTCCGGCGCGCAGCCCGCAGGTCGGGTCGGTCAGGTCGGTGTCGCGGACGCGGATGTCGATGTCGGGGTGGCGTCGGCGGTAGACGGCCGCCAGCCTGGCGATGCCGGGGTCGGTGCCGTCGCCCAGGATGCCGATGGTGAGGGTCGTGGCGCCCGCCGCCGCGGCCACGCGGACGCGGACGCGGTCGGCCTGATCGAGCAGGGCCCGCGCTTCGTCGAGCAGCAGCGCCCCCACAGGGGTGAGCGTGACCCCGGCGGGCGCGCGGGCGAACAAGAGCGCACCGATCTCCGCCTCCAGCCGCTTGATCGCCCGGCTCAGCGGCGGCTGGCTCATGTGCAGGCGGGTGGCGGCCCGGCCGAAGTGGAGTTCCTCGGCGACCGCCACGAAGTAGCGCAGGGTACGTAGCTCCACGCTGCGACGATACCCGCAGGGTATCGGCGTGCCGGAACAGGTCTTGGACACTCGCAGGGCCCTGGCGGTGGACTCGGAGCATGACCGACGACGCGAAGACCGACAAAGCGAAGACCGACGAAGCGAAGACCGACGAAACGAAGACTGACGAAACGAAGGCCGACGAAGCGAAAACCAGTGAACCGCGGGCAGTCCCCGCCGTATCGGTGGTCGGCCCCGACGACGGCGAGACGATCACCATGGGCACGACGCGTATGCGCGTCCTGGAAGACGGCAGCCACACCGGGCACCGCCTGGGGGTCACCGAGTCCGTCCTCGCCCCGCACACCCCCGGCCCCCCGCAGCACCGCCATGCCCAGCACGACGAGGGCTTCTACATCCTCTCCGGCACGGTGCGGTTCACCGTCGGGGACAAGGACCACGAGGCGGTCGCGGGCACCTTCGTGATGGTCCCGCGCGGTGCCCCGCACACCTTCGCCAACCCGACCGACCGCCCCGCCGTCATGCTCAGCCTGTTCACCCCCGACCTGTATGTGCAGTACTTCCGGGACCTCCAGAGCATGACCGCCGACGGCAGGCCGCTGACGCCCCAGGCCGGCGCGCACACGATGAGCCGCTACGCCACCGAGCCCGCTACCGACTTCGCCTGAAGCGGCGGGCCGACGCCCCAGGCCGCCCGCCACCGGACCGGGACAGCCCACGCGCTCCCACCGCTCGGCGTCCAGGTCGCTCACACACGCTCACGTGCCGGTCCCAGGCGCTCCCCTGGGACCGGCGGGTCACCCACCAGCGGTGACCACGAAGGGAAATCATGACCATCGCCTACTGGATCGTTGCCGGACCGCTCGCCTCCTTCTACCTCTACGCGGGCGGGGTCAAGGTGGTCCGCAGCCGCGACTTGCTCCGGCCGATGATGGCCTGGGTGGACCGCATACCGCTGCCCGCCGTCAGGGCGCTGGGAACGATCGAAGTGCTGGGCGCCGTCGGACTGCTCCTGCCCCCGGCGACCGGCATCGCGCCTTGGCTCTCCCTGGCCTCGGCCATCGGGTTTCTGCTCCTCCAGATCGGCGCGATCACCGTGCACCTGACCGGCGAAGACCGCCAGGTCGTGCTCAACGTCGCGCTCATCGCCGCCGCGGCTGCAACCATCTGGCCGGCCACCGGTTGGCTGTGATCGGGCAGCGGTCCCGACCGCTTCATGCGTCTGCGGGCCTGCCCGACGCCAGGGGCGTACCCCGCTCACCCCCAAGACCGCCGATCCCCCATGGCAAGATCCACCCCCATGTACGACCACACCCGCCCGCAGCCCGGCCCCCACCACGCCCCCGGGCCGTACCCGCCACAGGCACCGGCCCCGCACCCGCCGCAGTCGGCGTCCCCATACGGGCCACCGGCCCCGTACGCGCCACCGGGTCCGCACCCACCGCAGTTCCCCGGTCAGTACGCGCCCCAGCCCCCGCCGCCCCCGCGCATACCCGAATCCGCCGGGGACCTCCGCCGCGCGGGCGCGATCCTCATCGACGGGCTCTGCGTCGCCTTCGTCCTCGGCGTCGTGGTCATCGGCGCGCGCGTGACCACGCACCTGGAGTTCCCCAAGGACTGGCTTGCCATGGCGGGCTGCGGCCTGGGCCTGTCGTTCCTCAACCACGTCGTCCTGACGCGCCTGATCGGCGCCAGCGTCGGCAAGTACATCTGCCGCGCCCGCGTCGTCCTCGAAAAGACCGGCACCCGCCCCCGCCTTCCGCGCCTGTTCAAGCGCTGGCTGGCCGGGTTCGGGTTCCTCCTGGTCTGGCTGATCGCGTCGGTCTTCAACTTGGAGGACGACCCGGACGACCTGTGCGGCGTACGGATGGTGGCCCTGCGGGACATGCGGGCGCTGGGCCTGACCGGCGCGTGACACTCCCTCTCTCGATGGGTTCGGCGGGGCGGTCCGTCCACTCCGGACGACATCCGGACGAGGTTCCGAACGAGGTTCCGGACGAGGACCCGGACGAGAATCCGGACGCACTCGGACAAGCCCCTGACCAGGCCGGACGGTGACCGACTGTCCGGGACGGGACGGAACCGTTGCCTCACCGACCACACGTCGGCCAGCTTTGGTGCCGTCAGCCGCCGGGTGATCCCGGCGCTCACCGGTCGCCCGGCACGTTGGCTCGCTCCGACGCCAGAAACCGCGAGATGTCGCCGCGACCCGCCATACGCAGCGCTCGCCGCGACAGGCGTTCCGCCGGCTGACACCCCACCAAGCCCTGCAACAAGGAGATAGCGCATGCGCAAACGCATAGCCGCGGCCGTGGCCGGCCTCGCCGCCGTCGCCGCCTTCACCGCCCCCACGGTCGCCCAGGCGGCCACTTCCCCGGCCACCGCCTCGTCCACGTCCGCCGTCGGCGCACAGGACCTGACGGTGAAGGCCAAGCGGTGGTTCGACACCGGCGAAAGGTTCCGGGATTACGGAACCTGCGTTTCCGTCGGGCGGTACTACGCGCAGGCCAGCAACATCGACAAGTACGACTGCCGCAACAAGAGCGGCACTTACCACCTGTGGCTCTACGGCACCCCGTAATACCTCTGCTATCCCTACGTGCTGCCCGCCCGCCGTACAACACGGGCGGGCAGCACGATCGTTTGCCTACGCGTGCGTTTTCGCTTCGGTCTGCCGACCGCACACGTCCAATTCACACCACACCGTCTTGCCGACCTCACGCTCGCGCACGCCCCACCGCGCGGCCAGCGCGCCCACGAGGACCAGCCCACGCCCGTCCCCGTCCTCCGGCGACGCCGCGCGTGGGCAGGGCACGGCCTCGCCCCGGGGATCGGACACCGCGATGCGCAACACCTCGCGGGTGAGCGTGAGATGGACGCGGACGAGCCGCCCGCGCACGCTGCCGTGCCGGATCGCGTTGGTCGCCAGCTCGGCGAGCAACAGGGCGGCGTCCCCGGCGAGTTGCCGGTACCCCCACTCGCAGACGAGCCGCGCCGTCCGATGGCGGGCAAGCGTGACGCTCTTGGGGTACGGGGTGTAGTCGAGTAGGTCCTCTTTGAGAACGACTTCTGCCGGGTCGAACGGGGCGATCACCGTCGGCCACCTCCGGAATCGAGCAGCGCGCACCAGGCACCACTGCGCCGCTTGGCGGACGCTGCGCTAGCAGGTCGTTACGGACCGTAGGGGTGCGAGCGAGATCCATTCAAGCTCAGCTCAGGAAATATCAACCGATCGAGTTGCCCCGGGGGATGCCACGGCAGCACACTGTCTCCGATCACCGGGAGGAGTTGCGTCGTGACAACCGGTCAAACCATGCAAGGCAACAGCACCTCAACCGTCCTGGGCCGCAGACTCGGCGGCGAGCTCCTGAAGCTCCGCACTGCCGCCGGCCTGACTCAACCCCAAGCCGCCAAAGTGCTTACAGCGTCCACGGCCAAGATCGCGAAGATGGAACGGGGTTGGGTGCCCATCCGCGATCCCGACATCCGCATTCTGTGCGAGCTGTACGGGGTACAGGACCCGGCAGCGGTCGGCGGATTGCTGGAGTTGGCGCGGATCGATCGGGAGCGGCGGAAGGCGAAGGGGTGGTGGAACGACTCTGGCGTTTCGCCGGCCATGAGGGAGTACGTCACCCTGGAGAGCGCCGCCACAGCGATCAAGACCTGGCAAATCGCTTACATCCCCGGCTTGCTGCAAACCGAGCGCTACGTACGCGCCCTGAATCCAGATGACCAGTTCGTAGCAGCGCGGATCGCCCGACAACGGCGCCTGGGTGGCGAGAAACCACTCTTCCTGCAAGCGGTGATCTACGAGGCCGTTCTCAGAAACCTTGTCGGCGGGTCCGAGGTGATGCATGGGCAACTCAAGCACCTGACCCATGTCATAGACGAAAAACCCAACGTATCCGTGCGAGTGCTGCCTTTCAGCGCAGGGGCCCAACTAGGCATGGGATGCGGCTTCAACATCATCTCGTTTACGGAGCCGGGAGCGATGGACGTGGTCTACATGGAGATCCCCCGCACTCAGGCATGGATCGAAGGGGGCAGAGAGGCTGCCGAACACGGTGAACGGTTCGATAAAATCACAGAGGAAGCACTCAGTGAGCGCGATTCCCGCTCTTTCATCAGCGCGCTCAGTAAGGAACTGCGACCCGATGCGTAAGTTCGACTTCCGGAAGTCCAGTCACAGCGATCACGACCACGAGTGCGTCGAAGTGGCCACCAATCTGCCTGACGTCGTTGCCATACGTGACTCCAAGCGCCCCACCGAGCCCATCGTCCGGATCTCCCTTGAAGCGTGGGAATCATTCAATGCCGCTCTGAGCCGAGGGGAACTGAGGTGACTCAGTCCTCAGCGCCAGTTTTCCACTTTCACAAATCCAGCTACAGCGACGCCGAGCTCGAATGCGTGGAAGTCTCCACCACCCACCCCCACCTCATCGCCATACGCGACTCCAAAAACCCTACCGCCCCCACCATCCAAACAACGCCCACCGCCTGGACCGCATTCACCACCGCCCTGACTCGGGGCCACTTCACCCCGGGCCCATAACCGGCCCTCTCCAGCCCGCCACCCCCTCCAACTCCCCCGGCCCCACCCGCACCACCAGCGAGGAAGGCACCGGTCCATGCCACGGCGCGCAGCGCACGGAGATGGCGGGCGAGAGTAAGGAGCCGTCCGCGCATACATCAAGAGGGCGGCGGAAGTCCGGAAGGTACGCGACAAGGGGCGAGACTTTTCCCGGACGGAATCCGTGCCGCAGCACGCGAGCCGAAGGGAATCATTCGGGCATCTCGGCGTGACAGCTCGGGCATTCCGGGCGCATCCAAGAGCCGCTTATGGAATCGTGAAGGCTGCCTTGGCTTGTCAGTCACACTCTTTGATGAGTACAACGATCTCCATGTCGGCCAAGAATGTCAGCGAAATCGAGACGCTGACGGAACGCGCCTCGACGACGCCGGTCGAGCCAGAGGCCGCCGCGTCGGCTCCCGAAGCCGCAGAGGCACCGGCGTCGCGCGGACGTGGCCGCTACCAGGCAATGGTGCTGTTCGCGGTCTGCTGCCTGGCACTGGGGGGCGTCTTCGTACGGTGGAGCGAGGCCGGTCCGGTGGCCACCGGCGCGTACCGCTCGCTGTTCGCCGCGCCGCTGCTGCTCGGCATTTCGCTGGCGATGTCCCGTAAGTCGTCCCCGAAAAGGAACGGAAACGAGAATGACGCGGGCGCCGACGGGGTGAAAACCCATCGGATCGGCCGGCGTGACCAATTGCTGATCGCGCTCGGCGGCATCTTCCTCGCGGCGGACCTGTGCCTGTGGAACATCTCGTTCCTCTACACCTCACTCGCCGAGGCGAACCTGCTCGCCAACCTCGTGCCGTTCATCATCGCGCCGCTGTGTTTCCTCCTCTTCGGCGACCGGGTGCCGTGGCGCTTGGTGTTCCCCGCGCTGCTCGCTCTCGCCGGTCTCTACGTCCTCGTCATTCTCGGAACGGGCCTCGACCCGGACCATCTCCGCGGTGACCTGCTCGCGCTGACCACCGCCGTCTTCTACGCCCTCTTCCTCGTCGTGGCCAAGGGCTTGCGCGAACGGTACGAGGCGACGCGCATCATGGCCGGGCTCAGTCTCGTGTGTGCCGTGGTCTGTTTCGCGGTGGCGGCGGTGATGGGCGAGAGCGTTTTCCCGACGAGCGCCAAGGGCTGGCTCGTCCTCGTCGCGCTCGCCGTGACCTCGCAGGTGCTCGGGCAGACGCTGATGGCGCACGCGGTGAAGTTCCTGCCGCTGCAACTCGCCGCCGTCTTCGTCCTGCTGCAACCCGTCGCCGCCGCCGTCTACGGGTTGTTCCTCTTCGACCAGTGGCTCAGCCTGGTCCAGATCGCCGGTATCGGCGTTCTGCTCGTCTCCATCTACTGGGCCAAGCACTTGCTGGAGAGCCGGAAATGAACCCGGAAACCGAGCCGGCGGGGAGAGGAACCAGTGCCCGGGGATCATCCGGCGTATGTTCTATGGGCGCCGCGCCCGCCAAGTCGCGTCCGACTTCGGCCCCGGCACGGACGGCGACATCCTCACCTTCTTCGCCGACGGCGGCGGTCTCTACGGCACCACGTTACTGAAATGGGGAGAGAGCGATGATTGAACCGGCCCTGTGGAGCGCGTGCCCGCCCACGGAACAGCTCTACCACGAGGATCAGTACGGCACGACGGCGACCGCCACCGTCCTCTCCGTCAGCGGCCGTTACGCCGTTTTCGACCGGTCCATCTTCTACGCGGAATCCGGCGGGCAGGTGGCCGATCAGGGCACAATAAACGGCGCTCGCGTCATCGACGTGCAGAAGGCCGGCGGGCGGCCCTTCCAACTCCCCAACGGGGAAGTGGCCACCATCGAGTCCGTCTTCTGCCACGAATTCGAGGAACCCTGCACACTCACCGTCGGCGAGCAGGTCACCATGGAAATCGACTGGGACCGCCGCTTCCGCAACATGCAGATGCACACCCTGGCGCACTTCCTCTTCCACGCCACCGGCGAGTACCTCGAATCCCAAGGCCTGGCCCGGACGACCCGAGGGTGCAACATCAGCGACAGCTCGGCTCGTTTCGACTTCGGGAGCGCGATCCCCACCGAGGCGGTACCCGGCATTCAGGACCGTGTGATCGCGCTGCTCGCCGCGTCCCCGGAAGCGACCATCACGGGTCTCCCCGGCACCCACGACGTCTTCATCTGGCGCTCGGGCGACATCGAGATCCCCTGCGGCGGCACGCACGTCCACCACCCGAAGGAAATACAGGGCCGGATCACGGTCCGCCGCCGCACCAAGGGCAAGGGCGGCACCCGCCTTTACGTCGAACTGGACCGGAACGCGGAGCGGTAGCAGAGAGCCGGTCGACACCCGACGGTTCTCACAGGACGACCGGGCGAAGTTCATCGCCGACCCGGATGTCCTCCGCCTGCGCCATACGCTGAAATGGCGGATCGGCCCCCCGGCTCCGGACCGGATATGCCTCGGCGCCGCCGAAATGGACGTGTACGCCCCGTGTTTCCCCCGTGCGGAGGGCCTCACCGCCGCAGGGCCTCGGCGGGCTCGATTCGTGAGGCTCGCCAGGCCGGGTAAAGGCCGGCGAGCACACCCGTGAGCAGGCCGATCGCAGGAGCGGCGATCACCGTGACGGGATCGATGACCGGCGTCCAGTCACGCGCCAGGACGACACCGACCACGGTCACGACCCCGAGGGACGTACCGACGAGTCCGCCCAGGAGCCCCAGCGCCGCCGACTCCGCGAGGAACTGCGCCGTGATGTGCCGCCCTCGGGCGCCCAGCGCGCGCCGCAGTCCGATCTCCCCGGTGCGTTCGAGCACCGCGACCAGAGTGGTGTTGGCGATGCCGACGGTGCCGATGACCAGGCTGATGCCGGCCAGGAGAAGGAAGAGCTGGTTGAGGTCGGAGGTGACGTGCCCGCGCAGCGTCTTGGGGTCCGGCGGTGGGATGGCCTTGAAGCGTTCCGGGTGGGTGGGGTCGAGGGCGAGGGCCACCTCACTGGCGATCTGGGGGGCGGCGCCGATCTTCGTGGAGATCAGCATCTTGGCCCGGTCGCTGGAGGGCGGGCCCCAGATCTTCAAGGCCGTGGTGCGCGGGACGATGACCGATGACAGCAGGTCCGGCTTGCGCTTGACCTCGCTGACGATGCCCACGACGGTGAAGGGCTGGTCGTCGATGAACACGGCCGGGCGGGTCTCCAGGGTCGTGATGCCGAGCTGGGCCGCCGTCCCGGAACCGAGGACGGCGACCTGCTGCGCTCCTCCGTCGTGCCATGCGTCGAAGACCCGGCCCTCGGCGAGCGTCGGGACCGCCGCCTCAAGCGTTCCCGCCGATACGGCGGTGACCTGGATACGTTCTCCCTCGGCGGCTTTTCCCACGGGCGCGGAGCGGACCCGTCCACTTCCGCCGAGCGGGACCGTCCAGAAGATCCCGGCCGCCTCGACACCGTGCAGGCGCTCCACGCGGCGGTCGGCGTCCTGGGGGAAGGAGATCGGCACCTGTTCGCGTTCGTCGCCGCCGGTGTCCTCGACGGTCACCTCTGTCGCGGACAGCACGCTGAAGCGGGTGTCGATCTGGGAGGACGCGGTTGCGGTCAGCCCCAGGATGGCCACGAAGGTGCCCACGCCCAGCACCGTGCCGAGCATCGTCAGCGCGCTGCGGGCCGGACGTTGCAGTACACCGGCGAGGGACTCGGACATCAGGTCACGCAGGGCGAGCGAGGAAGACGGGACACGCGGAGGCACGGCGGCGTTCGTCGTGCTGCCGCTGTTCGCGGCGTCGGCCTTCGTCGCTGCGTGCTCGGCGGCATCGCCCGGCTCCGCATCGAGCGGTGCGGCCACGGCACCGGCGCCCGCTCGCCGGCTCTTGCGCAGCCTCATGTGCCCACCGCCGACGACTCGCTCAGGACTCCGTCCCGGATGGTGATCACACGCCGGGCTCGGGAGGCGATCTCCGGGTCGTGGGTGATCAGAACGATGGTCATTCCGTCCTTGTGCAGCCGGTCGAGGAGTTCGAGGACGGACGCGGCGGTCGCCGTGTCCAGATTGCCGGTGGGCTCGTCGCACAGGAGCAGCGAAGGGCCGCCCATCAAGGCGCGGGCGATCGCGACCCGTTGCCGCTCACCGCCGGACAGGCGGGTGGGCAACGCGTCGAGCCGGTGGCCCAGGCCGACCTGCTCCAGCGCCTCGCGGGCCGCTTTCCGGCGTTCGGCGGCGGCACGGTGCCCGCCATACCGTTCGTCCTTGGCGTACAGCATCGCGAGCGCCACGTTCTCCGCAGCGCTGCGGTGCGGCAGGAGGTGGAAGGACTGGAACACGAAGCCGATGCGCCGGCCGCGCAGGGCGGTGCGTTCCCCGTCGGACAGCGTGGCGGTGTCCAGCCCGTCCAGCAGGTAGCTCCCCGTCGAGGGGGCGTCGAGCAGCCCGGCGATGTTGAGGAAGGTGGACTTGCCCGAGCCGGAGGGCCCCACGACGGTCACATACTCCCCTCGTGCCACCGTCAGGTCGCCAGGGCGCAGAGCCACGACCGGAGGCGGCCCCGGGTATGTGAGGCCGACCTCCCGGAATTCGATCACCGGTGGCGCGCTCACGTGCGTCCGCCGTTCTTCACGCCGACGATCACTTTGTCGCCTGCCTTCACCGCGTCCGGCTTCAAGGGGCGGATCTCCGTGGACCCGTCTCCCACCGATCCCGGTGTCACCTCCACCGGTACGCGCTGCCCACGCCGGTAGACGGTGACCACCGTGCGCCCGTCCGCCGTCGCCGAGACCGCCGACACCGGCACCACCAGGACCGCTCCCTTGGACGTGGCGGACTGCACGGTCAGCCGTACGTCCTGTCCGGCGAACCGCGGATCCAGCGGCTTGTCCGGCGTGACCACCACCTCGTATCCGGCACCGTCGCCCGGCTGCGCCTGGCCGGCCGCGTCACCGCCGCCTTCCCCTTCCGCCGACGAGGGGCGTCCCGGGGCCTGCCCCACCGAGGCGACCTCACCGCTCACGCGATCACCGGTCAGCTCGGAAAGGATCTCCACCTTCTGCCCGACCCGTACCAGGTCTTTCTCGTGCACCGCCAACTGCCCTTTGACGAGGAGACGTCCGGCCGAGACGGTCAGCACCTTCGCCGTCGCCTCCGCACCCACGCGTCCGGCGACGGCCTCCACGCGGGCGGGGAAGTCCTGCACGAACACCAGCTCACCGGCGGGCACCATCGGACCGTTCGCCGCCACCGCCGCACGCCACCGCGTGCGTGCCTTGGCCAGGTCCTCCCGGGCCCGCCGCACGTCTCGCGCGCCGGAGCTTCCCTGATCACCGCGTGTGGGCTTCTCCTTTTTGCCCAGTGCGGCGCCTTCCGAGGGGGACGGCGCCGCCGGGGGACCACCCTGCGGCTCCTCCTGGGCGTCCTGCGCGTCTTGCGCGTCTTGCGCGTCCTGCAAGGTGCGCTCGGCTTGGGTCACCGCGTCCTGCGCGTCCTCCACCTGCCTCGCCCCGTCCTCGGACGCCTGCCGCGCCGGGTAGCCCCGGGACGCGTAGAACGCCGACACCGCCCTCTTCGTCGCCTCCGCGTAGGTCCCGTCAGGATCGGCGTCGGTGTTGAAGCCGAGCCGGTTCAGGGCGAGTTGCAACTGGCGCACGTCGTGCCCGTACGACGCCGGCTTGATGTCCCGGTAGGCGGGCACGTCGCCGGGCAGCGCGAACACGGGCCGCCCGGATATCTCCGCCAGCAGGTCGCCCGTCCGTACCCCGTCTCCCACCTTGACCGGCAGCTTGGTGATCACGGGCTTCCCCACGGCGTCCCCACCACCTGCGGTCGGGATGACATCCACGGTCTGCCCGGCGGTGACCGTTCCTCTCAGAACCACCGTGTCCCGCAGAACGCGACGCTGCACCTCGGCGGTGAGGACATCCGGCGCAGGGGGCCTGGTGTCGGCCGCGGCCTGTTCCGGCGACTTGATGAACGAGGTCGCGACCAGTCCGCCGGCGGACAGCAGCACTGCCGTGGCCGCAACCCAGAGCACCAGTCGCCGGCGGCGGTCCAGCGCCGGCCCGCCCTCACCTCGCGCTTCCGTGTGTTCGTCACCTGCCATGGGCCACGATCCGCGCGGTGTTCCGGATCACGGCTTCCCGGGTCCTGCGCACACTGGCGAAGTGCTCGGCCTCGGCGTCGATCTTCTGTTTCTCGTACGCGGCCTTCACGGCCCACCAGACGCCGACGACGTTGGTCTTCTTCTTGCACGCCACGTCGGCCCGCGCTGTGGCCGTCTCCGCTGCCGACGGCGTACCGCCGCGTCCCCACTTCTTGTCGTTGCCCGCGTCCATGGGCTTTTCGTAGGAGTACCCGGATTCCTTCATGCAGGCGCTCCATTTACCGAAGGCGTCCCGCAGCCGTTCGTCCGCCCGGACTTTCTCTTCGAGGGGGACGAACTCGTTGCGCGACAGGACGTCGTCCTTGGAATTCCCGCCGGCGAACAGCGCGTCGTCGGCCTGCTTGACGCACCCGCCGGCAGGGACCTTCTTCCCGCCGACGACCTTGCCCGCGTTCGTCCCGTCGAATACGGCTTGTTCCGCCGCGGACGGGTCTTTCAGGCCCGTCTTCGTCTTGCCGGACCCCGTGGTGGGGGGTGGCTGGTAACCGCGCGTCGCGGCCTCGTCCTCGTCGACGACTCCGAACAGGCGGGAGCGCTTCGGATAGACCTCTTCGATGTAGGCCGGGTCGTCCCCGCCTTCCACGAGCGAGTAGGCACCGAACCCGAATTGCGCCATGCATTGGTTGACGGCGATGCGGTTGGCTCGCATCAACGTCACGTACTGCTCTTTCGTGAGCCGCAGCCCTTCGGACGGCAGAGCCGGTATGTCGGCGCTCCTGGTGATGGTGGGTACGTCCCCGAGCGGCGGAGCGCCCTCCTCGTCACCCTGGTCGGCACAGCCCACGGCGAAGACCGCGAGGGACACGGCCAGGATGAGGTGCCGGCCCGCCCTTGATCGTTGAGTCACTGAGTCGCCATCCTCAGCCCGTCAGCCCGTTTTCCGGGCGCGTTCCGTGCGCACCTGTCTGTTGGGCCGGAGGCGGTGCTCGACTGGCGCGGACACCATCGCCACTCTTAGGGCTGCATCGCCCATATCTCCGGCGACGACGTGGCGCCTTCGCGCCGAATCTTTCACACAAGTGCCACAACTGGTCGCGGTCACCGCTTGTTTGGCTGGAATGGATCTCCAGCCAAAGAGCGCATACGACCTCGGCACGCACAGCGACCGGAACCATCCGAAAGCCCTGCGGAGGCGCGGGGAAGGGGCTTCATATCCATGACGGAACCTGGCACCCGCAGAACGAAGCTCCCCACGCAAAGGTTCGTCCAGTACACACCTTTGGCGTCGGCGCCACGGAATGGCTGGTTCCTACCGAGCGTCGCTCCGCTGCGGCGGTGGCGGCCCCCCGTGGCCTCTCCTTCAGTGGCCTTCCGTCGACGTGGTGACTCCGGTGTCCTCGCTTTGCCTTTGAGGGCTCAGTTCCTGGGCGTTGTCGACAGGGCGTCCCGTCACCGCGTCCACGGCGACGACCGGGCCTTCTTCCTCGCCGATTCCCGTGGGGAACAACCACACAACCTTCGGGTCCTCCCCTGTATCGCTCCGCGCGAGCAGCGTTCCCTTCCCGATGCGCGTCACGGATTCCGGCAGGTTCGGGTCCTTCTGCGCCAGTTCCTTCGCCTGCTTCTCGTTCAGCCTGGGTTTCGGAAGGTGCCTCGGGTCGGGGATGTCCCGGATGAGGAGATCGCTGACCTGGCCCTTTCGGTCGATGGCGAGGTCCAGTCGCATGGGCATCAGAACGCCGTCCACGGTCCTACGCCAGGAAATGCCCCACCCCAGTCGCCCGTCGGCGATGTCGTAGCTGTCGATTTTCGCGCCTTCCACGGCCTTCGGGTAGTGCGAGGTGGCGTATTCGACGGCGATCTTCCGCGCTTCCGTTTCATTCGTCGGAGCGCCCACTGCGGATGCCACCGGGAAGGATCCCACGTCCCCCGGCTTGATTCCCTTCTGGTAGGACACAAGACTGACGTTGAATTCCTTCTGATCCGGCCAGGAAAGGTGCGCCATGCCTCCGTCCAAGCCTATGTACAGGGCGCGGCTGGTCGGGTCGTAGGAGACCTTCCCTATGCGGTAGTGGTCTCCGAAAGCCTGGGACACGTGGCGCCGAGCGGCGTCCTTCATTTCCGATGTCGCGTACTGGACCGTACTGGAATCCATGAAATTCGGCGTGATCCAGACGGCGCTGGCCACGGCGTTCAGGCAAAGGACCGAACCGGCCGTCCAGGCGATCGGGCGCGCGTCGCGGCGGAATTCCCCCGGTGCCGACTTCCTGATCCGTACCGCGATCCAGGCGAGCACCACACCCAGCCAGGCGCCGATCGTGTTCGCGACGAAGTCGCTGCTGTCGCAGTTGCGCGCGATCGGCGGGATCAGCGCCTGCGAGACCTCGATGGTGGCCGACAGCGCGGGCGCCCCGAGCACGATGGCCAGCGGGCGGCGGGTGGCCAGGAGTCCGAAGAATCCCAAGGGAACGAAGAGGGCGACATTGAGCAGCCCTTGATCGTTGAGGAAAGCCTCGGTGATCTGCCGGTTGATCACACATGTGCGAAGCGCGTTGCCGCTGGAGCCGGAAAAGACCAGGCACAGCGCGCCCACGACAGAGGACGCGAACAGCGCGGACGCAACCGGTTGACGCAGGCGCCGGCGCCCGACGAGGTAGGTGACGACCGCGACGGCCAGGCACAGCACGAGCGTGATGACGACAAGTAATTGCTGGCCGGCGAAATAAGTGTAGAGCATGTCGACTTTCGGGAATTGGCATGCGACAGCCCGTCCCTCTCTTCGCGCTCGCGGAGAGAGGGACGGGCGGCATCAGAATGCACGATCAGCAGGAGCCGGTGAAAGGAGTTTTGTAAATTGTCCCACCCGCCTCCATGAGGCCCTGAGTGGTGCGACAGTTGGTCAGGTTGTCGTTGTAGTTCTTGCCCCAGCTACTGGTTCCGGACGACTGGCTGCCCCACGCGCCCCACTGGGTGCCGTAACCGTTGAACGGGCCACTGGAGCCGAGGCGCCGGTTGATCGCGCCGCCACCGCTCTTGTAATAGTCGGTGACCACGCGCTTGGTGTACGAGGAGCTGTTGAAATACACGTGGTGACCAAGAATTCCGTTGTCCAGGCGCGAGCACACGTTGGCCCTGTCGTAGTAGCCGCTGCTCGGGCAACTGGTGTACGCCTGAGCGGGCGCGGCGGTGAAGAGACTTCCGCCGACAATCAGTGCGGACAAAGTACTGACAGCGCGGACCTTTTTCCGCGAGACCGTCGAAGCCTTCATGGTTGCCTCCTTCGGGTCGGATCAGATCGCACACAGCGGCGCGTTCACCGCCGCCGCCAAGTGAATGTATGTAGCAATTTCGCAAGCATGCAAGTGTCATGATCACTTTGGCGTGGAGCGTTCCCTCTGACCGAAGAAGCTCTCTTGACAGATGTGCAACTCCGCAGCCCAGCCGCCCCCTCCCGCCCCCGCACGACTCCGCCCGCCGCTCTTCACCCCCGCCGCCCCGCCCAAGATCCTCGCGCCACACTCCCGACACGCCTTCTTCACACCCGTCCGGCAAAGTGGAACGCTCGCAGCGGTGATCCACTACCTATCGCGCAAGGCCGACGATCGCGCAGGGGGTCGAAGAGGGATGAAGGACATCGGCAGGCGGCGGTTGCTGGCCGTTGGTGGCGGGGTCGCGGTGGCGGGTGCGCTGGCGGCCTGTGGGTCCAACACCGGTCGGGAGAACGGTAGTTCGGGGCCCGCGTTGAGTCAGTGGTACCACCAGTACGGGGAGGCGGGGACCGAGCAGGCCGTGCGGCGGTACGCGGCGGCGTACAAGAAGGCGAAGGTCACCGTGCAGTGGCGGCCCGGGGACTACGACCGGCAGACCGCCGCCGCGCTGCTGACGGACTCCGGGCCGGATGTGTTCGAGTCGGACGGGCCGCATCTCGACCAGATCCGGTGCGGGCAGGTCGTCGATCTCACCGCCGAGATCGAGGGGGTGAAGGACGACTTCAACCGGGCCGTCCTCGCGCCGAAGATCTGGCAGGACAAGGTGTGGGGCATCCCGCAGACCATCGACACCCAGGTGCTCTTCTACCGCAAGAGCCTGCTGAAGGCGGCGGGCGTGGAGCCGCCGCAGACCCTGGACGCGCTGGTCGACGCGGCGAAGACGCTGACCGAGCGCCACCGGGACGACAAGGTCAAGGGGCTGTTCCTGGGGAACGACGGCGGGGCGGGGGTGCTGGGCGGGACGCCGTTGTTCGCGGCCGGGCTGAGTCTGATCACCGAGGACGGCCGGGTGGGGTTCGACGACCCGGCCGCCGCCCGCGCGCTCGGCAAGCTGCGTCAGCTGTACGCGGACAAGTCGCTGCTGCTCGGGGCGCCTTTGGACTGGTCGGACCCGTCCGCGTTCATCCAGGGGCTCACCGCCATGCAGTGGTCCGGGCTGTGGGCGCTGCCGCAGGTCAAAGCGGCGTTGAAGGACGACTTCGGGGTGCTGCCGTTCCCGAAGGACGGGCCGGGCGGGCGCCCGTCCGTGCCGGTGGGCGCGTACGCGGCGGCCGTCGGCGCCCGGAGCAAGCACCAGAAGGAGGCCAAGGCCTTCGTGAAGTGGCTGTGGGTGGACCGGGCGGACTACCAGCAGGACTTCTCCCTCTCGTACGGGTTCCACATCCCGGCCCGGATCTCGCTCGCCAAGAAGGCCAAGCCGCTCCAGGAGGGACCGGCGGCGGACATCGTCCGGTACGCCACCGAGTACGGGGACGCCGAACCGCTGCTGTGGACGCCGGTCAGCCGCACCGCCTACCAGGACGCGCTCAACCGGATCATCAAGGACGGCGCCAACCCGGAGAGCGAGCTGCGCGGTGTCGTGCGGACGGTGAACTCCGAGCTTCTGCGGGCCAAGAAGCAGTGACGAGGAAGGAGAAAGCGGCCGGGCGGGCGGGGCTGCCCGGGAGGAAAGCGGCCGGGCGGGCGGGGAGCCGGCTGCTCGGGACGCAGCGGCGGACGTTGTGGTTCTGGGTGTTCGTCGGGCCGTTCGCGGCCGGGCTGGCGCTGTTCACGTACGTGCCGCTGGCCTGGAGCGTCTACCTGAGCTTCTTCGACGCGCACAACACCGTGAACCCGACGGACTTCGTCGGGCTGGACAACTACGTGACCATGCTGGGCGACGACGCCTTCCTCAGCAGCCTCGGAACATTCGGCCTGTTCACGGCGTTCATCGTGCCCGCGACGTACGTGCTCTCGCTCGCGCTGGCGCTGATGGTCAACCGGCTGCGGTTCGCCCAGGCGTTCTTCCGGTCGGTGTTCTTCCTGCCGACGGCGTGCTCGTACGTCGTGGCGGCGCTCGTCTGGAAGCTGTCGATCTTCAACGGGGTGCGGTTCGGGCTGGCGAACACGGTGCTGGGGTGGTTCGGGGCGGAGCAGACCGCCTGGCTGTCCACGACCGATCCGCCGTGGTACTGGCTGGTGATCGTCACCGTCCGGCTCTGGTTGCAGGCCGGGTTCTACATGATCCTCTTCCTGGCCGGGCTCCAGCGGATCTCGCCGCGGCTGTACGAGGCGGCGGCGGTGGACGGCGCCCGGCCCGGCTGGCAGACCTTCCGGCACATCACCTTCCCGCAGTTGCGGGCGACGTCGGTGGCCGTGGTGCTGCTGCTGGTGATCAACGCGTTCCAGGCGTTCGACGAGTTCTACAACCTGCTTTCGGATGCCCGCGGCTACCCGCCGTACGCCCGGCCGCCGCTGGTGTACCTCTACTACACCGCGCTCGGGCAGGAGCAGAACCTCGGGCTGGGCAGCGCGGGCGCGGTGATCCTGGCGCTGATCATCGCGGTGGCCACCGTGGTGCAGGCCCGCTGGTTCGGGCTCGGGAGGAGGGAGGAGTGACGGTGATGGGCGACTTCCCGATTTCTGTGGTGCTCCGCCTCGGCCGGAAGGGAGGCTGACCGATGCATGATGCCCTGACCCGGGCCGGCCGCGCGCTGCGGCTGGTCGTGCTCATCGTCCTGGCCGTGCTCTTCCTCGTCCCCTTCTACCTGCTGGTGCGCAACGGGCTGGCCACCGAGGCGGACATCACCGCGCCCGACTGGACGTTCTGGCCGCGCGAGCTGAAGTGGTCCAACCTCACCGAGGTCTTCGAGGATCCGCGGCTGCCGCTGGCCCGTTCGCTGCTCAACTCCGCGGTGATCGCGGTCGCCACCACCGTCGGCACGGTGCTGCTCGCCTCGCTCGCCGGGTACGGGCTGGCGCGCATCCCGTACCGGCACGCCAACGTCGTCTTCTACGCGATCCTCGGGACGCTCATGGTCCCGGCGGCCGTGACGTTCGTGCCGAGCTTCGTGCTGGTGTCGTCCCTCGGCTGGATCTCCACCCTGCGGGGGCTGATCGTTCCCACCCTGTTCAGCGCGTTCGCCTGCTTCGTCTTCCGGCAGTTCTTCCTGGGTTTCCCCAAGGAGCTGGAGGACGCGGCGCGGGTGGACGGCCTGGGCTACTGGCGCACCTACTGGCGGGTGGTGGTGCCCAACGCGCGGCCGGTGTTCGCGGCGGTCGGCACGATCGTCTTCATCGGCGCCTGGAACTCCTTCCTGTGGCCGCTGGTCATCGGCCAGGACCGGGAGGCGTGGACGGTGCAGGTCGCGCTGTCGACGTTCACCACCGCGCAGAGCGTCGACCTGCACGAGCTGTTCATCGCCGCGGCCGTCTCGATCGCGCCGCTGATCCTGGTGTTCCTGCTGCTCCAGCGGTACATCGTGGCGGGGGTGGAGCGGACGGGGATCGATGACTGAGGGCGGGGTGCGTCACGGGGGTGCGTTGCGTGCCTTACGGGAGTTCCTTACGGGGTCCCCTACGGGTCGCCCTCCCGACACCGGCGGCAACGCCCGCTCCCGGGGCATCCCCTACGGGCAGCACACCGGTTCCCCGGCCCCCTTCTCCTGGCCGGGGGCGGGCTCCCTCGGGGGCGGCGGGCCGAGGTGCGTCCCCGTCTCGGCGCCCACCTCCGGTGCCTGGCCCCGCAGGAGCGCGGCGCCCAGCGGCGTCAGGGTGTGGAGGACGGCGCTGCCGTGCCGCAGCGTGAAGAGGAGGCCGGCGTCCCGCAGTACGGTCGCGTGCTGGCTGGCCGACGCCAGGGAGACATCGACCCGGCGGGCCAGTTCGCTCGTCGTACAGCCGCCGCCGATGCCCTGGAGTATCGCCGAACGGGTGCGTCCCACGAGCCGCCCGAGGGAGTGCGAGGGTGCCGGGGCCGTCGCGGGGCGTGCCGGGGTCCGTTCGACGGGGTAGACCAGGACCGGCGTCAGGTCCGGGTCCTGGAAGGTCACCGGCATCCCGCGGCAGAAGAAGGACGGCAGGAGCAGCAGGCCCCGCCCGCCCAGGTGGAGGTCCCGGTCGGCCGGGTAGTCGACCTCCAGGACGGGGGGCCGCCAGCGCATCGTCGGCGGCAGGGAGGCGAGCAGGCTGTCGGCGCCGCCGTCCAGGAGGGCGCGCCCCCGGGCGGCGCGGTCCGCCTCGATGCGGGCCCGTAGGTGGGGCCAGTAGGGGGCGACGGCAGCCTCGTAGTAGTTGCGCAGGGCCGTGCTGAGCCGGCCGAGCGGCGCGGCCTCGCCGTCCCGCAGGGCCTGGACCCACGACGGGAGGGGCCGCACGGCGGGCAGCCGCGAGACTTCCGCGTGCACCCGCTCGGCGGGCGTCGCCCGCACCGCCTCCAGCGCCTCGCCGAGGCCCAGCAACCCTTCGCCGGGCGTCAGGAAATCGGGGAAATAGCCCCGGGTGGGAACGAGCGGCGCCAGCACCCGTGTTTCACCATTCAACCGGGCTCGCGTTTCGTTGCGCCAATTGCTGAGCGTCGCGTCGGACCGTCTGTCGCGGAGCCGGTGGAAACTGAGGACGGTCTCCCACAGCACGTCCGGGCGTGCGGCAATCCGCACGCGGGCCAGATCGGGTCCAGAGAAATGGACACGTAACACCGAACCCCCACCATCAACATCCGTAGCCGCCCCCGGCAATGTTGAGTATGCATGCCGACACGGGCTGTCACCACGCGCTTTTGGCCAGACTTGAAAGGGGTCGCGCCACCTTCGCGTACACGGAAAGCTGTTACTCAATTCGGCAGCGATGCGAATGGCCCGGCGAGCTCGATCCCGTGGGGGGTGACGAGCCCACTACCGACCACTCGGCATTTCTGTCGAAGGCCGTCGACCAGGCCGACATGGAAGGCGGCAACTCCCGAGGGGGGAGTCCGGAGAAAAGCGAGGGCGGCACCTCCGCACAGGTGCCGCCCTCGTTTGGTTGAGCGGCGGAGCGAATCGCGGAACGCTCAACCAACCTGCCGATGCGGCGAGTTGGCCTTTGCACGGCGGATAAGGCAGGCGGAAACGGGTTGCTTTCCGTCGCCGGCGCGGGCGGGATTTCGTACGTCTGTGCGGATTATTGGTCGTCTTGATCGCCGTCGCGGGTGTGCCCGATCGCCGTCATGAGTGCGCCTTGACCGTTGCCATGGGTGCGCCTTGACCATTGCCATGAGTGCGCCTTGACCGCCGTCGCGGCTGCGCCTTGATCGTCGCCGTGGGTGCACCGGGCTTCGAACGAACGAACTCACCCGGCGGGGTGAATGAGGCCCGTGCGCAGCGGACATGACAGGACCGTCTTCGGCACACCCCTGACACGACCCCGTGGAGCCGCCATATGCGCGCAGCCGCCGTCCTGTCCACGATCCTCGTCCCCCTCCTCGTCGGCGCGCCCCCGGCTTCGGCCGCCCCCGTGGTGCCGCACGAGTCCGTCACCGCCCCCGCGGTGAGCGGCGCCTTCATCACCGACGGCGATCACGTCCACGTCTCCAGCACCCCGCCGCGCACGGCCTCCGCCCACGGCTGGTGGCGCAGGGTCAAGGGGGGCACCACGGCGGAGAAGGCGAAGGTCACCGTGTCCCTTCAGGTCCGGCACGGCCGGGGCAAGTGGAAGACGGTGGCCACGGGCTCGAAGATCGTCAAGCCGGGCGGCGGCAGCGCCCGCCGGGCCAACGTCCGCAAGGTCTGCGCGAACGCGCACCCCACGCGCTGGCGCAGCCTCATCGACGTGGACATCATCGGCGAGCTGGACACGCCCGAGAAGGCCACGACGGAAGTGGTGTCCGTCGCGTGCGGCGTGAGTGGGTAGGGATGGTGCCGTGCCCGATGCTCTGAACAGCCCCACGGATGACGCGGACGCGGCAGACGCCGCGCAAGCCCCGGACGTCCAGGACCCCACGCTCATCATGGGCGTGCACGGCGTCCTCGTCCTCCACCCCTGGATCGCGCGCGCGAGCGCCGAGTTCGACCTCGATCCGGACGTCTTCGGGCTCGCGGTGCAGCGAGCCGAGGCGTACGGCTGGAGCTCCACGCACCTGGGGCCCGCCGGGGAGCTGGACGGCCGCCGCTGGAGCCACCACGACGCGGGCGGCGACTGGACGCAGGACGGCCGCGTCCGGGAGGTCGCCTGGCTCCAGGTCGGCGCCGCCCGGGGGCTGCGGGGGCAGCGGCTCCCGGTCCTGCCGGTGGCGACCGTGCTGGGGGACGTCCTGCGCCGGGTGGGCCGCTTCCGCCTCACCGGCCTGCACACCGTGGCGCCGCCGCACCTGGCGCCGGACGCCGCCGCGGTGCTGGCCGGCGCCGCCGACTGGTTCGCGCTGGCCGATCCGGACGGCGCCGCCGGGCTCACCGTCACCGTGTCGGGCCGGGAGGCGGACGGGGCCGACCGCGCGCCCCTGGTCCGCAAGCACACCCAGGAGTCGGCTTACGGACGCCTGGCGCTGACCGGCATCCTCCCGGCGGACGTGCTCTCGTCCGGCCCGCTGCCGACGGGCCTGGCCCGGCCGCTGACGGGAGCCGTGCAGACGGAGGGGATGCGGCCCCTGATGGCCTTCGGCTGCCGGGCGCGCGAGTGGTCCCCGGACGTGGCGGCCTGGACGACCGAGGTTGTCCTCGACGCGCTGCGCGCCACGGGGACGACGGAATCGGTGCTGGTCACCGTGTCGGTGGAGGACGGAGGGGTGCCGGGCGGGACCGGGGCGGCGGAGACGTGACGCGTGGGGCCAGGGGCGCGCGTGTCGGCGACCCCGCGTAACGGGCGCGCGGCGAGCCGTCCCGTGCGTGGGCACTATGACGGCATCTGTCGCACCTTTCCAACTGATAAGCCCCAAACCAGGTAAATCAGTCGCTTGTGCGGTTTTCGATATGGCTATCGGGGTGTCCGTGTCCCGACGGCGCGCCGCTCCGGGCGCGCCGCGAACGAGAGGAAACACCATGTCGAAGTCCGCGACACGACGCGCCGGGATCACGACCGCTCTGCTGGCGACGGGCGCCGGCATCGGGCTCGCGCTGATGCCCGGGGTCGCCACCGCCGCGCAGCCCGCCGCACCGGCGCAGGCCGCCACGACACGGCAGGCAGCGACCACGGAGGACGTTCAGTACCACGCATGCATAGCACTGATCGACGGCGCCGAGTACCGCCAGGGCATCTACCCAGAGTCGCCCGTCCTCGGCATCTCCGTCAAGGGCGATCGCGGCTACTGGATCCAGCGCGCGGAGTACGGAGGCAAGCACTGGACGCTCGTCGTCGTGCCGCGCTTGGGCAAGGCCGCGTGGATCGAGAGCCGGTTCGTCGCCTGCGAGGACGACGAGTGACGTCGACCGCCGGGTGAGGTCTCGCGTTCCCGCCGGGACGCCGGACACGGTGGCCGACGCCCGCGGCACCGTCCGCGGCTGACGCTCCGAAAGCCGTCCGACCGGCGCGCCCCGCCCGGTCGGCCCCCGGCGAACGCGAAACACGCGAAAGCACGAGGGCGGCACCTCCGCACAAGGTGCCGCCCTCGCTGGGTTCCGGAGCGGAAGAGCGGGGCTGAGGGTCGGGGTAGCCCCGCTGGTGGCTCCGGTGGGGGTACGGGGATCGGCGGCGCGTAGGTTCCACCGGTCCCCGTACCGGCTCAGCGGCTGTCGCTGCCGTGCTGCGACTCGGCCGCGGCGCGCGCCGCCTCAAGGCGCGCGACCGGGATGCGGAACGGGGAGCAGGAGACGTAGTCCAGGCCCACCTCGTGGAAGAAGTGCACCGACTCCGGGTCGCCGCCGTGCTCGCCGCACACGCCCAGCTTGAGGTCGGGGCGGGTGGCGCGGCCCGCCTGGACGGCGGAGCGGACCAGCGAGCCCACGCCGTCCTTGTCGATCGTCTCGAACGGGCTGACGCCGAAGATGCCCTTCTCCAGGTACGCGGTGAAGAAGCTGGCCTCCACGTCGTCCCGGGAGAAGCCCCACACCGTCTGGGTCAGGTCGTTCGTGCCGAAGGAGAAGAAGTCGGCGGACTCGGCGATCTGGCCGGCCGTCAGGGCGGCGCGGGGCAGTTCGATCATCGTGCCGAGGGTGAGCTTGAGCTCCACGTCGTGGGCGCGCTCGACCTCGGCGATGACCTGCTCGGCCTCCTCGCGGACGATCTCCAGCTCCTGCACCGTGCCGACCAGCGGGATCATGATCTCCGCGCGCGGGTCGCCCTTGGCGTTGCGGCGCTCGGCCGCCGCCTCGGCGATCGCCCGCACCTGCATCGCGAACAGGCCGGGGATGACCAGCCCGAGGCGCACGCCGCGCAGGCCCAGCATCGGGTTCTGCTCGTGCAGCTTGTGGACGGCCTGGAGGAGGCGCAGGTCGTTCTCGTTGGCGTCCTTGCGGGACTCGGCGAGCGCGACGCGCACCGACAGCTCGGTGATGTCGGGCAGGAACTCGTGCAGCGGCGGGTCCAGCAGGCGCACCGTCACCGGCAGACCGTCCATCGCCTCGAACAGCTCGACGAAGTCGGCCTTCTGGAGCGGCAGCAGCTGGGCCAGCGCGGCTTCCCGGTCGGCGTCGGTGTCGGCCAGGATCAGGCGCTCGACCATCTCGCGCCGCTCGCCGAGGAACATGTGCTCGGTGCGGCACAGGCCGATGCCCTGGGCGCCGAACCGGCGGGCGCGGGCCGCGTCCTCGGCGTTGTCGGCGTTGGCGCGCACCCGCAGGCGGCGCATCCGGTCCGCGTACGCCATCATCCGGTGCACGGCCTTGACCAGCTCGTCCGCGTCGTCGGCGCCGGCGTGCATGCGGCCCTCGAAGTACTCCACGACGGGGCTGGGCACCACGGGCACCTCGCCCAGGTAGACCTTGCCGGTCGAACCGTCGATGGAGATGAGGTCGCCTTCCTGGACGACGACCCCGCCGGGCGCCGTCAGGCAGCGCCGCTTGGTGTCGACCTCCAGCTCCTCGGCGCCGCACACGCAGGTCTTGCCCATACCGCGAGCGACCACGGCGGCGTGCGAGGTCTTGCCGCCGCGCGAGGTGAGGATGCCCTCGGCGGCGATCATGCCATTGAGGTCGTCGGGGTTGGTCTCGCGGCGGATGAGGATGACCTTCTCACCGGAGCGGGACCACTTGACGGCGGTGTACGAGTCGAAGACGGCCTTGCCGACCGCGGCGCCCGGCGAGGCGGCGATGCCCCGGCCCAGCAGGTCGGTCTTGGCGCCGTCGTCGAAGCGGGGGAACATCAGCTGCGCGAGCTGGCCGCCGGTGACGCGCTGGAGCGCCTCGGCCTCGTCGATCAGGCCCTGGTCCACGAGCTGGGTGGCGATGCGGAAGGCGGCGCCCGCGGTGCGCTTGCCGACGCGGGTCTGGAGCATCCACAGCTTGCCGCGCTCGATGGTGAACTCGATGTCGCACAGGTCCTTGTAGTGCGTCTCCAGCGTCTCCATGATGCGCATCAGCTCGTCGTAGGACGACTTGTCGATGGCTTCGAGGTCGGCGAGCGGGACGGTGTTGCGGATGCCCGCCACGACGTCCTCGCCCTGCGCGTTCTGGAGGTAGTCGCCGTAGACGCCCTGCTGGCCGCTGGCGGGGTCGCGGGTGAAGGCGACGCCGGTGCCGGAGTCCGGGCCGAGGTTGCCGAAGACCATCGAGCAGACGTTGACGGCGGTGCCGAGGTCGCCCGGGATGCGCTCCTGACGGCGGTAGAGCTTGGCGCGCTCGCCGTTCCAGGAGTCGAAGACCGCACGGATCGCGAGGTCCATCTGCTCGCGGGGGTCCTGCGGGAAGTCCCGGCCGGTCTCCTTGGTGACGATGCCCTTGAACCGGTCCACCAAGGCGCGCAGGTCGTCCGCGTCCAGCTCGATGTCGACGCGTACGCCCTTGCCCTGCTTGGCCTCCTCCAGCGCCTCTTCGAAGAGGTCGCCGTCCACGCCCAGCACCGTCTTGCCGAACATCTGGATGAGGCGGCGGTAGGAGTCCCAGGCGAACCGCTCGTCCCCGGCCTGCTGGGCGAGTCCGGACACCGAGGCGTCGGACAGGCCGATGTTCAGGACGGTGTCCATCATGCCGGGCATGGAGAACTTGGCGCCCGAACGGACCGAGACCAGGAGGGGGTTGGCCGGGTCGCCGAGCTTCTTGCCCATCGAGGCCTCAAGTGCCTCCAGGTGGGCGGAAACCTCGGCACGGAGTGCCGCCGGCTCCTCGCCGCTCTCCAGATAGACCTTGCACGCTTCGGTGGTGATCGTGAAGCCCGGCGGGACGGGAAGCCCGAGGTTGGTCATCTCGGCGAGGTTCGCTCCCTTGCCGCCGAGGAGGTCCTTGAGGTCCTTGTTGCCTTCGGTGAAGTCGTAGACGAACTTCGCGGACTCAGACGGGTTTGTGTGGAGATCTTGTGTATTCGACACGGGACTGACTCCTGCCGACGGGCTGCCCTGACGGCGAGGAACATACCCAGATCGAAGGTTTCTGGGTACGTCCACTTGGTCGACATGGGCCTGTAACCCGCTCGGAGCCAGCAGATCGAAAGTGAAGAGTGAATGAGTACTGCATTCGGATCATGAATGCATGGCGACGAGCAGTGAGCGGAAAGGTGGATTCCTTGCACGGAGTGCGATGTATGAGTTGATCGTTTGAAGTTATGGCGCGTGGCACCCAGTGCCACTACTTGGAGTAGTGGAGCCCTCGTTGGGGTGCTCATGTGAGCGCAACCCCCATCAGGCGTGGCGAGAATCACGCCGGGAATGGGGGCGGAGCGCGGCGTTCCGGGGCGCTGACGGGGGCGCTTTCGGGGCCCTGACGGCACCCGAAACGCGTGAGCGCGACGGTGCGGGGCACCGTCGCGCTCATATGGGCGGGGAGGGATCGATCCGGGGTCGCTGGGGGAGAGCCGGGTCGCCGGGGCCTCCGGCACAGGGCGGGGGCAGGGCGCCGGGGCGTCCCGCACACGGCGGGGCCGGGGCCTCGGCGCGAGCCCGTCAGCCCCCCGAGGTGTCCAGCTCGGCGTCCGCCGCGACGCCCGTGCGGTCGTACGGGTCGTTCAGCCAGCCGTCCGGCAGGACCACCCGGTTCTTGCCGGAGGTGCGCCCGCGCGGGCCGTCGGCGCCGGCCGGCCAGGGCTGATCGAGGTCGAGCTCGTCCAGCAGGGCGTCCAGCTCGGCCAGGGACGAGGTGATCGCCAGCTTCTTGCGCAGCTCGGAGCCGATCGAGAAGCCCTTGGTGTACCAGGCGACGTGCTTGCGGAAGTCGATCACGCCGCGCGCCTCGTCACCCAGCCACTCGCCCAGCAGCTCCGCGTGCCGCCGCATCACCACGGCGACCTCCTTGAGCGTGGGCCGCAGGTACTCCCCCGTGCCCTCGAACGCCGCCACCAGGTCGCCGAACAGCCACGGCCGCCCCAGGCAGCCGCGCCCCACGACCACGCCGTCGCAGCCGGTCTCGCGCACCATGCGCAGCGCGTCCTCCGCCGACCAGATGTCGCCGTTGCCCAGCACCGGGATCTCCGGGACGTGCTCCTTCAGGCGCGCGATGGCCTCCCAGTCGGCCGTGCCGCCGTAGTGCTGCGCGGCCGTGCGGCCGTGCAGGGCGATGGCCGTGACGCCCTCCTCGACGGCGATCCGCCCGGCGTCCAGGTAGGTGAGGTGGTCGTCGTCGATGCCCTTGCGCATCTTCATCGTCACCGGCAGGTCGCCCGCGTTCGTCACCGCCTCGCGCAGGATGGAACGCAGCAGGTGGCGCTTGAAGGGGAGGGCCGAGCCGCCGCCCTTGCGGGTGACCTTGGGGACCGGGCAGCCGAAGTTCAGGTCGATGTGGTCGGCCAGGTCCTCTTCGACGATCATGCGAGCGGCCTTGCCGACGGTCTCCGGGTCGACGCCGTAGAGCTGGATGGACCGGGGCTTCTCGGTCTCGTCGAAGTGGACGAGCTGCATGGTCTTCTCATTGCGCTCGACCAGCGCCCGCGTCGTGATCATCTCGCTGACGAAGAGGCCCTTGCCCCCGGAGAACTCCCGGCACAGCGTCCGGAAGGGAGCGTTGGTGATGCCGGCCATCGGCGCGAGCACCACCGGGGGCTGCACCGAGTGCGGGCCGATCTGCAGCGAGGTCATGGATGCGGGGTTCCTTCTCGACGGCGTACGGGACGGGACGGGTTACGAGGACGGGGACGGGGACGGGGATGGACTGCGAAACGGGGACGGATGCGGGTTCTGGCTTCAGCGACCTCCCATTGTCCCGCACCGGTGGGCGGTGCCGGGCGGGCGGCGGGAAAGGGGCTGGTGGGAGGGGGGTGGGGCGGGGTTCGGCCGCCTTCGGACGAGGGGTCTGCGGGAAGTCCGGACGCCTTCGGACGACGAGCCCGCGCGGCATCCGGCCGCCCGGGCGAAGACGCGCCCGGCCACCCGGACCCGGACCACCCGTCGCCCGCAGGCCCCTCGCGGCGCTCACCAGGCGAAATCGTTGTACGGTTCACCTATGCCTGAGCCGACTCGACAGAGGCGGTGGCTCGTCCTGGCGATCTGCTGCATGAGCCTGCTGATCGTCAGCCTCGACAACACCGTCCTGAACGTCGCGCTGCCCTCCATGCAGCGTGACCTGGGCGCTTCCGTGTCCGGGATGCAGTGGACGATCGACGCCTACACCCTCGTCCTGGCGTCCTTGCTGATGCTGGCCGGTTCCACCGCCGACCGGCTCGGGCGGCGCCGGGTCTTCACGACCGGACTGGTCGTCTTCTCCCTCGGCTCGCTGCTGTGCAGCCTCGCGCCGAGCCTGGAGTGGCTGGTGGTCTTCCGGATGGTGCAGGCCGTCGGCGGGTCGATGCTCAACCCGGTGGCGATGTCGATCATCACCAACACCTTCACCGAGCCCCGCGAGCGGGCCCGCGCGATCGGGGTGTGGGGCGGCGTGGTGGGCATCAGCATGGCGGCCGGGCCCATCGTCGGCGGCCTCCTGGTGCAGGCCGTGGACTGGCGCTCGATCTTCTGGCTCAACGTCCCCATCGGCGCGGTCGCCCTGTTCCTGACCCTGAGGTACGTGCCGGAGTCGCGCGCCCCCAAGCCCCGCCGGATGGACCCGGTCGGGCAGGCGCTGATCATCCTGCTGCTCGGCTCCCTCACGTACGCGATCATCGAGGCGCCCGGCTCCGGCTGGGACTCGCCCGCGATCCTGGGGTGCGCCGGGCTCGCCGTCCTCTCGCTCGCCGGTCTGGTCTGGTACGAGCGCAGGCGCCGGGAACCCCTCATCGACCTGCGGTTCTTCCGCAGCGCGCCGTTCAGCGGAGCCACCGTGATAGCGGTCTGCGCGTTCGCCGCGCTGGGCGGCTTCCTCTTCGTCAACACGCTCTACCTCCAGAACGTGCGGGGGCTCTCCGCGCTGCACGCCGGGCTCTACATGCTGCCCATGGCCTCGATGACGCTGATCTGCGCGCCGCTTTCGGGGCGCCTGGTCGGCGCCACCGGCCCGCGGCTGCCGCTGCTGCTGGCGGGCGCGGGGCTGAGCGTGAGCGGGCTGCTGTTCGCGGCCTTCAAGGCCGAGTCGAGCACCGCCCTGCTCTTCCTCGGGTACGTCGTCTTCGGCATCGGCTTCGGGCTCGTCAACGCGCCCATCACCAACACCGCCGTCTCCGGGATGCCGCGGGCGCAGGCGGGCGTGGCCGCCGCGGTCGCGTCCACCAGTCGGCAGGTGGGCCAGTCGCTCGGCGTCGCGGTGATCGGCGCGGTGCTGGCCAGCGGCGCGCGGACCGGGCCGGACGCCTTCGTGCAGGCGAGCCGCCCCGCCTGGTGGGTGATCACCGGCTGCGGGCTGGCCGTCCTCGTCCTCGGCGCGCTGACGAGCGGCCGGTGGGCCAAGCAGACCGCGCAGCGCACGGCCGCCCTGCTGGGCGAACCGGCGGACGCCGGACCGGCGCAGCCGACGCTGCGTGCGGGGGCGTGAGCGGGAGCCTCGCCGCCTCGGCCGTCGGGTGAGCGGCTGACCGCCCCTACCGCCTCCGACCGCCCGTCCTGCCCTCGGGTGAGCGGCTCCGCGTCCCCGGTGGTCGTCACCCCGTCCTGCCGTCGGATGAGCGGCTGACCCGCCCCCGGCCGCCCTTCTCACCCTCGGGTGAGCGGCTGACGACGGACGCGACGGCTCCCCGGCCCCCTCACCCCCCGGCGCTCTGCCCCTCCCCCATCGCCAGCGCGTGCAGCCGGTCCAGCCGGACGCGCGTCTCCTCGTCCATCGGGGTGTAGGCGATCATGCGCGGGCCGAACTGCGGACCGGTCCACAGGGAGGTGGTGGCCACCCGCAGCAGGCCCACGTCGGCCTGGTGGAAGAGTTTGCACTTGCTCGTCGGCTGCACCACCTCGTGCCGCGCCCAGATCCGCCGGAAGTCCTCGGAGACCTCCGCCAGCCGGGCCACCAGCGCCTTCGCGGCCGGTTCGCTGACGTTCCCGGCCGTCGAGGCGCGGAACCTGGCGACCAGCAGGCGCACCGTCTCGTCCCAGTCGGTGATCGCGGCGCGCCAGTCGGGATGGGTGAACGCCAGCCACAGGCAGTTGCGTTCCTCCGGGGGGACCGCGTCCAGGTCGCACAGCAGCCGCCCGTAGGAACGGTTGTAGGCGAGGAGGTCGAACCGGGTGTTCTGGATCACCGCCGGGTAGGGTCCGAGCTGGTCGAGGAGCTGGAGCGTGCCCTCCGGCAGGCCGGTGCAGCTCCGGTCCGGTTCGGGGTCGGCGGCGCCGGCGAGCGCGAAGAGGTGGTTCCGTTCGGCGCGGTCCAGCATCAGGGCCCGTGCGATGGAGCTCAGCACCTGGGGCGAGACGTGGATGTCCCTGCCCTGCTCCAGCCACGTGTACCAGGTGACCCCGACCGTCGCGAGCTGCGCGACCTCCTCCCGGCGCAGGCCCGGCGTACGGCGGCGCCGGCCGCGCGGCAGCCCGACCTGTTCGGGCATGGTCCGCTCGCGCCGGCTGCGCAGGAAGGCGGCCAGCTCGGCCCGCCGCAGTTCCGCCTCGCCGCGCGCCGATCCGTGTTCCGGGCGGGTGGGGGCGGCGGGCGGAGCGGTGGGGCGGGCCGTTGCGGCCGGGGTCCGCGGCCGGGTGGCGCCCGGGGTCATGGTCGAGGGCACGGTCATGAACACCAGCTTGCCGCAGGCGTCAGCCGGTTGCCAGGTAGCCCGGGTACCAGGATAAGGACACTCTGGTACCCCCTTACGCGAGCCGGGATCGTCGTCACCGTGAGCGAAACCCGCATACCGACACCGATCCCGTCCGCACCCCCGTCCCCCTCCCGTTCCTCCACCCCCTCCCCCGCCACACCGCCCGCCTCCTCCGCCGCCCCCAAACTGACCGGCCTCGGTCTGGCGACCGTGCTGCTCGGCGCGGCGCTGCCGATGATCGACTTCTTCATCGTCAACGTCGCCCTGCCCACCATCGGCCGCGACCTGCACGCCAGTCCCGCGCTGCTGGAAATGGTGGTCGCGGGCTACGGCGTGGCGTACGCGGTGCTGCTCGTGCTCGGCGGGCGGCTCGGCGACATGGTGGGGCGGCGCCGGCTGTTCCTGTGGGGGCTGGCCGCCTTCGGCGTCACCTCGCTCGCCTGCGGCGTCGCGCCGGACGCCTGGACGCTGGTGGCCGCCCGGGTGGCCCAGGGCGCCGCGGCGGCGCTGCTGCTGCCGCAGGTGCTGGCCACCATCCAGGCCGCCACGAGCGGGCAGCGCCGGGCCCGGGCGCTGAGCCTGTACGGCGGCACGGCCGGGGTCGCCAGCGCGCTCGGCCAGGTGCTCGGCGGGCTGCTGGTCGCGGCGGACCTCGCCGGTACGGGCTGGCGCTCGGTGTTCCTGGTCAACGTGCCGATCGCGCTGGGCGCGCTGCTGCTGGCGCTGCGCACCGTCCCGGAGAGCCGCTCGCCGCACCCGGCGCGGGTGGACGGGCCGGGGACGGTGCTGCTGGCGGTCACCCTGGTCGCGCTGCTGCTGCCGCTGACGGAGGGCCGGGCGGCGGGCTGGCCGCTGTGGTCGTGGCTGCTGCTGGCCGTCTTCCCGTTCGCGGGGGCGGCGTTCGTGGCCGTGGAGCGGCGGGCCGAGCGGAGCGGCCGGACGCCGCTGGTGCCGCCGTCGCTGCTGGGCATCCCCTCGGTGCGCCGGGGGCTGGTGGTGGTGGTGCCGTTCACCCTGGGCTTCGGTGGCTTCATGTTCGTGGTGGCGGTGGCCTTGCAGGACGGGCTGCGGTACGGGCCGATGGCGGCGGGGCTGGCGCTGGTGCCGCTGTGCGCCGCGTTCTTCGCCTCGTCCCTGGCCGGTCCCCGGCTGGTGAGCCGCTTCGGGCGGCGGGTGGTCACGGTGGGGTCGCTGATCCAGGGCACCGGACTGGTCCTGCTGGTGCTGACCGTCCAGGCCGGCTGGCCCGGCGTGTCGATGGCCGGGCTGGCGCCGAGCATGACGGTGCTGGGGCTGGGGCAGGGGCTGGTGATGCCCGTCCTGATGCGCTTCGTCCTGAGCGAACTGCCCGCCGCGCAGGCCGGGGTGGGCGGCGGCGTCCTCGTCACCAGCCAGCAGTCCGGTATGGCCCTGGGCGTGGCCACCCTCGGCACGCTCTTCCTCTCCCTGCTGCCGTCCTTCAACATGCGGGATGCGCTGGTGACGGTCCTGCTGACGCAGCTTGCCGTGGTGGTCGTGACGACGGTGCTGTCGCTGCGGCTGCCGCGCACGGTGCGGTGAGGGGGCGGGGGCGCGGCGGCCGGGCGCCGGTCCTCGCGGGTCGCGAGCCGTGCCCCGGTCCCGCCCCCTTGGGCCTCACCCCTTCCCCGCCCCCGGCAGCCGCAGGCGGAAACACGCGCCGTCCGGCCGCGGCTCGTACCACGCGTCGCCGCCGTTGGCGCGGGCCAGGTTGCGGACGATCCACAGCCCCAGCCCCGCCCCCTCGGTCCCCCGCTCGTGGGCGGGGGCGCGGCTGAACCGTTCGAACAGGCGCGGGACGAAGTCGGAGTCCACCCCCGGGCCGTGATCGCGCACCGTGATGTCCACCCAGCGCCCACCGCTCTCCTCGTCCCCCTCCTCACCCCACGCCTCGGCCCTCTCCCCGTCCCTCTCCTCGGCCCGCACCTCCACCGGCGGACGGCCGTAGGACAGGGCGTTCTCCAGGTAGTTCGTGAGCATCTCCGAGAAGGCGACCCGGTCGACATACGCCCGCGGTCCGTTCCCGCAGGACAGGCGGACGGACTCCGCCCGTTCGCCGAGGTCGGCCAGCCGCTCGATGAGGAACCCCAGGACGGGGACGCGCTCGGGGGTGCCGCGTGCCTCGTGGGCGTCGATCCGGGAGGCGGTGAGGAGTTTGCGGACGAGTCCTTGGAGGTGGGTGACGCGCTCGGCGATCCGGGCGAGGATCTCGGTGCGCCGCGCCGCGCCGGCCGCCGCGCGGCGGTCGCGCAGCACCTCGACCAGGAGGCCGATGGTGGCCAGCGGGTTGTGCAGTTGGTGGGCCGCGACGGCGACGACGACGTTGCGCCGCTCCAGCGCCTCCTCCAGTTCGCGTTCCGCCTGCCGCCGCCGGGTGATGTCCCGCAGCGCGACGACGTGCAGCCGCTCGCCTTCGAACATCGTCGTGGTGACCCGCATGTCCACGACGCGGCTGCCGCCCCTGGGCATCACCAGGTCGATGGTGGCCTCCCCGACGGCGAGCGGCGAGCCGAGGTCACTGCCGGTCAGTTCGTCGACCGGGCGGCCGAACAGCTCGGTCGCGGCCGGGTTGCAGTAGCGGATGACGCCCCGCTCGTCGACGGCCACGATGCCGTCCGCCGACGCCGCCAGGACCGCCCGCACGATGTCGTCGTGGCCCGGCCCGCCGGGCTCCCGCTCTCCGGGTGACGGGGAGCGGGGGCCCGGGGCGACGGCGTCATTCATGCGGTTCCGTTTGCGGGGTGCCCTCGGCCGTGCCGGCGGGCCACGGCCTGGTGTCCATCAGCGGGCTCCCGTAACCGGCCAGGATGTTGGACACCCCCCGCAGGGGAGCGCCCACGTGCAGGCCGGTGTGGTCGATGGTGACCGCGCGGACCCGGTGGTCGTGGGCCGAGCCGCGGGTCTGGAGCACGGTGACGGCGCGCCCGACGTGGCCCGGCGACTCGATGTAGCGCAGCAGGATGGCGACGTCCGTCAGGCTCGCGACCTGCCCGGCGATCGACGGGCTGCCCGGCCCCGGATACAGCTGGCCGGGCAGCGCCGTGAGGAGCGTGGTGACGCCCTGCGGGCGCAGCACCGCGCCCAGGGCGATGACGAAGTCGAGCAGCGCCCGCGGGGTGGCGATGCGCTCCAGCGCGGACAGGGTGTCGATGACCAGTCGCTGCGGCCGGAACTCGTCGACCGATCGCCGGATGCGGATGAAGTGGTCCTCCAGGGAGGAGGTCTCCGGGTACTCGGACACCACGTTCAGCAGCCCCGTGGCGTCCATCTGCGCCAGGTCCACGCCCCAGCCCGCGATGCTGCGCCGCAGTTGCTCCTCGGTCTCGTCGAAGGTGTAGAGCAGGCAGCGTTCGCCCGCGTCGACGCCCGCGATCATGAAGCTGAGCGCCGTCAGCGTCTTGCCGACGCCGGTGGGGCCGGAGAGCAGGACCACCGCGTCCCGGAAGAAGCCCCCGCCGCACATGTCGTCCAGTTCCGGGATCCCGCAGGAGACCCGGTCGCGCCGCACCGACCCCTTGTCGAAGGGGAGGAACGCGAGGGGGATGACGACGATGCCGTCCCGCGGGTCGATGGTGAACAGCCACTCCCCGGTGCGGTGCGGCGCCCCCCGGAGCTTGACGATCTCCACGGTCCGGCGGCGGCGTTCGCGGTGCAGCCCGTTCCGCAGGACGATGACGTTGTTCAGCACGAACTCCTCGACGTCGTACCGCGATATGCCGCCGTACTCGTCCGTCCGCTCGGCGGTCAGGACGGAGGTGACACCGAGGTTCTCCAACGTGGTGGCGATCCGGAACAGTTCGTGCCGGACGACCGCCTTGTCGGGAAACCGGGTGAAGATCGCGCCCAGGGAGTCCAGGGACACCCGGGTGGCCCTGGTGCTGCGCACCGCGTGGGTGATCCGCGCCACCAGCGCGCCGAAGTCGTAGGTGCCGACCGTCGGCCCCTCCTCGGTGATGTCGGCGGACGCGTCCACGAACGCCCAGGCGCCCTCGGCTTCCCAGGCCGCGATGTCGAAGCCGAGCGAGGCGGCGTTCCGCCGGATGTCGGCGGGCGGCTCCTCGAACGTGACGAACACCCCCGGGTCGCCGAACCGCTGCCGCCCCCGGGCCAGGAACTCCACGGCGAACAGCGTCTTCCCGCTGCCCGCCGTACCCGTCACCAAAGTGCACCGGCCCTTGGGCAGGCCGCCCAGCGCCACCCGGTCGAAGCCGTTGATGCTGGTGGGCACCCGCGCGAGCGTGTCGTCACCGGCGGCCATGGTCACGCGCCTCCAAACTCGTCCGGATTGGGCAGGCCCAGGGCGAGGGCGGCGCGGCGCTGGTCCGACAGATCTCCGATCACCCTCCGCTGGGGCACGGGGCGCAACCGGACCACGGTGGGCGTGGCGAGAATGCGCCACCGCTCCGCCAGCTCGGGCCGTTCGACGGCATCGACGACGGTCAATTCGTAGTACCCCCGTAGACGGGCCTCGCACAGCGCCCGCAGGTTCTCCAGCGCCTCATGAGAACGCTGGGTCTGTCCCGCGACGTAGAGAACGAAGGAGTACGTGGTCACTTGAGGGCACACCTCCCCTCGCGATCCCCGTACGCCGCCCGCCCCTGCCTCCACTGTCCTCCGCCCGGAAACCGGTCGCCAGAGCGGCGGCCGTCTTCGGCCCGAAACCAGAGCGGTGGCCGTCTTCGGCCCAACAGGAGCGCCGGGCCGACGGCCGGGCCTAGGCTCGAAGACGTCCGTTCCCGGTGCGGCGGGGACCACCTCGGCCCCGGGCGGATCGTCGCTCCGGGACCGGGCCCGTTCCCGGTGCGGCGGGGACCACCGCGGACACGGCAGAGGACCACCGCAGACACGGCAGGGGTCGACGATGACCAGGGTGCTCGTGGTCGAGGACCAGCGGACGCTGGCCGACGCGCTGGAACTGGCCATCGGCGCCCAGCCCGACCTGGAGTGCGTGGGCGCCGTGGACACGGTCGAGCAGGCACTGCCCCTGGCGCGGACGGGCACCGACGTCGTCCTGATGGACGTCCACCTGCCCGGCACCGACGGCATCGCGGGGACCTCGCTGCTCAAGAGGGCCGCCCCGGCGCTGCGCGTGCTGATCCTGACCGGGGACCCCCGTCCCCGGCTGCTCGCCGCCGCGGCGGCGGCCGGTGCCGCGGGGTTCCTGACGAAGGACAGCGCGCTCCCGGACATCCTCGCCGCGATCCGCGCCCCGGCCACCGGGCCGTTGCTGGTCGCGGGCGGCACGCTCGTGGCACTGGCCGAGGTGCCGGGGGACGAGCCGCGCCCGCCCGGTGCCGAGCGGCCGGTGCGTTCCCCTGCCCGGCGGGGCCGGGACCGCTGCACCGCGCGGGAACTGGAGGTGCTGCGGCTGCTCGGGGAGGGACTGGGCCCCAAGGCCATCGCCGAACGCCTGGTCATCAGCCCGCACACGGCCCGCGGCCACATCAAGAGCGTCATGCACAAGCTGAACGCGCACAGCCAGCTCGAAACGGTCGTCACGGCGATCCGGGAAGGGCTGCTGGACCCCGTCCCCGGAGACCGTCCGGACACCCGGGACCCGCGCACCCGCACTCGGCCCATCTGAGGGGTGCGAACGGCCCATCCACGGGTTCAGCGCCCCTCGTCACCGCTCCTACCGTAGGCATCGGTACGCCGTACGTGGTGAAGGAAAGGAAAGGGGCGTCCGGCCGATGGCCGACAAGGATGTGCTGTTCGCGGAGACGTCGCGGTTCGCCACCACGCTGGCCGCGCTCCCCCCGGTCGGCGACGTGCTGCACGAGCTGGCCCGGTGCGGCGCGAGCACCTTGGGGCTGCGCAGTGCGGGCGTGTCCCTGCTGGTGGACGACCGTCCTCGGCTCGCCGACGCCCTGGACGGGGCGGCCACCGCGCTCGGCGAAGCGCAGGAGCGCCTGAGCGTCAGCCCGTGCGCCGACGCGCTGCGGTCCGTGAGCCCGGTGGTGGTGGTCGACCTGACCAGGGCCTCCGGGCGCTGGACCGCGTACGAGGAGGTGGCGCGCGGGTTGGGCGTGGTGGCCCTCGCCAGCGTGCCGCTGCGCGCCGGCGACCGGGTGCTGGGGACCGTCGATCTCTATGACACGGCCGCCCGCCCCTGGCCGTCCCACGATCTGACGGCGGTCCGGTTGCTGAACGACATGGCCACCGCCTATCTGGCGCACTCCGCCTCCCTCGGCGAAATGAGGCGGCTGGTCGGGCAGTTGCGGCAGGCGCTGGCCAGCCGGGTGGTCATCGAGCAGGCGAAGGGCGTGATCTCCGCCGTGCGTCAGGTCTCCGTCGACGAGGCGTTCGACCACCTGCGTCAGCACGCACGCGACCATCAGGCAAAGCTCCACGACACGGCGCGAGAGGTCGTGCGCACCCGCCACAGTCCCTGACCCGGCGCCCCCCCGCCCGGACCGTCACGATCCCCGCCCGCCCCGGCGGGGGGGGCCGCTTGGCGCCACCGTTCCGGTGGGTGTGACAGAGGTGACGGCCGGTCCGCGCCGGGCCGGCTGCTTCCTCCTGCCCGCGCTGCTGTGACCCGCGTCTCTCTCCCCTTGTCATCGAGTGACAGTTATTGAAATCTGTCAGTCGGTAGGTGACAGTAGAGGGGCGGCCGGCTCCCCGGCCGTGACCACCGACCGGAGGAGACCCCTCATGCCCGCCTTCCGCACGCTCGGCACCGACGGCCCCCGCGTCTTCCCCCTCGGCCTCGGCTGCATGGGCATGTCCGCCCTGTACGGCACCACCGACCGCGCCGAGTCGATCGCCACCGTGCACGCCGCGCTCGACGCCGGCGTCACCCTGCTGGACACCGGCGACTTCTACGGCATGGGCCACAACGAACTGCTCGTCAACGAGGCGCTGCGCACCGCCCCCGCCGCCGCCCGTGAACGGGCCCTGACCAGCGTGAAGTTCGGCGCGCTGCGCTCCGTCGAGGGCGCCTTCATCGGAGTCGACGGCCGCCCCGCCGCCGTCCGCAATTTCCTGGCCTACTCGCTCCAGCGGCTGGGCACCGACCACATCGACATCTACCGGATCGCCCGCGTCGACCCGGACGTCCCCATCGAGGAGACCGTCGGCGCCATCGCCGAGGCCGTGCAGGCCGGCCACGTCCGCCACATCGGCCTGTCGGAGGTGGGGGCGGACACCGTGCGCCGGGCCGCGTCGGTGGCGCCGATCGCCGACCTCCAGATCGAGTACTCCCTGCTCTCCCGCGGCATCGAGGACAAGATCCTGCCCACCTGCCGCGAGCTGGGCATCGGCGTCACCGCGTACGGCGTCCTCTCCCGCGGCCTGCTCGGCGGCCACCTGGCCCGCGACCACGCCTTCGAACCCGGCGACTTCCGCGGCATGAGCCCCCGCTTCCAGGGCGGCAACCTCGGGCGCAACCTCGACCTGGTGGACGCCCTGCGCGCGGTGGCCGACCGGAAGGGCGCCACGGTCGCCCAGATCGCCATCGCGTGGGTGCTCTCCCGGGGCGAGGACATCGTCCCGCTGATCGGCGCCCGCAGCCGGAACCGGCTGGCCGAGTCGCTGGGCGCCCTGGACGTCCGGCTGGACGCCGCCGACCTGGCCGCCATCGAGCACGCGGTGCCGCCGGGCGCCGCCGCGGGCGCGCGGTACGACGAGGAGCAGATGGCCCTTCTGGACAGCGAGCGCTGACCGGCCGGGACGCCCGGGTACCGTCCCTACAGAGCGCCCCGCCCCGACGGCGCCGTACCCGACCCGAAAGGCCCCCCTCGCGCCATGTCGTCCGCCCCCCTCACCCCCGAGCGCATCCTCGAAGCGACCGAGGACGTGCTGCGCCGCTACGGCCCGGCCAAGGCCACCGTCGTCGACGTGGCCCGCGCCCTGGGGGTGAGCCACGGCAGCGTCTACCGGCACTTCCGCACGAAGACGGCGCTGCGCGAGGCGGTCACGGCACGCTGGCTGGACCGGACGCTGGACGCGCTGCGGTCCATCGCCGCCGAGGACGGCCCGGCCGCGGACCGGCTGGACCGCTGGCTGTGCGCCCTGTTCGCGGCCAAGCGCCGCAAGGCGGGCGACGACCCCGAACTGTTCGCGACGTACACCACGCTGATCGGCGAGACCGGCGGCGTCGTGGAGCGCCACATCGCCGACCTGACGGCCCAGCTCACCACGATCGTCGGGGACGGCGTGGCGCAGGGCGCGTTCGCCGCCCCCGACCCCGCCGCCTGCGCCCGCGCGGTCTTCGAGGCCACGGCCGCCTTCCACGACCCGTGCCACGCCGCGGAGTGGTCCCGCCCGGAGACGGACGCCGTCTTCGCGTCGGTACGGGCGCTGATCCTGCGGGGGCTGCGCGCCTGAGGGGCGGCCCGCGTCCGTCCCACGGAGACGGGCCGGGGTTCGGGCGGGACGGTCACCCGTACGAGGACGGGAACGGAGCAGCCGCCACCCTCCGGACGTTCCCCTACCCCACCCCCAGGAACCGCAGCACCGCCAGCACCCGCCGGTGGTCGGCGTCCGCCCGGGGCAGGTCCAGCTTGGCCAGGATGTTGTTGATGTGCTTGGCCACCGCGCTCTCGCTCACCACCAGCCGCTCGGCGATCCCCGCGTTGGAGCGGCCCTCCGCCATCAGGGCCAGCACCTCGCGCTCGCGCCCGGTCAGCCGCTCCAGCGGATCGCTGGCACGCCGCACCAGGAGCTGCGCGACGACCTGCGGGTCCAGCGCGGTGCCGCCGTCCGCGACCCGGTGCAGCGCCTCGATGAACTCCTCGACGTCCGCCACCCGCTGCTTGAGGAGGTAGCCGATGCCCTCGGTGCTGGTGGCGATCAGTTCGGCGGCGTACCGCTCCTCCACGTACTGGGAGAGCATCAGGAGCGCGGTGCCGGGCCACCGCCGCCGGATGACGAGCGCGGCCCGCACCCCTTCGTCCGTGAAGCCGGGCGGCATCCGCACGTCCACCACCGCCAGGTCCGGCCGGTGCTCCTCGACCGCCGCCAGCAGCTCCTCCGCGTCGCCCACCTCGGCCACGACCGCGAACCCGGCCGTCTCCAGCACCTTGACCAGGCCGACCCTGAGCAGGACGGAATCCTCGGCGATCACAGCGCGCTTCACGGCGTGCACGGCAGCTCCACAGTCACGATGGTCGGGCCCCCCACGGGGCTGCTGATCCGGAAGGCCCCGTCCACGGAGCGCACCCGCTGCGCGAGCCCCTTGAGCCCGCTCCCCCCGGCCGGGTCGGCGCCGCCCACACCGTCGTCGGCGATCACCACCCGCAGTATCTCCCCCAGCCGCGTCACCGTGACGTCGGCCCGGGTGGCGTCCGCGTACTTGGCCACGTTGTTCAGCGCCTCGGAGACGACGAAGTAGGCCACCCCCTCCACGGCCGGCGTGGCCCGCTCGGGCAGGTCCGTCCGCAGGCGCACGGGCAGCGGGGCGCGGGCGGCGAGGCCGGACAGCGCGGCGTCCAGGCCGAGTTCGTCCAGGACCGCCGGGTGCAGGCCGCGCACCAGGTTGCCGAGTTCCTCGATCGCCTCCTTGGCCTCCCGGTGCGCCTCGTCGATGACCTGCCTGGCCTCGGGCGGCAGGTCCGTGAGCGTGGCCTTGGCGAGGCCCAGATTCAGCGCGAGGGCCACCAGGCGCTGCTGGGCGCCGTCGTGCAGGTCGCGCTCGATGCGGCGGCGCTCGGCGTCCGCCGCGTCCACCGCACCGGCCCGGCTCTCCGTCAAGTCCTCCACGCGGCGCAGCAGTTGCTCGGACCGGCTCACGCCCAGGACCGCGCGGCCGACCAGCAGCTCCAGCCGGGTCACCCCGGCGGCCAGCGCGGGCACCACCGCCAGCACCGCCAGGCCCGCGAGGCTGATGTAGGCGGCCTGCGTGGAGTAGCCGTGATGGCTGACCCGCCACTCCCAGCCCAGCGTCCAGATCCACAGCAGACAGGTTCCCGCGACCAGCCCGGCCGCCAAAAGCGCCAGGACCAGGGCCTCCAGCACGCCGAACAGCGGGCCGATCAGCCAGTGGTACCCGAACTGCCGCTTCGCGTTCCTGCGCCCCTGCCGCGGCAGGTCCGCCCCGCACCACGTCCGGAACCTCCACCGCTGCGCCTCGGTCAGCCCGTACCCGGCGACGACGAGCAGGGTCACCGGGATCGGCAGCGTCAGCGTCGCCGCTTCCGTGCCCGGCCCCAGGACGTCCAGCAGCAGCGTGTACACCCAGAAGAACAGCGCGGCGGTGACGGCGTGCAGCGGCAGCCCCGAGGCGAGGAAGAGCAGGTCGCGGCGGAGCCGGAGCAGGGGGCGCCGCAGCCGGGGCAGCTCGCGCCGGAGCCGCGTCAGGGCAGGTCGCACCCAGGGTGGCAGGTTCATGATCCCACCGTAGGCACCGCCCGTCGGGCGCCACCATGCGCCTGGCCTCCGCTCCGATGGTGAAACCAGTACCACCCCAAGTGTGAAAACAGCGTTGAGGACCGGGGCCGCCGCGCACGGAAGTGTGGGGTGTGCCCCGATCACCGGGGCCACCGACCGCGCTCCGACACGGAAGAGACCCCCGAGATGGCCCTCATCGCGCTCGTCCCCCCGACCCGGCCGCACCGCTCGCGCCTCGCCGGATGGCCTGCGACGCGCGGCGCGGGGCACCCGACGCCCGGAGCGCGGCGCGCGACGGACGGGACCCGGCACGCGGAGGCCACGGCGGCGCGCGAGACGCACGGGACGTGGCACGCGACGGCCGGGGCCCCCTGCTCCGGCCCTACGGCCCGCCACCGCTGGTACGGGCGGCTGCTGACGCTCGCCGGGCTGGCCCTGCTGCCGTGGATGGGCTACCTCGCCGGGACGCTGCCGCCCGCGGAGGCGGCGCTGTGGGTGGCCCTGGACTCCCTGGAGGCCCTCTGCCTGCTGACGGCCGGCGTCCGGCTCACCACCGGCCGTCCGGGCCACCGGGCCACCGCCGGCGTGGCCGCCGCGCTGCTGGCCGCCGACGCGTGCGTGGACGTGGCGACGTCCGGGCCGGGGGCGGAGCTGCTGGCCGCGCTGGCGATGGCGGCGGGCGCCGAACTCCCGCTGGCGGCCCTGTGCGCGGTGCTGGCCACGCGGAGGGCGTCGTGCGCCGGACGAGGATGAGGCACGCGCCCACCCGAAAGAAGCCGACGGGCCCGGAAGAAGCCGACAGGCCGAAGAACAACCACGAAGAACAACCGCCCCGAAAACCGATCGCCCCCGAGAAACGCCGATCGCCGGCCGCCCCCGGAAAACCCGGAGCCGACCGGCGATCAAGCCGTCCGAGGGCCCGTGACAAGCCCCCTACGACCTCAGCAGCCCAGCAGTCGCCCGCCCAGGTACGACTGGATCTGGTCCAGCGAGACGCGCTCCTGCTTCATCGTGTCGCGCTCGCGGACGGTGACCGCGTTGTCGTCCAGCGTGTCGAAGTCGACGGTGACGCAGAACGGCGTGCCGATCTCGTCCTGGCGGCGGTAGCGGCGGCCGATGGCGCCCGCGTCGTCGAACTCGATGTTCCAGAACTTGCGCAGGTCCGCCGCCAGGCCCTTGGCCTTCGGCGAGAGCTGCGGGTTGCGGGACAGCGGCAGGACGGCGACCTTGACCGGCGCCAGGCGCGGGTCAAGGCGCATGACGGTGCGCTTCTCCATCTTGCCCTTGGCGTTGGGCGCCTCGTCCTCGACGTACGCGTCGAGCATGAAGGCGAGCATCGCCCGGCCGACACCGGCCGCGGGCTCGATGACGTAGGGGGTCCAGCGCTCGCCGGCCTCCTGGTCGAAGTACGACAGGTCCTGGCCGGACGCCTTGGCGTGCGAGGACAGGTCGTAGTCCGTGCGGTTGGCGACGCCCTCCAGCTCACCCCACTCGGAGCCGCCGAACTGGAAGCGGTACTCGATGTCCGCGGTGCGCTTGGAGTAGTGCGAGAGCTTCTCGGCGGGGTGCTCGTACCAGCGGATGTTCTCCTCGCGGATGCCGAGGTCGCGGTACCAGTTCCACCGCTGCTCCATCCAGTACTCCTGCCACTGCTCGTCCTCGCCCGGCTTGACGAAGAACTCCATCTCCATCTGCTCGAACTCGCGGGTGCGGAAGATGAAGTTGCCCGGAGTGATCTCGTTCCGGAAGGACTTGCCCATCTGGGCGATGCCGAACGGCGGCTTCTTGCGGGAGGTCTGCTGCACCTGCGCGAAGTTGGTGAAGATGCCCTGCGCGGTCTCCGGGCGCAGGTACGCGACGGAGCCGGTGTCCTGCGTCGGGCCGAGGTGCGTGGAGAGCAGGCCGGAGAACTGCTTCGGCTCGGTGAACTGGCCCTTGTTGCCGCAGTTGGGGCAGTTGACGTCGGCGAGGCCGTTCTCGGGCAGGCGGCCGTGCTTGGCCTCGTACGCCTCTTCCAGGTGGTCCGCGCGGAAGCGCTTGTGGCAGGAGGTGCACTCGGTGAGCGGGTCGGTGAAGGTGGCGACGTGACCGGAGGCCACCCAGACCTCGGGGGCCAGGATCACCGACGAGTCGATGCCCACGACGTCGTCACGCGAGGTGACCATGGCGCGCCACCACTGGCGCTTGATGTTCTCCTTGAGCTCGACGCCGAGCGGGCCGTAATCCCAGGCGGCCCGCTGGCCGCCGTAGATCTCACTGCACGGGTATACAAAGCCACGGCGCTTGCTCAGGCTGACGATGGTGTCGATCTTGTCGGCGGCCACGGTGCTCTCTTCATTACGACGACGAACAGCGAATGACTCAGGTTACCGGCGGCCGTACCCCCCGGGCCAAATCGGTATCGGCGCGCCCTTCGTCGCGCAGCTCACTCATCAGATTAATTGACAATCGTTTCCAGTTTTGTTGAAAATGAGTGTCATGAACGTACGACGTCACCTCCCCGCCGCGGCGCTCGCCGCGCTCAGCGTCCTGGCCGTCCCCGTCCTGTCCGCCTGCTCGACCGACGCGGCGGACGGCAAGAACGACGGCAGGCTCCGGGTGACGGCGTCGTTCTACCCAATGGAGTTCCTGGCGAAGGAGATCGGCGGGAACCACGTCGCCGTCACCACCCTGACCTCCCCCGGCACCGAGCCGCACGACCTGGAGCTGAGCCCCCGGCAGACCGCCGACCTCGGCGAGTCCGACGTGATCGTCTACCTCAAGGGCCTGCAGCCCGCCGTGGACGGCGTCGTGGAGCAGTCCGGCGTCCGCCACACCGTGGACGCCGCCTCCCTGACGACGCTGGAGAAGCACGGCGACGAGGTGGACGGCCACGCCCACGGCTCCGGGGACGCCCACGAAGCCGGGCACGACGAGCACGGCCATGACCACGAAGCCGGCGGCAACGACCCGCACATCTGGCTGGATCCCGTCCGTTTCGCTCAGGTCGCCAAGGGCGTGGGCAAGGCGTTCGCCGACGCGGACCCCGGCCACAAGGCCGACTACACCAAGAACACCGACGCCCTGGTCAAGAAGCTCGACGGCCTCGACGCCACGTTCCGCGACGGCCTGAAGAACAAGTCCTCGGACACCTTCATCACCACCCACGCCGCCTTCGGCTACCTCGCCGAGCGCTACGGGCTGGTCGAGGAGGCCATCAGCGGCCTGGACCCCGAGTCCGGCGACGTCAGCGGCAGCCGCGTCAAGGAACTCCAGAAGCTGGCCAAGGACCACCACGTCAGCACCGTCTTCTTCGAGACGCTCACCAGCCCGGCGACGGCGAAGACGCTCGCCAAGGACATCGGCGTCAAGACGGACGTGCTGGACCCGATCGAGGGGATCACCGACGACTCCAAGGGGACGGACTACCTCAAGGTCATGGAGTCCAACCTCGCGGCCCTGCGGAAGGCGCTCGGCGCCAAGTGACGGAAGGACCCACCATGAATACGCACAACGGCGCCGAACCCGTCATATCCCTGCGCGGGGCGCGCGCGGCCCTCGGCTCGCGCCCGGTCCTGCGCGGGGTGGACCTGGAGGTGCGCCGCGGTGAAGTGGTGGCCCTGCTGGGGGCCAACGGCTCCGGCAAGTCCACCGCCGTCCGCTCGATCGTCGGCCAGGTCCCGCTGACCGCCGGTGAGCTGGAGCTGTTCGGCACGCCGCGGCGGCGCTTCAAGGACTGGCACCGCGTCGGGTACGTGCCGCAGCGCACCACCGCCGCCGGCGGGGTGCCCGCGACGGTCCGCGAGATCGTCGCCTCCGGGCTGCTCTCCCGCACGAAGCTGAAGTGGCCGGGGCGGGCGGACCGCGCGGCGGTCCACCGGGCGCTGGAGCTGGTCGGCATGGCCGACCGGGCCCGGGACGCGGTGGACGCGCTCTCCGGCGGCCAGCACCAGCGGGTGCTGATCGCCCGCGCGCTGGCCTCCTCCCCGGAACTCCTGATCATGGACGAGCCGATGGCCGGCGTGGACCTGGCCAGCCAGGAAGTGCTGGCCGACACGCTGCGGGCCCAGGTGGCGGCCGGTGCGACCGTCCTACTGGTGCTGCACGAGCTGGGCCCGCTGGAGCCGCTGATCGACCGGGCGGTGGTGCTCCGCGACGGCTGCGTGACGCACGACGGCCCGCCCCCCGAGGCCGTCGGGCAGCATGCCCTCCCCGGCCACGACCACGTCCACCCGCACGCCGACCAGGCCGCAGGGCCGGTCCGGACAGGACTGCTGACCTGACATGGACATCTTGAACTACGCCTTCATGCAGCGGGCGCTGCTGGCCGCCCTCCTGGTCGGCGTCGCCGCCCCCGCCGTCGGCATCTACCTGGTGCAGCGCCGCCAGGCGATCATGGGCGACGGCATCGGCCACGTCGCCCTCACCGGCGTCGCCCTGGGCTTCCTGCTCCAGACGTCGCGGGTGTGGATGGCCGTTCTGGTCGCCGCGCTCGGCGCCGTGATCATGGAACTCGTCCGTTCCTACGGGAAGGCGCGCGGCGACATCGCGCTCGCCATGCTCTTCTACGGCGGCATGGCGGGCGGCGTGATGATCATCAACCTGGCGCCCGGCGGCTCCACCGCCAACCTGAGCAGCTACCTCTTCGGGTCGCTCAACAGCGTCTCCACCGAGGACGTGGTGACCACGGCCGTCCTGGCCGCGTTCGTCATCGCGATCACCCTCGGGCTGCGCCGCCAGTTGTTCGCCGTCTGCCAGGACGAGGAGTTCGCCCGGGTCACCGGCCTGCCGGTGCGCGCCCTGAACCTGCTGCTCGCGGTCACCGCCGCGGTCACCGTCACCGTCGCGATGCGCGCGGTGGGGCTGCTGCTGGTCAGCGCGCTGCTGGTGGTGCCGGTCGCGGCGGCGCAGCAGGCCACCCGCGGGTTCGCGATGACGCTCGCCCTCGCCATCGGCATCGGCGTGCTCGTCACCCTCTCCGGCACGGTCGTGTCCTTCTACGCGGACGTGCCGCCGGGCGCCAGCATCGTGCTGCTGGCCATCGCGGTCTTCGCCCTGATGTCCCTGCTCGCCGCGCCGCTGGCGAGAAAACGGGCGAAGAGCGCCGCCGCGGCCCCCGACCGGTGCACCCTGGAGGTCCCCGGCAGCCGCGCCGCCATGGACGACGTCGGCGTCTGACGGGGCCCCGGACGCCACCCGGCGCGCGGGGAGACCCGGGGCCCGCCCGGCGTCCGGGCGGGCCGGGCCACCGCACCGTCGGCAGCCGGACAACCGTGACCATCGCGCCGAATGTGACGGGAGTGGTAAGCGGCCCACCCGGGTTCCGGTCATTTCCTGGCACAATGGCCGGACGCATGGGCAGGGGGACATCCCGAATTCCTAGGGAGGCAACGGTGGCGACGAGCGCGGGATCTCCGGTGCGCGGCCGGTCGACGCGGCAGCGGGCCGCCGTGGCTGCGGCACTCGACGAGGTGGACGAGTTCCGCAGCGCGCAGGAACTGCACGACATGCTCAAACACCGGGGGGACTCGGTGGGGCTGACCACCGTCTACCGGACCTTGCAGTCCCTGGCCGACGCCGGCGAGGTCGATGTGCTGCGGACCACCGAGGGCGAGGCCGTCTACCGCCGGTGCAGCACCGAGGACCACCACCACCATCTGGTGTGCCGGACGTGCGGCAAGGCCGTCGAGGTGGAGGGCCCGGCCGTGGAGAAGTGGGCCGACCAGATCGCCGCCGAGCACGGCTTCCAGGACGTCGCGCACACCATCGAGATCTTCGGCACCTGCGGCGACTGCGCGAAGGCCGCGGAGTCGTCGTGACGAGACGGGGCGCGCCCTGATTTCCGTCCCGTTTCGATTTCCTTTTCGGTACCGATTTCCGTCCGGGTGGCGGTTTCCCGTACACGACTCACGTGCGGGGGAAACCGCCACCCGTTTCGTCTACTGCGCCACCGCCGGGTCGCCCGCCGGAGCCGCGCCGAAGCGGCGGTCGCGCTGGGCGTATTCCAGGCAGGCGTCCCACAGGTTCCGCCGGTCGAAGTCCGGCCAGAGAATGTCCTGGAACACCATCTCCGCGTACGCGCTCTGCCAGATCAGGTAATTCGACGTGCGCTGCTCGCCCGACGGCCGCACGAACAGGTCCACGTCCGGCATGTCCGGGTAGTACATGTACTTCGCGACCGTCTTCTCGGTCACCTTCGCCGGGTCCAGCTTCCCGGCCCGCACGTCCGCGGCGATCGCCGCCGCCGCGTCCGCGATCTCGGCCCGGCCGCCGTAATTGACGCAGAAATACAGCGTCATGGCGTCGTTCTCGGTGGTCTGCTCCTGCGCGATCTGGAGTTCCTGCACCACGGACTTCCACAGCTTGGGCATCCGGCCGACCCAGCGGATGCGAATGCCCAGCGCGTCCATTTCGTCGCGGCGGCGCCGGATGACGTCCCGGTTGAAGTTCATCAGGAAGCGCACCTCTTCCGGCGAACGCTTCCAGTTCTCGGTGGAAAAGGCGTAGAGCGACAGGTTCTTGACGCCCATTTCGATGCAGCCCTTGAGCACGTCCATGACGACGCCCTCGCCGACCTTGTGCCCCTCGGTGCGCGGCAGGCCGCGCTGCTTGGCCCACCGGCCGTTGCCGTCCATGACGATCGCGACGTGGTTCGGGATCAGTTCGCCCGGGATCTTCGGCGGACGCGCGCCGGAAGGGTGCGGTTCGGGCGTCTCGTACTCGCGTCGGTTGCGCCCCAGAAACCCGCGTCGTGCCATGCGCCCCACGTCTCCTCTGTGCCTGTTCTGTTCTGTGATGGTTGTCGCCGGTGGCAGTGGCCCGCCGCCGTCACTGCTCCACGTACCGCAGCGAGCGCAGGCCGCGCTCCAGATGCCAGTGCAGATAGGCCGCCACGAGCCCGTTGCCCTCCCGTACGTGCCGGGGCTCGCAGGCATCCGCGGTCGCCCAGTCGCCGGTGAGCAGCGCGCTCAGCAGTCCGATCGCCTCGGAGGAGGGTACGACGCTTCCGGGGACGCGGCAGTCACCGCACACCACGCCGCCCGATCCGACGGAGAAGAAACGGTTGGGCCCGGGGAGGCCGCACTTCGCGCAGTCGTCGAAGCTGGGCGCGTAACCGTTCACCGCGAGCGAGCGCAGCAGGAACGCGTCCAGCACCAGGTGCGGCGCGTGCTCGCCGCGCGCCAGGGTCCGCAGCCCGCCCACCAGCAGCAGGTACTGCTGCACGGCGGGCTCGCCCTCGTGGTCGGTGAACCGCTCGGCGGTCTCCAGCATGGCCGTGCCGGCGGTGTACCGGGCGTAGTCCCGCACGATGCCGCCACCGTAGGCCGCGATCGTCTCACTCTGCGTGCACAGCGGCAGCCCGCGCCCGACCAGCTCCCCGCCCCGCGCGAAGAACTGCACGTCGACGTGGGAGAACGGCTCCAGCCGCGCCCCGAACTTGGACTTCGTCCGCCGCACCCCGCGCGCCACCGCGCGCACCCGGCCGTGGCCGCGCGTGAGGAAGGTGATGATCCGGTCCGCCTCGCCCAGCTTCTGGGTGCGCAGCACGATGCCGTCGTCGCGGAACAGACTCATGGCCCCATTCTCCCGTATGCGCGAGCGAACCCGGCCCGGGGCGGGCGGTTTCCCGCGCGTCGGGTCGGGCCGCTCCGGGATTCCGTACGGGCCTCGCGCTCCGGGAGCCCCGCGCGGGCTCCCGGGAACGCGGGCGGGGGCCGGGGGGGGGGGTACCCCCGGGGCCCCCCGGCGGA